>JAIPAR010000107.1 GCA_021739985.1 Bacteroidales bacterium | reverse complement strand
GGCATTGGAGAACTTTTGTTCTGAAAATTGAAGGTCTGTAATGTCCTTACTAACACAAAAATAGACGGGTTCATCATTCCAAAAACCTTGTTTGAGCCGGGTTTCAACGGGGATAAGCTCTCCTGATTTTGTCACCAGAGGAACTGAACATATATCTGCCCTATTCTGTAATAAATCATCGAAGCATTTAATAACTTCTTCTCTTCGATTCAGCGGATGGATATCATAGACAGAGTGTCCGATTATATCATCCAATTCCAGTTCTAGTCGGTTAAATACTGTTTGATTTGCATGGAGGATATGAAGATTCTTATCGGATACCCAAATGAACTCATCAATGGTATTAAAAAATTTCTCGTAGTTTTTACGGGTTTGTTGTAATCTTCTTTCACTTTCGATGCGTGCGGTGATGTCTCTGGCCGCAGCATATATTCGATTTTCAGCAGGGTAGGCAGTCCATTCGACAGAACAATAATTCCCTGACTTGGTTCGGTATCGATTCACTAAGTTATGAACAGGAATTTTGGATGCGAGTTTTGCCATTGCAGTTTTTGTAGTAGAAATGTCATCCGGATGCAAAAAGGAAAAGAATGGTTTTGATAATATTTCGTTTTCTGCATATCCCAGCAGATTGGAAAATGCTTTGTTTATTTTGATGAAATATCCTTCTTGATTTGCAATTCCCATCAAGTCTAATGAGACAGAGAAGAATGTCTCCAATTCTTTGGTTTTGAGAATCAATTCTGCTTCAATGAGCTCTTTTTGTTTGATTTGGAAGACAAGGCTTTTATTCGATTTATTTAATTCTTCGGTACGTAGGGTAATTCTTTCTTCCAGGGTTTGATTAAGATGGTTAATCTCTGCTTCTTGTTTGATACGTTCCGTAATATCTTCTTTAACAGCCAGATAATGTGTTATTTCTCCATTTTCATTATGGATTGGAGAAATACTGCTTGATTCCCAGTATAAAACACCATCTTTCCGTTTATTGTGAAATATTCCACGCCATTCGTTTCCTGATGAAATGGTATTCCATAAATCAGCGTACTCTTCAGGAGTCGTTTGTCCAGATTTAAGTACCCTGGGATTCTGACCTAACAATTCTTGATAGGAATAGCCAGTTGTGAGACAAGCACGTGGATTTGCATATTCTATTTCAGCATTCAGATTCGTAATAACAATGCTTACAGGGCTTTGCTCGACGGCTTGAGATAGTTTTCTGAATTCAACTTCTGCATGTGCATGATTTGGAACGATTTCATTTTTCCGAAAAGCAATTTTCTGCGGTTGGAGTTGAAATAGCAAGGTTCGGAATGTTCCAGTTGTGTTATTCAGTTGATGAATCGTAACTGAATACAATTTCCCCGTTGAATCTTTGCAACTAGTATGTTTTTTTTCTGTTTTATTCGGTTTTTCAATGGAATAGTCTGCTTCGAAGGATAGAAGGTTTTGGATTTTCATTCCTAAGAAATCTTCAGCTTGAAATCGGTTAACGAGTTGTGCTGCAGTGGGTGACACAAAAAGAACGGAACCCGATTCATCCGTTATAAACAGGATGTCTGTTTCATTTTCCATAGCTATCATTTTTGAAAGGAATAATAGCCTAAAGATAGCTGCTTTTTATTTTTGAGCTATCAGTAAAAAGACCGGAAATTCTTTAGTTGAATCTTCGTTATTTCGTTTGATGGAAAATACCTTATTATCGGAAAGATAGTTGATGCCGCAATTACTCATGAGCTTGGCCAATTGCCGGGGTTCAAACCCTAAATGAATTTCTTCTGCGGAGGAATGAAAAGTACCATCTTCCGGGTATAAATCGGCAATTACTAAATAACCTCCCGGATTTAATATGGAAGAAAAATGTTGAAGTATGGCCTGGATATTTTTCACGTGATGCAAAGCCATTTGAGAGAAAATTAAGTCCACATGTTCGCCCGTATATGTTGTGTCTTCCAAATTGATAGCCAGGGTTTTAAGCTTTCTGGAATTGCGTTGTTCCATTTTCTGAGAACAAACTTTAAGCATTTCAATGGACGTATCAACCAGGACAATCTCCTGCACATAATCTTCCAGCAGAAAGCTGAGGATACCTGTTCCGGCGCCAAACTCAAGTGCTTTCATACTTGGAGAAAGAGGTAATGCCTGAATCATTGCCTGAGCAATAGCTGTTGAACGCTCGAGGTGCACAGGATTTTCATCCCATCCCTGAGCTTTTAAATCAAATCCATTCATGAAAAAATTAAGGGCTTAGTGGTTAGTGAGCATGTTAACAAAATCCTGAACCGATTTATCGGCATCCTGAACAGCGATTAACTGGATTTTGTATTGGTCGAATTCTTCTTTGATTTTTACCCCAAACTGAAATCCAATTACACGACTAACATCAAGATTATTAATGAATTGACTAACTTTTTTTCCGATACCGCTTTCTTGATTTTGATAGGGATTTTCGATGAATTCCACTTTTTTCGTCCGAGTATCAACGATGGCAAAATAGGCACATCGGCCAAAATGTAAATCAAGTTTGGCATGAAGCGAATTGTGGTTTACTGAGATAGCAACTTTCATAGCCTTAACATGTTAAGTCAGTCTGGGTGTGAGATTCTTCGGGGCAACTTAATCCCTGAAGGTCTGAATTTTGAAAATGAGAGCTTCCACAAAGCGGACATGAAGTTAGCGAAGTATTGGCTCCCGGGTTGTTGAAAAAGGCACCACAAGTAAGACAGTTAAACCATTCATTATCGAAGTTTACTTTTCCACCTTCAAAGACGATTGATTTTGAATCGACAAAGGCACTGGCCACTTTTCGCCGGGCACTTTCATAGATCCGTGTGAAGGTAGGCCGGGAAACTTCCATGGTTTTGGAGGCAGCCAGTTGATCCATGAGTTCATAATCACAGAGACGGATTGCTTCGTATTCTTCAAAATTAATAACGACCGGGTTTTTACGTGATAATTGACCAATAGGCCTGAATCCTTTGATTTTCGGGGGATTATTTATCTTTCGAATTTTTTTTGGTCGCGGCATTTAGTCAATAATCAAGGTTTAACAGGGCAAAGATAGAAAATATACTGACGGATTGATTCCAGGCGGAATAAATAAACCTGCCCGGATTGCTCAGGGCAGGTTTAAGTTATCAATTAAAAACAAAATTAAAGATTACGAGTAAGTGGATACGTAGCTTCACGAGCAGCGGCTTCTTTTTTCCATTGCGGAACGACGTTTTCAAGGAATGCTGCTTTCTCAGCATGGAGTTTTTCCATATCCAGCCTAATTAGTGTTTGCGCTTTGGCTTTGGTATCGATGTCAGGATAAGTCAGAGGCTCATTTACACCCAGTTTGATGAGAAGACGAGCCAGTGAAATACGGGTTTCCTGAGCAAAAACTAATCCATTGGCGATGACCCGGCTGGTTTCGAGCGGTGCATGGAAGGCAGCACCATGGCTAGCTGCTGCATAATCCCATCTCCACTGAGCTTTCCGGATTCCCTGCAGGATATCTTTCATTGATTCCTCCGTTGCACCGGCATCCCAGGCTGCTTTAGCTTCCAGGTGGCACATAACTAATTGCTTTTCAAGTTCATCCCGGATTTCAATCACTTTTGTCTGACGTTCATATACATTAGCTATCAATTTGTCGGTTTCTTCCCGGTGACAAACCTGGCAAGATGAAGAAACGGCACTCAACGGAGAACTCATTTTGTGAGAAGTAAACTTTTGTCCACCTTCGTTGGTGTAAGGCATGTGGCAATCTGCGCAAGAAACACCACGGTCAGCATGAACACCCATTGAATGTAACTCATAGTCCGGATGCTGCGCTTTTAACATAGGAGCTTTGCTTAGCGCATGAGTCCAATCGCTAAAATGGATGGCATCGTAATATTGTTCCATAGCCTCAACCGTAAAACCATTGTGCCAGGGGAAAGTCAGATAATTAGCTCCTTCGACTTTCTTTTTATCAAAATAATATTCAACATGACACTGAGCACAAACTAAAGAGCGCATTTCCTGATGAGTGGCTTGTTTAATGTCTTTCCCCATATTTTGATAGGCTTCCACCAAGGCAGGACGGGAGATGCGGAGATTCATGGTTTTAGCGTCATGACAATCCGCACAACCTATATGATTAACAATTTCGGCTCCTTTCGAAGCCCAGGTTCCTGTATAAAAACCGGCTGCACCTTCTTTTTCCATTAACCGGGGGACATCCGGACTTTTACAGGTCCAACAGGTTGCTGGCATAGGTCCATCCGCCGATGTTTTAGGTGCTCCTGTTCGTAAGGTGTTATTTACATCTTCCACAGCATAAAAATGCCCTCTTGACTGTTTGTAATCTTTGGAAAAGGCATATCCGGCCCATAATATAACCAGCCTGGGATCAACTTCTAACATATCAATCATAGCGTTACCATTATACTTGGATTTGAATGAGGTATCGGAGGTTTGTTGATAACTTTGAAATTGCCTGGGAAAGTTTTCTCCCCAAATTTCATTGCGTGGTTCATTGTCGGCGTATTTTACCTGTGGTCTGAAGGCAACGATAGCTTCTGCGCGCCTTTCCATAATGGATGAACTGAATAATCCAATCAGGAATACGACTAAAAGAGATACGATAAAGATGGCCCAGCCTAGCCAGGGTTTTCTTTCTACTTTGTTTCGGATATTTTCCATTATATAAGATTGAGGTTAAGGTTGAGGTTGAGGTTGAGGTTGAGGTTAAGGTTGAGGTTGAGGTTAAGGTTAAGGTTGAGGTTAAGGTTGAGGTTGAGGTTAAGGTTGAGGTTAAGGTTAAGGTTGAGGTTAAGGTTGAGGTTAAGGTTGAGGTTTGGTGAGTTTTTCAATCCAGGCGGGAACCGGGCTCATTTCGATGGGCAGCAGTGCATTCGGAACACTTGACAGGGAGTTGACTCTTCCATGTGGTGTTTCCCGATGACATTCAATACAACTGCGATCCAGACGAGCATGCTGTATTTCATCCGTTCTGGCCAATAATTCATAGTCCGTTACTAACTGCTCATGGCAGCGAATGCAATTTTGCTGTACAACTTCGGCACCTGCTTCACGAATTTGGATAACCTGTGGCTCTGTCCGCATGGTGAAAATGCTGGCGTGTCGAAGTCCATCATTGGCCTTGAACCAGTATTTGTGGAAGAAGTTATCATGAGGCACATGACAGTCTATGCAGGTAGCGACTTCGCGATGTGCACTATGACTCCAGGTGGCAAACTGAGGAGCCATCACATGACAATTCATGCAGGTTTTAGGGTCATCGGACAAATAGGACCAGGCTTTTGAAAAATAGAAACTATTTATCACCAGCCCGAGTAAAGCTCCTGTAAGGATGATGGCTGCGATTCTCCATTTGCCCGGAGGTGCTGTTAATTGTATAAAGCGTTTCATAATCGGTCAGTTTAATTTGCTTGGATTCAGATTAATCCAGGTTGAAATGGCTGCTATTTAATTTGTTTTGAAGAATTGAGGCTGAAAACTAAACATGATCCAGACCCAATTGCTTATCTCTTCAAAGGAGCCGCCTTTCACAACATCAGTCGATTCTGTTCCGAAGTATTGAGAATATCCTGTTGTTAAGGAGCTGATAGCATTCAGTTTATAGCTGCATTGAATATCGATTTCAGTGCCCAGATAAGGTTTGTAAATCGTATTGACTAAAGGATTAATTACATCCGTAGCTGCTCCAAAATAATGAGCATCAATCCCCATTTCGAGTTTTTCACTTAATTTATAGGCCGCCTTAAGATAGATATCCAGTAAGCCAACCGAGTTCAAATGGTTTCCAACATAGAAGTAATCCATGCTTCCATTAAAAGCATGATTCGTTCCGTAAAAAGGATTGAATGCTTGATTAACTAATGTTCCCTCATCATTGAATTTGGATCCACCACTCAAGAATTCAAGACCGGCAGTCAGAGCAAGTTTTTGGGTGAGTTGATGTTTCCCTTCCAACAAGAAATTATAGGCACTGAATATATTTCCAGTGGCATCTTTTCCGGTTTGAAAATAGAAGTTCCCTTTTAGATTAATTTCTTTAGGTGAATAGGCTATATGAGTGCCTATCGTTTGGCTGTAGTAAATGCTTGTCACATTAGTCGCATCCGTATATTGCATCCCATTATTAAAAACCAAGATGCTGTATTTCAACTTCTTAATTTCTTGATGAAACCAGGCAAATTGCATGTTTTTATAATTTCCTGTCAGATTGTAAAAAGTCGATGTCAGATTAGCATCCGACATATTAAAAGCTGCTCCAATATGGATTTTAAATTTGTTCTCATATTTCAAAAGGAACAAATCGTGCGCCCGGGCTTGCTGTGCCCAATTCACATTTCCCAACATACGGGCATCATCATACACCAATTCCTGACGACCAATACGTAAGAATGTTTTATCAACCAGTTTCGTTTCTGCCCAGGCTTCATGAATCGATGTAAATCCATCTGTCTCATTTAATTGTTTGGTGCTTCCAAATACACGAATATCCTGCAATGAAATCTTTGCTGAAAAATCATCAGTTTGAAAGGAAAAATTTAATCGCGAGCGCTGACTGGTGAAGAAACCATATTCCATAGCTGGAGTGGCAGGGCTTTTAAAACCATGCGTGTATTCCGTCCGGGGTCTGAATTCCCCACTAAGCATAAATTGGCTGAAGGACATCAGGCTGATACCAATCAAAGGCAAGAGTAGAATTGTTCTTTTCATAATATGATTTTAATCATTAAAATATCAACAAAGATATGTTAAAATATCATTATAAAATATAAAATATGATTAAGAACATATTTTTATTTTTCATGATGATTTATTATGAAATCCTATATTTGCAAGAAAAAATAGCTTGAAGACAATTATTGAGTCAAGAGATTGTACCACGTGCACTGAAACAAACTGTTTCTTTAAACAGAATGCCAAAACGGACTGGTTGGAGATTATCGGTGCCCAAAAGCAAACCTTTGTTTATAAAAAGGGTGATGTGATATTTACGGAATGTGAAATGATGAATGGAGTGTATTCGATTCATTATGGAGCTGTGAAAGAAGTGATTCAAGGTTCTTTGGATGAAGAGATTATCTCGTTTTCGTTTAATGGAATGTTGGTCGGATATCGCGGACTGGGAGCAGGAAAGAATGTGTTTCGTTCAACGTCAATTGCTCTAAGTGATATTGAACTTGTATATTTCCCCTTGCCTAAATTTCAATTAGCTCTTCATTCAAATCCGATGATGATGCAAAGT
>JAIPAR010000106.1 GCA_021739985.1 Bacteroidales bacterium | reverse complement strand
TACCGATCAGGAACAAATCCACCAGGAGTTTAAAACATTACAGACGATTTTCCTGAAACTTAAGGAGGATAACTTCAAACATGCTGGTTTTTTCACAGAAATAAGCATGGGAATGTCTGATGATTACCGGATTGCTATGGAAGAAGGGAGTACAATGGTTCGGATTGGTTCGTCTATTTTTGGTGTCAGATAACATACTTCTGTAATTTGTAAGAAATCTAAACAGCTTAATCTTTATCTTTGCTGGCGTTCCAATTCTAGAACTATTCATTATGGCAACGTTAGAAACTTCTTACCTCGGCCTCCGTCTCAAAAATCCGATTATTGTTAGCAGTTCAGGCCTCTCCGATTCAGTCGAAAAAATTATCCATCTTGAAAAACAAGGTGCAGGTGCTGTCGTTTTAAAATCTTTGTTCGAAGAACAAATTAATTATGAGGCGAATAGATTCATTGCCCAAAGTAATGACTATCCGGAAGCCGAAGACTATATCCGGAATTATTCCAAAGCTAACACTGTTTCATCCTATTTGGAGCTAATTAGTGAAAGTAAGAAAAAAGTATCTATTCCAATTATTGCCAGCATTAATTGCAATTCACCAAGCGATTGGGTTTCCTTTACGAAACGCATCGAAGAAGCAGGGGCTGACGGTATAGAACTGAATATCAACATTCTGCCAACCGATAGCAGTTTACCATCGGCACAGCTTGAAGCCAAGTATCTTGCCATTGTTGAACAGGTAGTAGCTGCTACTAACTTACCCATTTCGGTAAAAATTGGCTACCATTTCACTAATATTTTAGCATTTGTTCATCAATTATATCTCCGGCAGGTGAAGGCTGTGGTACTTTTTAACCGATTCTACCAACCAGACATCAACATCGATGACATCAGCATGACTTCCGCTTCAGTATTTAGTTCGCCATCTGACATTCGGAATACATTACGATGGATTGGGCTCATAGGGACGCAATCCGAATTGATTGAAATCTCAGCTTCCACAGGGATCCACGATGGAACAGCAGCTATCAAAATGTTGCTTGCCGGCGCCAAAACCGTTCAACTTTGCTCCATCTTATATAAAAATGGACCCGAAGAAATTGGAAAGATACTCAGTGAAATCAACCAATGGATGGAGCGCAAATCATTCCGGCAAATCCAGGATTTTAATGGTATGCTTACTTATAGCAAGGTAGGCAATCCGGCCATGTACGAGCGTTCTCAATTCATGAAATACTTCTCAAGTCACGTGTAATCAATTCATTTTCTAACCATTATACAACCAACAATTTATCGGATAAGAATGTTGAAGCTAAGCTTAAATATATATCAGGAAATCTCGTTCAGATAAGTCTTCAATATTTTACTTCGGGAGGTGTTTTTTAAGCGCTTAATAGCTCGCTCTTTAATTTGTCTGACTCGCTCGCGTGTTAATTCCAAAGCTTCACCTATTTCATCAAGTGTCTCGGGAATCATATCATTAAGGCCAAAATAATGCCTTAGCACATAACTTTCCCGAAAAGTCAGAGTAAAAATAGCCCGATCAATTTCCTTTTGAATCGATTCCTTGATTAATTGTTTATCCGGTTGAATGGATTCTGCTGGCATCAACACATCATACATATTACCATCATCTTCAGAGCCAAGCGGTGCGTCCATGGAAACATGACGCCCGGCATTCCTCATAATCTCTTTAATATCTTTAGGTAACATTTCCAACGCATTCGCAATCTCATCGGTTGTTGGGTCACGTTCCAACTGTTGCTCCAGGAGAGAGTAAGCCCGGTTAATTTTATTGAGCGAACCAATTTTATTGAGGGGTAATCGTACGATACGGGCTTGTTCTGCCAAGGCTTGTAAAATAGACTGTCGAATCCACCATACAGCGTAGGAAATAAACTTAAATCCACGGGTTTCATCAAATCTTTTAGCGGCTTTAATCAGCCCTAAATTCCCTTCATTAATTAAATCCTGCAAACTAAGACCTTGATTTTGGTATTGTTTAGCTACCGAAACAACAAAACGCAGGTTAGCGTTGACAAGTTTTTCGAGTGCTTTTTCATCGCCTTGGGTAATCTGTTTGGCAAGCTGAACTTCTTCTTCCAGGCTGACTAAATCAACTTTACTGATTTCATGCAAATATTTATCGAGCGATAAAGTCTCCCGATTCGTAACTTGACGTGATATTTTCAGTTGCCTCATATAAATTAATATTTTCTTCAAAATCATCATAATAATTTGATAATCAATACATTATTAAATGATTCGAATTATGGTAAATGTAATTATATATTTCAGACAATAAAATACCTGAAGATTTTTTTTAGATTTTTTGTCATGTTAACTGAAATACCTATACTTGCAGTGGAAATTTGATGGTAGTCCATTCAATCTTCGAAAATTTCTTACACAATCCAATTTTCCAATAAAATTAATTTCAATCACTCTTTATGTACGATATTCTTGAGCTAAACCAAAAGATGGTAGCTGAGTTGAGAAAAATCGCCGAAGGATTGGGCATTTCAGCTAATGACTCGCTCAGTAAAGGAGATTTAGTGTATAAGATTTTGGATCAACAAGCAATTCTTGCTTCGACCAAAACCCCTAAATCGAAACCTGCACCTACAGGCAACAATGACCCAAACAAAAAACGGAGAAAACGGAGAAAACCTGGTGAAAAAGTTGAATATCAAAGCACTTCCAAGGCTGAAATTGTAGCTGATGAAAATGCTGTTTTCCCTCCCAAACCAGAAAAACCACTCTTTAAAGCGAATCCGGTGGAATCTACTGTTGAAAAACAAGAAACTCCAACCGCTGTAGTCGCAAGTAATACCGACAATCCGAAAAAAAGAAGGGGGCGTCCAAAGAAAACTCAGAACTCTAATCAGCCGAATTATCCTCAAAAAAAGGATGTAATAGCTACATCAGCTCCAAAAATGGCCGATTTGCTAGACATTGAAGAAGACGATTTCCCTGTAAACGAAGAACAAATTGAAATTATTCCAGAAGTAATTCCCGCTAAAATTGAACCAGCCGAGCCTGAATTTAAGCCGGAACGTCAACATCATAAGCAACAACATCCTTATCAACGCATTGGGAAAAATCAATCCCAGGAAGACAATGAGATTGACAACCAGGTAGATGCATCGGGAGTGCTGGAAATCATGCAGGATGGATACGGATTCCTTCGTTCATCTGATTTTAATTACCTTAATTCACCGGATGATATCTATGTGAGTCAATCTCAAATTAAATTATTTGGTTTGAAAACAGGTGATACGATTTCAGGAACGATTCGACCTCCGAAAGACAATGAAAAGTATTTTCCATTAATTAAAGTTTATCAGATTAATGGACAAAGCCCGGAAATGGTTCGCGACCGCATTCCATTCGACCATTTAACACCCTTATTTCCAGATGTAAAATTCAACTTGACAGGCGGGAATAACCGAAGCGTATCTGCCCGTGTTGTGGATATGTTCTCGCCCATTGGGAAAGGTCAACGTGGATTAATTGTAGCTCAGCCAAAAACCGGTAAAACTGTCCTTTTAAAGGAGATAGCAAATGCCATCGCTGAAAATCATCCGGAAGTTTATCTGATGATTTTATTGATAGATGAACGTCCCGAAGAAGTTACCGATATGGCACGCTCAGTGAAAGCCGAAGTTATCTCATCAACTTTTGATGAGCCGGCCGAAAGACACGTGAAGGTTGCCAACATCGTTCTGGAGAAAGCAAAGCGTTTAGTAGAATGTGGGCATGATGTGGTCATTTTACTTGACTCTATCACACGTTTAGCACGTGCTTATAATACGGTTTCTCCTGCATCCGGGAAGGTTCTTTCAGGTGGAGTTGATGCCAATGCGCTGCACAAACCCAAACGGTTCTTTGGAGCTGCCCGAAACATTGAAGACGGAGGGTCTCTCACAATTCTCGCCACAGCACTTACTGAAACCGGCTCCAAAATGGATGAGGTGATTTTCGAAGAATTTAAAGGTACGGGAAATATGGAACTCCAGCTCGACCGGAAATTATCGAATAAACGAATTTACCCGGCTGTTGATATTAATGCTTCCAGTACACGCCGTGAAGACTTACTCCTCGAAAAAGATGCCATGAATCGAATTTGGATTCTGCGTAATTATCTGGCTGATATGAACTCTGTTGAAGCGATGCAATTCCTCACCGACCGATTGAAAAAGACGAATTCAAATGAAGAATTCCTGATTTCGATGAATGATCAATAATCTTATAGCGACAATACGCTGAAAGACTAAACGATATAAAACGGAAGAGGGTGTCCCCAACAGGAGGCACCCTCTTTCCTTTCTTAAACCTGCTTTCGCTTTAAAACTTATAACCCAGTGTTATCAAGAATAGGTGAGAAACCTCATCCATTATTGCCACTTCCTGAGGTTGTTGATACAACACATATTTGCTTGCTAAACTGGAATTCACATACGCAAAATCAATAAAATAATCTCCGTTGTTAATGCCTATACCACCCGAAACATTTATTCGGTCTGCATTCTCATTAAGTTCCCCACTTTTGTAAGGACTTTGATAATAGCCCATTCCGGCACGATACGAAATCATCCCGAAACGAAATTCAGCACCGGCTTTTATATTATGAGTAATCGTATATAATGCCTGGATAGCATCATTCTCATCCACAAAATCATAGTCATCGCTGCGTAATCTAACAACTGAATAATCAGCAATTTCATAATCCGCAGTTAATGCAGCATATTTTCCCAGAAGGATTCCCCCACTAAAAACAATTTTGGGAGGAGAAACAAGGGAATAATCAAAGCGACCGCTATTGTTAACTTCATCCGGTTTGACTGGAATGGCAATTTCTAAATCGGTCTTCATATTAGCTTCGTATTTATCTTCCAGCGAATAAAAAACGGGAGAATGAGCAGCAACTCCCAATCTTAACCAGGAAAATGGGGTATAAATCATTCCTAATTTTGCGTTGAAACCCAAACCTGAAGTCTTTACTGATTGAGTATATTCAAAACTATTCAGGTATTCAATCTCTTCAGGGATGTTATACTCTGTATGTGTGGTGGTTGATTCATAATGAAGTGAGTTGATCCCCATATTTAATCCAATGAACAGGTTGTTATTAAAATTCATTCCCATCCCAAACTGATATTCTCCCATGCCTCCCTTTAGTTGAATCGTACGACGTAAATCCTGGCCATATTCACTGCCTGATAGATCGCTCATAAAAACGCCCTCATTATCATAGATAAGGTCAGTAGCTAATGCCAACTTATTACCTGTGTAGTACCAATTACCCTGATTAGCATCTGCCACAAAATCATCCAATAAAGAGCTGGACGCATCATAAATACGTATCCCTGCATATTGCTTGAATGAATTTTGATAATTATAGGAGAAATTCAAATTAAAATTAATCAGGCCAGTTTCATTATAGGTTGGAATGGCTGCCACATAACCAGCATTTTTGATTCCCATTCCATACACAAAATCCTTGTATGAATTTGAATTAGATGCATTCGACTCTGTTGTCGTATAACTCAAATAGGGCGTGAAACTCAACTCGGATTTCCGATACACGCCAAGTCCGGCTGGGTTCACATTGAAGGCACCCTGATCACCACCAAGAGCGCCCATAGCTCCACCTAAACTTGCCGAACGTGAAGTGGTGCCGGTAAACAAACTGGAAAATCTCAGAGCATCTTCAGCATTTTGAGACATAGCTGATAATCCTGCAAGTAAGATAACCAGCGTACTTATCATTCGTTTTTTCATCTTTTTCTAATATTAGTTCTTTATTGTTTTTCTACCTCACGATGGATGTCCTTATGTGGCATATATAATCTATAGTAAAGATTCTTTTGAATTATGCTCCCGAATTTAACGGCGTCCCGAATTCTGACTGGATGAAGAACCGGATGAGGAACGGGAAGATGAACTAGAGGAACCCGAAGAACCGGAAGAGGAACGAGACGAAGAGCCCGAAGATACTCCTGAAGAACTTCTGGAAGAAGAAGATCCTGAATTATAACTTCTGCTGGAACTTCCACTGGACGAACTATTACTCCGTGATGGGGTGTAGGAAGAATTACTGCTTTTCGAACTGCTAGATGAACTGGAAGGTTTATCCACATTTCTGGGTTGTTGGGAAGGTCTTTCAATATGTTTGGATTGCGAACTGCTTCGCTGTGACTGAACCCCTGAGGATTGTGAACTACTTTGTGACGGTGCAGTGCGTTTTACTTGTGATTCAGAACGAGAAGATTGTGAAGGATAAGTACTAGGAGTTGTTTGTCTTTCGCGGGTCTCTACACGGGGTTTGGCAACGCCCGGCCTGCTAGGTTCGTTGTAAGCAGGCCGGTTCGTTGATGGAGATTTCTCGTAAGTATATTTTGTAGAGGGTCGTTCTGATTTAACATTGGAATTTGAACGCTCTGTTTGTTGAGGTGATGGGTTATAAGGAGCTTTTGAATGATTATACTTTTCAGCCGACTGAGTCCTCGAGCTTGAGTTTTGCTTTACAGGATTCTGAGGCCGGGTTGTAGTAGTAGTTTGTGTTCGATTATTATTTCCAGAGTTATTTGGATTCCCTGTTGGCGTTTCGGTGCGATTAACTGTTCCACTATTGCTGCGAGCCGGTGTTTCGGTGCGATTAACTGTTCCGCTATTGTTACGAGCCGGTGTTTCGGTGCGATTAACTGTTCCGCTATTGCTGCGAGCCGGTGTTTCGGTGCGATTAACTGTTCCGCTATTGCTGCGAGCCGGTGTTTCGGTACGATTAACTGTTCCGCTATTGCTGCGAGCCGGTGTTTCGGTACGATTAACTGTTCCGCTATTGTTATGAGTCGGTGTTTCGGTGCGATTAACCGTTCCCGTGTTGGTACGACTTGGTGTTTCGGTTCGGTTGACTGTTCCGCTATTGTTATGAGTCGGTGTTTCGGTGCGATTAATCGTTCCCGTGTTGGTACGACTTGGTGTTTCGGTTCGGTTGACTGTTCCGCTATTGTTATGAGTCGGTGTTTCGGTGCGATTAATCGTTCCCGTGTTGGTACGACCCGGAGTTTCGGTGCGATTAACTGTTCCGCTATTGTTATGAGTCGGTGTTTCGGTGCGATTAACCGTTCCCGTGTTGGTACGACTTGGTGTTTCGGTTCGGTTAACCGAGCTGTTTTTCCGGGAAACGCCATTTGAAAAACTTCCGTCGCTGGCCAGGTATGGAGCTTCACGTCCGACTTTGGTAAGACTAGCTTCATATTTGCTTCCAAAGTCACGGCCGGTGCTCAGGTCTGTGTTATTTAATTTCGTGTCTCTTGGACCATATCTAAAACTGTTCGTTCCATCATAGCTATTATAATTGTAGTCATCTGGATTGTAGTTATAGTAGGAAGAATAATATCCATCGCTGTATCCATCACTATATCCGTCCCAATACCCGTTGTGGTATCCGTTATGATATCCGCTGTAGTATCCGCCATGTCCCCAGTAGTACGAGGAATAGTAAGGATAATAGCCATATCCATAATAGGAT
>JAIPAR010000105.1 GCA_021739985.1 Bacteroidales bacterium | reverse complement strand
ATGAATAGATCAATATAACCAGACTGTGTCTCGTATCTGTCAGAATTAGAACTCTTTACGATTCATTCTTCTAAATAAATATATACTCAGTATCGTAAATTATAAAAAGAGCTGGCCGGAAAAAATCGCTGAAAGCTTTTGGGACGCCTTCGGGCAAGCCCTCGGCGTTAGGGATTGCAGTGGAAAGCCCGCAGCGAGGCGCCCCAAATTCAGTCTTGAGTGTGAGTATTGAGTAGTGAAAATAGAGGAAGGCAAATGGAGACGAAGGGGCGCTCGCGAGGACTTGCAACGGAAAGCCCGACCCAAAGGGGAACGCCCAAAAATCAGTCATGAGTGTGTGTATTGAGAATATTAGTTAATGCCGACAGCGGGGAAGTCAAGTAAATCGTAACTTTGGATTCAAGCAAATTTACGCATGACTACCTATAGAAACTCGCTATATCAAGCATTCGCCAAGCTCTGTTTTCAAAGATTGAGGTCACTTTCTTGCCTACTACTGCTGTTTTTGGTGGGGCAATCTAATCTCGCCGGGCAAGTCCTCCATCCGATTACCATTCGGCAATCGCTTGATGGACAGGTTATTGCAGAGGTTGTTCCAAATGACTGGTGCATGAGAATTCATAGGTGCAGCACGTTAATTGATACCAACAAAATCGTAACAAGCAAGACGTATAAGGTTCGTGAAAGTGGTGATACTGTGTTTAATACCACTTACAGTTATAATTACGCCGATTATCCCCGGGTTTCTGCGGATGTGTTTACGTTTCACGCCGGAATAGCTCCCTATCATTTCCCGAAAACCATAACCAGAGAGTTACAAACTATTGATTCAAAAACTATTGAAATACGCGACCATTATTGGACAGGAACGTATGGTCATGAGATTGCAAAACCGCATATCCTTCGATTAAGCTACAACCGTCGGGGGCAGCTTGTCAGAATTCTGGAAACGTACGACACGGAAATAAGCAATGTGACCAAATGGAGCTATTTCTATCGGAAGGGTTTATTACAATCCTTCCATGTTGGAGATACGAGAAGTATATATCGATACGATGAGACCGGCAAAATACTCTCAACCATTTTTTATTCAGGCCAAAGGAAGCCTGCATCTCCTTACATGTGTTTGGATAGTTTAAAATCTTTATATTTCAAGGAATCAGATACTTATCGTATAGATCAACTACTAGACGGGGCAAATGTGGATAGTAAGCAATTAGTGTTCTATCGTTATTCCGATGGAAAATTAAGTGAGATGGCCTGTTATGACGAACACTACGGGATACAGTACAGTGTTGTAACCTATGATTCCTTACAACGAATATCCGGATATCGGGAAAATCATTTTTCAGGAGGGGGTCTGACTATAGAATACATTTATGAACCAGGCAGTTATCGCCTGATGGTACGAAAAGAAAGAGTTTTATCTGAATGTTTCACACGAGGTTGTCCAGAAACTGAAATAATTGAACATTACTCCTATGGAGACCATGGAATGATCAGAGAGATAATTCACCAGGCCTGGTCACATAACAATGATGGAACGAAGCGGCCTTATTATGATAAAGAAAGGAAAGGCAAACTATATCAGTATCAAGAAGATAATCCTTAACATCAGGAAGTGCCGTGGTTGGCTAAGAATAGCGAAGCGTAACTTCGTTAGGTGAAAAAGCGGTCTCTGATCTCCAACATGAAAGAAAAATAAGAAAAGAGAAGAGAAAATAAAATAATGTCGTCTAACTTATCTAAACTATTAAAATATGAAAAGACCCATGTTATTTAATTTTCTAAGTTCTTTAACGCTAATGCTATTTGCATTAAATACCTTTGGTCAGTCTTACGCTATTGTTGGAACAGGTCAGGTTAATTCCTATAGTAATTCCGTAATAATCCCTATGCCTACATCTGGACAATCATTTTACGGGCAAAACTCTAACTATTTAGGAAATGCGCCCTCTTATACAGACAATGGAAATGGCACTATTACAGATCATGTTTCGGGACTGATGTGGGAAAAAACCACCGACAAAAACAACGATGGGATTATAAACTATTACGATAAAAAAACATATTCTGATGCCCTTGCAGGAGCTTCATCATGCAATACCGGTGGTTATACCGATTGGAGATTGCCAAGCATTAAAGAATTATTCTCACTTATCATGTATTATGGAGCAGAACCTAATCCAACAGCCACGACCCAAGGCACTGCGGCTCCTTATATAAACACAATTTATTTTACATTTGGATACGGCGACCTGAGTGCAAGTTCTCACGGAGCAACAACAGATGAACGTTTAATTGATGCTCAATATGCAACTTCTTCAATGTATGTTTCAACCACCATGAATGGTCAGTCCACAATGTTCGGTGTAAATTTTGCCGATGGTAGAATAAAAGGTTATCCATCTGCCAATCAGAAGAAATATTATGTACTTTATGTACGAAATAACACTGCCTATGGAACAAACAACTATGTTAATAATGGAGATGGAACTATAACAGATACAGCAACCGGATTAATGTGGATGCAAAACGATAATGGGGCAGGCATTTTGTGGGAGGATGCATTAATTTATGCGGATAGTTTTAGTTTTGCCGGATTTTCAGATTGGAGATTACCAGATGTAAAGGAATTACAGAGTATAATTGATTATTCCCGTTCCCCATCGACAACCAACTCTGCCGCTATTGACCCGATTTTTAATTGTACTCAAATTACAAACGAAGCAGGTGTTCCGGACTACCCTTTTTATCTCAGTAGTACTACTTTTTGTTCGCAAACGATAACGAATGGTCTAGATGCTTGTTACGTTTCTTTTGGAAGAGCCATGGGATACATGTCGGTTTTCGGTGGATGGGTTGATGTGCATGGTGCAGGAGCGCAACGAAGTGACCCAAAAACAGGAGACCCTGCCAATTTCCCGAATGGATTTGGTCCACAAGGTGATGCAATTAGGATTTACAATTATGTCAGATTAGTACGAAACAAGAGTGGTACTACGGGATATAATGAAATGAATTCAAAAGGGAATTTTAATATATATCCAAATCCCATCTTAGATAATTGCAGTATTATATTAAATAGAGATTATAGACAGGTTAAAATTTTAATTAGCAATACAATAGGTAGCGTAGTCAAAGAATTTAACTATTTTGATTTAAAATCTGTTGATATTAATTTGATAGACTTACCTCAAGGTTTATACATCATGAATATTTCTCTTGATGGGTATCTTTCAACGAGAAAATTTATTAAACTTTAATTTGATAGAAGAATGTACGAAACGCTATTCAGAAAGTCAGCCCCCCGGCTTAATTACACTTCGCTATACTTTGTTGGGCGGAGGTGGGATATTCAAATACGAAATTATTAACCATACCGAAAATGTATCGTTAGGGGAATTTATGGTGATGCCTAATCATATTCATGGAATTTTAATATTGAATAGTAACAATGTGGTTGCCAATGTAGAGACGTTGCATGCAACGTCTCTACTCGGCGAAACCATTATTCATTAATCATTAACAATTAACAATTATTTCGCGTTAGGGATTGCAGTGGAAAGCCCGGAGCGAGGCGCCCCGAATTCAGTCTTGAGTGTGAGTATGGAGTAGTGAAAATAGAGGAAGGCAAATAGAGACGAAGGGGCGCTCGCGAGGACTTGCAACGGAAAGCCCGACCCAAAGGGGAACGCCCAAAAAGGAGGAAAGAGAAAATACGACTGAGGTTAAACAAATAAATTGAGCGCAGCGAAATCCCGAGAGCGGAGCGATTCGGGACAAATAAACAAATAAACGAATCAACAAATCAACAATTCATTGAAGGAGGAAGGAGACAGGAGACAGGAGAATTCATGCGATTGACCTTCATCTGCAAATTTCCATTACTTTTGATTGATTTTAGGTGTTGAAACCGTTGATTGTTCGAAATAATTGGAAGGACATCCGGCGTGAGTCAGGAAATATTATTAAAAACATAGATTTTCGTACGATGAAAAGATTTTGTGTGCTGTTTGGTCTGATCCTGGGAATTGCCAGCCTGGCGCCGGCTCAAAATAAGCTGCTCGATAGTATTATCACCATTAGCGATGCATTCACGGATATAAGCCGGAAAATTGAATATCTCAAACAATCTGCCGTCGATACCAGCCTGTCAAATATCTCGATGGAATTGCTGCAGGAGGCTAAAATCTATTCATCTGCTTACCGCCTGCCAGTCGATACGGGCCTGTATAACTCGCTGGGTGAAAAATACACCGACAACTTCATGTTCCAACAAGCTATCAACATCTACGATACGCTGGAAAATTATTATGCGCAGGTTCAAGATAGTGCCCATTGGATTCTTTGTATCGATAAAAAAGCCAGAAATTACTCGCGTTTTGGTAAGGATGATGACGCCCTGGCCTGCTACCAGCGTGCTGAAATCCTGGCCGAACAAACCAATAACCCTCCTCTCCTCTTCCTGATTAAATACAATTTAGCCCATTTCTACTTATCCAGCTCCAGTTCGTTTGAGCTGGCCAATGAAAAGCTCAAATCCTGCTACCAAATTGCTCAGGAACTTGACTTGGACAGTCTAAGAATTGAGTATTACCTGGAAATGAGCCATCTTTTTGTATATGCCGAGAAATTTGACTCCGCCCAGCACTATTTCAATAAAACACAAGCTCTTATCGACAAGCTTGGTACCTTTAGCAAAATTGACCGCTTTTATAACGTACTCGCTGTTTATCATCAATTTAAAGGAAACAAAACGGAGGCACTTGACTATTATTTAAAAGCCTATGCCATTAATTTAAAAGATAAAGACTTTGTGGGCCTGTATGTGAATAGTTACAATTTACACAAGTATTACAAAGAATTGAATGATCTGGCCAATGCGGAAAAATACCTGCTGCTCAGTCTGGAATACGCCAATATCACCAATATTGAACAGTACAAAATTGCGACCTACCAGGAGCTTCATCTGTTCTTCGCCGAAAATCACAACTACCAAAAAGCCTATGAATATGTGCTTTTAATGAATAAGAGCGTGGAAAGTACGCAATACAAGGATTTGAGTGCCAAAATTGTTGATTTGGCCATTCAATACAATATCCTGAAAACACAAGATGAAGTAAAGATTTTGACGCAGGAAAATCAAATTCAATCCCTTAAAATCGGAAATGATAAACTGATTATTTATGGACTAATCGTGCTGATTCTCGCAGCTGTACTCTATTTCGTCCTTATCTTCCGACAAAACAAAATCAAGACCAAACAGAAAACGGATCAACTGATGCTGAAGAATCTGATTCAGCAAATGAATCCTCACTTCATCTTCAACACCTTAAATTCGATTCAGTATTACATGTATAATCACAGCGAATTAGACACCAACGATTATATCAGCAAATTCGCTACCCTCATACGGCAAATACTGGAAAATTCAAACAAAAACAGCATCACGCTGTCGGAAGAGTTGAAATCGGTGGTTTTATATATTGAACTTGAGCAGCTAAGGTTCAATCATAGTTTTGATTATCAGATAAATATACCATCAACTATTAATCCCGATGACATACGGATTCCTTCCATGTTTATTCAACCTTTTATCGAAAACTCGATTTTACATGGTTTGCGACACCTCACACGAAGGGGTAATCTAAGATTAGAATTTCAAGTGAATCAGGATATTCTGGAATGTACCATCGAAGATAACGGTATCGGACGTAATAAATCGGATGAACTGAATGCCCAAAGCGGTACCAAACATTCGTCGATGGCTTTGCAAATATCCACGGAAAGGCTTAAGCTCCTCAGCTCAATTTATAACAAAAAACTGGCGCTTCGCTTTATGGATATGAAAGAAGGATGCGATGAGTGCGGAACCAAAGTATTTGTTGAGCTTCCCATTTTAAAAAATTAAGGCTTTATGATACGGACTATTTTAGTTGATGATGAATTAAATGCGTTGAATTTCACCGCAAATGCCCTTCAAAAATACTGCGCCGATGTGGAGATCCTGGGTAAAGTCCAATCGGTGGCTGATGCCGAGCTGATAATCCAAAGTACTCATTTTGATTTGGTTTTGCTGGATATTGAGCTGATTGATGGGACAGCCTTTGATTTATTGAATCGCTTGACTGAAAAATCGTTTGAAATCATTTTCATCACCGCTTATAACCAGCATGCCATTAAAGCATTTAAATACAACGCTATCGACTATATCCTTAAACCGGTAAATATCAAGGAATTAATTAGTGCCATTGATAAAGTAAGAATTCGCTTAAACTCCACCCTGAATCCTCCAATAGACTATAAATTTTTACTGGAAAGCATTAAAAGTCAGAGCATTACAAAACTAGCTATTCATTCGGTTAATGAAACGGTTTTTGTATCGCTGGCTGATATCAATCGTTTTGAAGCCTATGGTAATTACTCACGGGTTATTTTAAAAGATGGAAGTCAGATTATCTCTTCCAAAACCCTGAAAGATTATGAGCAAATTTTGGATGAAGACATGTTTTTCAGGGTACATCATTCCCACATCATCAATATTCATTATCTCAAAAAATACATTCGCAAAGATGGTTTTACAGCCCTGATGCAGGATGGACTGAGCATTCCGGTTGCCACCCGCCGCAGGGAAGCTTTTGAGCATTTCATGAAGATACATTTCACGAATATCCCTTAGGAAGCACTTTCGTATCTGTTTCTATCTTAACTAATTACACTGAGCGGGGAGCTAAATTACACTTATCAGCATATTCCATACGCTTAATCAATGATAGCCAACACTTATCATTTCTTTATCCATTGAATATAAGTTTCGTGCTACTTTTGGGTCAAATCATTATCCGAATTCAAACTACTAAATGTTAATGAGATGAACCCAACAACTATCAGACCCATTAACCGGTCCACTACCCGATTGCTGAGTCTATTGCTTATGCTGATTCTTCCATTGATTAGCGCTGCGGAGACCAATCCAACAGCTGCCAAATCAAGTGGAACCATCAAAGGAACTGTTAAATCGATGGGGAGCAATCTGGCTATCGAATTTGCCAATTTAGTGCTTTACTCCTCGCTGGATTCCACGCTGGTTACAGGCACCATTAGTGCGCCGGACGGCAGTTTCGAACTGAAAGAAATTCCCTACGGTGATTATTATATGCAAGTTCAATTCATTGGATTTAACACCCAGATTATCAAAGATATTAAACTTTCATCCTCGCATCGAACCTACGATATGGGACTAATTCTCCTGGCCGAAGCGAGTGAGAGTTTAAAGGAGGTGGAGGTTTTGGAAGATAAAAATCCGGTTCAGTATTTAATCGATAAGAAAGTGGTGAATGTATCGAAAAAGCTGGATGCAGCCGGGGGTACGGTAGCCAATGCTCTCGAAAATACGCCTTCTATTCAGGTCGATATGGAAGGAAACGTAATGCTGCGCGGAAGCTCTAACTTCACCGTGCTGATAGATGGGAAACCCAGTGTCCTGTCAGGAAGTGATGCACTGAAGCAAATTCCGGCTTCGGTAGTCGAAAATGT
>JAIPAR010000104.1 GCA_021739985.1 Bacteroidales bacterium | reverse complement strand
GGCGGTACTGCTATCATTGAAGGAGGGGTCAACTCCACCTATGGAGGCACCAATGATGCTGATAACTCTGGTATTTTAAAGTATGTACGTATTGAATTCCCGGGTATTGCATTTTCTCCAAATAATGAAATTAATGGATTAACAATGGGAGGAGTTGGAAGTGGAACAACCCTTGATTATATTCAGGTTTCCTATAGTGGTGATGATTCTTTTGAATGGTTTGGCGGCTCTGTTAACGCAAAGCATTTAATAGCATACAGAGGATGGGATGATGATTTTGATACAGATAATGGATATAAAGGGATGGTTCAATTTGCTGTTTCCTTAAGAGATCCTGCAATTGCCGATGTAAGTGTATCAAACAGTTTTGAATCCGATAATGATGCTACGGGTTCATCTAATTCACCTTTAACTTCAGCGATTTTTTCAAATGTAAGCGTTTTTGGACCGGCAGCTACCAGCTCAACTACGTTTAATTCCTTGTATGCACGTTCCATGCATTTACGCAGAAATACTTCAATTAGCATTTTCAATACTATATTTGCCGGTTGGAAAGATGGTTTAAGAATCGAAGGTTCGACCACACAAGCCAATGCAACTGCAAACAATTTGCGTATTGAAAATACGATTCTCGCCGGAATGACCGGAGTTGAGTTTTATGCAGCATTTGATAATACTTACTTCATGAATGCCAGCCGCAACAATGACACTTTGTCCACAACGGCTCAGTTAATGATTACAGATCCTTTTAATCTTACCAGCCCTAACTTTCTACCACTAACAGGATCACCAGTATTTAACTCATCATATTGGGGAACAAGTTATTCAGTATCCGGAACTGTAAATTATGATAACACTGCCAATACTTTATTATCAAATTGTACGGTTAAACTGATGAGTGGCACAACCGCATTATATACTACAACCAGTGATGCTAATGGATCATTCAGCTTTGGTTTTGTACCGGCAGGAAATTACACGCTGCAAGTTAGCACAACACGGCCCTGGAGTGGAGTTAACATCCTTGATGTTGTTATCGCACGTAAATATGCCGCTACTTTACAAACCCTGAGTACATTTAAACAACTTGCTGGTGATGTTACCGGTGACAATGTATTAAATATTTTAGATGCCTTGATGATTCAGCGGAAGATTGCCACCTTATCAACTCCGGCATGGACAGCAGGCAACTGGGTGTTTGAAAAACCTTCCATTTCTGTAACTAATTCAAATATTACCATTTCAGTAAAAGGAGCTGTTGCAGGCGACTTACACGGTATTGCAACCCCTCCATCAAATTAGTTCATTGAATAGCGGAAACATAATCATTCCCGAAATGAAAAAATTTGCATTCTTAATCGGTTTTATCATCAGCATGATAACCGGATTAAATGCCCAGGTTCAATTAGAAATTGGCTCATTCAACTTACAGAATTCTGATTCAGGTTCCGTAATAAATGTTCCGATTCTGATAAACCAGGGGGCATCTGATGTGGGCTCCATGCAGTTTAAAATCTCCTGGGATACCAATGTCCTTAGTCCTGTAAATCAATCAGCGACTAATCAAGGTCTTGTTAATCCTTTATCAGCCACGGTTCCCGGTGGAGCCTGGTATGCCGGAGTTTCTAATGGAGCAATTTCGCCTAACTGGTTTGACAATTCCTTTACAGGGATAAGTTTACCAGCAGGTGATACCCTTTTTTCTCTTGCCTTTGTCTATCATGGAGGCAATACTGCAATTACATTTACAACGAATGAATGTATTATCTACGACATCTATTACAATCCTGTCAGTTTATCCTTAACAAATGGACAACTAACTGAAATACAGGTAAATAATAATTTTGAATTAGCGGTATTAGGCCAAAATGTTTCGGCCTCAACCATTGGTGATACGCTGCTTATTCCGGTTAAAATTACCTCAGGATATACAGGAGTTGCTTCGTTGCAATTAAGCATTCAGCTGGATGCTCAGGTTCTGCAATTAATTCCACAATCCTCCACCAATGCGGGAGTAGCTAATCCACATAGCAGCACCCTATTAAATGGCGGTGACTGGGTTGCAGGATTCAATGGGAATACCCTGGTGGCAACCTGGTTTGATCCTAATTTTGCGGGCATCCTCCTCAACAGCAATGAAGTTTTATTTGAAATTAAATGCCTATACCTGGGAGGGAGTACTGAACTTAGCTTCGAGACCCTGTCCTGTTTTGCTTTTGATGCCGGATACAACCCAATTCCTTTCAGTTTAATAAATGGAAGTATTAACGGAGTACAACCGGCCGGTTTCCCGATGATCAGCAATATAAGTGCTACTAATATCTCGGATTCAGAAGCCTTGTTGGAAGCATTTGTTTATGCAAATAATGCTCTAACAACCGTTCAAGTGCAGTATGGAACTTCTATATCCTATGGAAGCACAGTGAATGTCATGCCATCACAGGTGACTGATTCTGTTCTTGTTTCAGCTCAATTAAGCGGCTTAACCGCTGAAACGACCTATCATTATCGCTTTGTTGCTGAAAATAGCGTCGGAATCACTGCAAGTCAGGATATGAGCTTTACAACGCAACAAGAACCAGGTATTTTGACCTTATCTCTTCCAGCCATAGATGCAAGTGCATATCCTGCAGGAAGTACTTTGTTGGTACCTGTAATAGTTACTGCCGGCTCTACCTCGATTGGTTCTTTACAACTTTCCGTTCTTTATGATACAACCATCCTGGAAGCAATCGTTTACTCTGCAACGAATACCGGTATCTATCAAACTATCAGTTCCAGCACACAAACTGGCGGAGAATGGATGTCTGGCAATTCAAATGGGCAGCTTTCATTCAACTGGTTCGATCCATCCTTTACAGGCATTTCCTTAAATCAAGGAGACACCATACTAGTATTAGCATTCACCTATGCCGGTGGAACTTCTTCTGTTAGTTTTGGGTCTATAAATTATCTGTATGATGCTTCGTTTAACGAATTGAATATCAACTACGCAGATGGACAAATCTTTTCCAACACTCAGAATCTTCCTAATTTGGTAATAACTGAATTGTTATATGCAGACTGGGTATCGGGTAACCATAGTTTTGTGGAAATCTACAATGCTGACAATATCGCTATAAATTTGGAAGGAATCCATTTTTCATCCGGAATATCAGGGAATTTCCCATCTATGGTGCTAAATCCGGGGGAATATCTTCTGTTTGCCAAAGATAGCATTCATTTCTACCAAAGTTTTGGAAAAACAGCTTACCAATGGACTGCTGACAGCTTATCAGTAAATGGTGAATATTTAGCTATTTCAACATCCGGTGGTCAAGTAATTGATAGCGTTCCTTATCAGAATGGAGGAAACTGGCCAGCGATTAATGCAGGTACGTCTATTAGTTTATGTAATCCTGCAGATGATAATGCTGTTGGAACAAACTGGAGTGCTTCCAGTCAAGCTGTTTTATTCGCCGGGACCAATGTATTACTTGCCAACCCAGGAGCTTCATGCAATTCTTCCGGCTTAAATTATGCAGGCATCGACATACAAAGCATGCAATTCCCGGATAGTTTGATAGGTTCAATTGTAAATATTCCTGTAATTCTCTCGATTGCCCCGGCATCACTGGTAACTGCCCTTCAATTTGAATTCTCCTATGATTCAAATTTCTTGCAGCCTGTCGCTCAATCATCTACAAATCTGGGAATTTACAACCCTAATGGCTTAACAACAGCCAACGGAGGTGAATGGTTAGCAGGTGGAGGCACGGCTAATACTTTGGTATGTAATTGGTTTGATCCTACGTTTGCAGGTATTTCGTTGAGCAATAATTTGCAATTGTTTGAACTACAGTTCATCTATTTAGGTGGAAATACAAGCATTGAAACCCATATCAACAACTCATTTGTATTTGATGTAAGTTACAATAATGTATTCACCATATACACAGATGCTTCTATAAGCGGCTTAAGTGTTCCATCAGCTCCGGTAGCAACAACATTGAGTGCAAGCAATATTCAATATGCATCTGCGACTCTCAATGGAATTGTTCTTGCCAATAACTCATTAACCAATGCGTACTTTGAGTATGGCACTAGTACATCCTATGGAACCCAATTAGCAGTTGCCGAAGGACAAATTGCAGATAGTTCCACCGTGAGTGCTACTATCAGTGGTTTGCCAGCCAGCCAAACTTATCATTTCAGAATCGTTGCTGAGAATTCCATGGGAACTTCTTTTGGTCAGGACCTGACATTTACCACGGCACCCACTCCTGCACAAGCAATTATCGTCATTGATGATTTTGATGCCAGTTATCTGTTACCAGGCACCGAAATTAGTATTCCGGTAAAATTGCATGCTGACAATCAAACAATTAGTTCCATTCAACTTCAATTTGAATTTGATGAAACACGTTTAGAGCCAGTTTTCATTTCCGCTACTAATACCGGTCTGATCAATATCAATGGTATTTTTGCCAATTCTGAATGGATGTCAGGAAATGGAGTATCCGGTGTATTATCTTGTAATTGGTTTGACCCAACATTCGCCGGAATCAATTTCACCGGAGAAACAACCCTTTTCAATCTAAGCTTCATTTATTTAGGAGGAAGCTCATCCATTCAATTAGATGCAAGCAGCAACTACTTGTATGATGCGAACTTTAATACTTTGCAAGTTCATTATGAAAACGGACAAATCACCGGAAGTCAGATTCAGGATATTTCACTCAAACAAG
Organism: Bacteroidales bacterium; assembly: GCA_021739985.1. Classification (GTDB taxonomy): domain Bacteria; phylum Bacteroidota; class Bacteroidia; order Bacteroidales; family M50B96; genus M50B96. The sequence continues at coordinate 2,866 of JAIPAR010000104.1, read as the reverse complement.
GATGGAATATTATGTCAACTTACATGAATCCAGTAGCTCCGAACATTTCAGCAGTTTTTTCTAATGTGATATCATCTTTATCATTAGTAAAAAATTCAGATGGTTCAGTTTATTGGCCAAGTTACACCATCAATACGATTGGAAATATGGTAATCGGTCAAGGTTATCAGGTTAGGATGATTAATGCCGATACTTTATTAGTATTTGGAGATGTTGTTCAACCAGAAGCTTCACCTATCAACCTGCCTGTTAATTGGAGCATTGTTGGTTATTTGCGCACGCAGGCAGCTCCGATTGAGCAAATGCTTTCTGATATCGTCAGCAACATGGTCATCATTAAAAATGAACTTGGACAAACTTATTGGCCACAGTGGAATCTGAATTTGATTGTGAATATGCTGCCTGGAGAAGGATATCAAATTAAAATGAGTGCAACCGACGTTTTAACGTATCCCGCCAATGCAAGTAAGTACAGTGTTCAGGAAGAAGCCGTTGCTTATCAAGGTTTAGTTCCTACCGAACATAATATGACGATTTGCATTCCTTTGGAAGCCTGGAATGAGACGCCTCAAACATCTTCTCAAATTTTGGTCAGAAACAAACAAAATCTTCTTATCGGGAAAGCAACTTTCAAACCTGAAAATCTTCAAATAACCGTATGGGGAGATGATCAAATGACCGATATAAAAGATGGTGCCATGACCAGCGAAGATTTATTCTTCTCCATTATGTCTGATGATAAAGAGCAGGTACTTGAGATTTCAAATTGGATGGAAGGTGAAAGCAGGTATGCTGAAAATGGATTAGCCGTAGTAGGGAAAATTTCTTCCCTGGTGTCGATTGAACCCATGGTAACATGCTATCCGAATCCGTTCATCAGTAGCTTTCTTATTCAATATCAATTGAATGATGATACAAATGTCCTATTATCGATTTATGATGCTACCGGAAGGCTGATTTATACTGAATCTCAGAATTCATCGATTTCCAACTCATCAGAAATATCAATAGATGCAGCTAATTGGTCTTCAGGGATTTATACGCTTATCCTTTCAAATTCAAAAGAAAGTATCACTTACCAACTAGTTAAACAATAATAGCTCCTTCCATTCATGGAATTTCAAAGGGCGTTTCATTCGAAGCGCCCTTTTTTTCTAGTTATTCAAGCTTTAAATCAATCCCGGGTGTATTTATTTTTGATGAATTGGAAAGATAAATCCGGTAGGTGCCGTTGAGGAGATATTCACCGGATTCATTCAGGCGACTTAAGGTTTTTCGGTTGATGATGAATTGAACGGAAGCAGATTCTCCGGGCTTTAAATGGATGCGCTGATAGCCACGTAACCAGGGATGATTGATGTACCCCTCTTCCTGATACTCATCATCCGGAAAATCAATGTATAACTGAAGCACTTCATCACCGGCCATCAGGCCTGTATTGGTTAATTTAGCAGATAGAACGGCACTCTCCTCCTCCTGCAAAGTGGTTTTATCTATCTTAATATCTTCCAAAGAAAAACTGGTATAACTCAAGCCATAACCAAACTCAAACAAAGGCTCCGAATTGATAAAGCGATAGGTCCTGTTTTTCATGGAATAATCCGTAAAATCAGGTAAAGATTCATCTGAAGCATACATTGTCACAGGAAGTTTTCCCCCCGGATTATAATCGCCGAATAAAACATCGGCAATAGCAGTGCCGCCGACTTGCCCGGGATACCAAGCCTGTAAAATCGCAGGAATATGCTCCTTCTCCCAGGGAATCGAAACCGCACTCCCACTCATCAGCAGCAAGACCACCGGTTTAGCTTGTTGAACAACCCTTTTTATCAACTCCTGTTGTATCGCAGGGAGCATCAAAGTAACCCGGTCTCCACCCGAAAAACCGGGTATTTTAACCTGCAAAGCTTCTCCTTCAAGCGATGGCGATAAACCCATACACAAAATAACGACATCCGAAAGCCTCACAGCTTCCATTGCCTGCTCCATCCAGCTTTCACCCATCAAAAAAGGATTTTCCTCGAAATCCACCGGAGGAAGACAAAATTGTGGAAGGCTGTCAGCAAAGGGAATTCCCGGAACAAAATAAATACTGGTATTTGGGCCTAACTTATCGCGAATACCCTGCAAAGGAGTAATTAAACGTCCGGGGGAACCATGGTAATTGCCCAGCAGCGATTCAGGCGCATCAGCATTAGGTCCAATCACTGCGATTGCGCTGATATCTTTCGAAAGAGGCAGCAAGGAAGCTTCATTTTTAAGCAAAACGATAGATTCGCGCGCCATTTTAAGTGCCAATCGCTGATGAGGAAGTGTATCAACCCTTGACATAGCCAGCGAAGCAAAGGGATTCTTCTCAGAATTATCGAACATGCCCAGCTTGATTCTAGCCCCAAAAAGTCGTCGGAGGCTAGTATCAATCTCATCCAGCGAAATCATATCCTTCTTAAAGGCATCCTGCAATGAACGGTAGGAAGACCCACAATTCAAATCGGTGCCTGCTTTCAGCGCTTTTGAAGCGGAGCTAATGGCGTCCGGGGTTATTTTATGAAACTGATAAAAATCGGAGATAGCCCAGCAATCCGAAACAACATAGCCCTTAAATCCCCACTTATTACGTAAAATATCAGCCAACAAAGGATTGCTTCCGCAACAAGGTTCATCGAGCAAGCGGTTATAGGCACACATAACAGACTGTACATCAGCCTCATCAATGGTCATTTTAAAATGAGGCAGATACGAATTGTATAAATCAAAGTTAGAAACCTCAGCGTTAAAAGAATGTCGGATAGCTTCGGGACCACTATGAACAGCCAGATGCTTGGCAGTAGCAATTAGTTTAAAGCAAGTCGTATCATCCCCTTGT
>JAIPAR010000103.1 GCA_021739985.1 Bacteroidales bacterium | reverse complement strand
TAGGAAGGCGAAGACCTTATTTCCTGACCGGAGCCATTCTCTCCTCATTGGCTTTACTTTTCATGCCTTATTCTCCGATGCTTTGGATGGCAGCCGGAATGCTTTGGATTATGGATGCCTCCATCAATATCACCATGGAACCTTTCCGGGCTTTTGTTGGGGATATGTTACCTGAGAAGCAACGCACCCTTGGCTTTGCCATGCAAAGTTTTTTCATTGGGATTGGCGCTTTTGTAGCCAGTTGGTTGCCCTACATTATGACCAATTATCTAGGGATTGCCAACACGGCAGAGCCCGGTATCATTCCAGACTCTGTTAAATTTTCCTTTTTGGCAGGCGGAGTTGTATTTCTGCTGGCCGTACTTCTTACCATCTTTAAAACCAAAGAATATTCACCGGAGGAATTAGCTTCTTTTCAAAACGATACAGATTCATTATCTCATCCGACAAATTTCGAGGGTAAAAACACGGAAGAAGAAATTAGTGTTTCAACTGCACTGGTTTATCAACGCAGAAGCTATTGGTGGGGATTAGGAGGTCTTTTGTTCCTGGCTCTGGTTTATTTCAAGGATTACAAAGCTGAACTCTATATTTTGGGTGCAGGATTATCTGTTTTTGCCTTACTCCTATTTATTACCAGCCTGCTAATTCGCAAGCAGCGTTCCCATTTCATGCTGGCACAAGTGATTCATGACTTGAATCAAATGCCAAAAACTATGAGGCAATTAGCTTTCATTCAATTCTTTAGCTGGTTTGCTCTTTTTGCCATGTGGATTTATACCACCTCGGCTGTTTCCAGTCATATTTATCATACCAGCGACCCTAAATCGGCCTTGTATAACGAGGCAGCGAATTGGGTAAGCGGGATGTTCGGCTGGTACAATTTATTTGCAGCCGGTTTTGCCTTTTTGCTTCCGGTACTAGCCTCCAAAACCAGCCGGCGCTTCACACATGCTATCGCACTGGTAGCTGGCGGGCTTTCATTAGCATCAATCTTTATCATTTCCAATCCTCATCATCTCATTTATCCGATGATAGGAATTGGCCTGGCCTGGAGCAGTATTTTATCCATGCCCTACGCCATTCTAACCGGCTCTTTGCCATCTCACAAAATGGGAGTCTATATGGGAATTTTCAATTTCTTTATTGTCATCCCACAAATTTTAGCAGCCAGCATCCTGGGTTTTATGGTTCAGGGAATCTTTCAGGGGCATAGTATTTATGCCTTGATTTTGGGAGGAGCCTCCATGCTCATCGCTGCTTTCCTGTCACTATTTGTGCAGGATACCGATATCAACTAAGAAAAAATTAATCATCTCTATAAAAAGCAAACAGTGAACTTCAAGCGCAGCTCAGGAATCCTCCTTCATCCAAGCTCCCTTCCGGGAAAATATGGAATTGGTTCATTCGGCAAAGAATGCCTGCAATTCATCGATTTTCTAACAGAATCCCATCAAACATACTGGCAGATTCTTCCGCTCGGTCCGACAGGCTACGGTGATTCTCCTTACCAGTGTTTCTCATCCATGGCAGGGAATCCTTATCTTATTGATTTAGAGAAACTTGTTGAGGAAGGTTATTTACAGCCAGGCGATTTGCATCATGCTCCGGAATTTCCGGCGGACTCAACGGATTACAATTTGGTTCAACAATTTAAGAATCAAATGCTTAGTTTGGCTTTTACGCGCTTTCGGAATATGGAAGATGAACGGAAAGGTGCGTATAATCAATTCGTTGAGGAAAACGCATCCTGGCTTGCCGATTACGCCTTATTTATGGCTATTAAGCAACAATATCAGCTCCGTTGCTGGATTGAGTGGGATGAACCTTATCGCAACCGGCAGCCGGATGCTTTGCAAGCTTTTAGTCGCCAACATGCGGATGATATTCAATTTCAACAATTCATTCAGTATGTATTCTTCTCCCAATGGCTTGAAATCCGGAACTATGCAAATAGTAAAGGCATCCAACTAATTGGGGATATTCCCATTTACATTGCCTTCGACAGTGTTGAATCCTGGACAAGACCTGAGATATTTTTATTTGATGAGCAAAAGCTTCCAATCATGGTAGCTGGTGTTCCTCCGGATTATTTCAGCGAAACCGGTCAACTTTGGGGGAATCCTGTTTACAACTGGGATTACCTGAAACAAACCGATTTTCAATGGTGGAAAGACAGAATTCAAGGAAATCTCAAGCTATACGACCTGATTCGTATTGATCATTTCAGAGGGTTTGCAGCTTATTGGGCTGTACCCTATGGTGAACCAACTGCTATCAATGGAACCTGGAATGCTTGTCCGGGAACCGAACTATTTGATTCCTTGCTCCGAGCTTTTGGAGAGCTTCCCATTATTGCCGAGGACTTAGGTGTAATTACCGACGAAGTTGTTGCCTTGCGCGAGCGTTACGGCTTCCCGGGGATGAAAATCCTTCAGTTTGCTTTTGATTCGGACGAAAAGAACAATTACCTGCCGCATACCTATGATCGAAATTTCATTGTATATACAGGCACGCATGATAATAATACCGTTCGTGGCTGGTATGAAGATACACATGACGGCAATCGTTTCAATATTGAAAATTATTTAGGAGGATATCCTGCCGAAGGCATATCTGCTGCCCTGATTCGCATGGCTCATGCCTCTGTCGCTAATGTTTCTATTGTTCCTTTACAGGATATTCTAGGGCTGGATGCACAAAGTCGCATGAATACACCCGGAACCACATCCGGCAATTGGCAATGGAGATACCGACAAGAAGTACTAACCCCGGAATTAGCCCGGTGGTTTGGCCAGCTTACTAAAACTTACGACCGCTAAGTATTTGTTTATGACATACAATAACGTATCTTCATAACCAAAATTTAAGTCAAATGATTGTCAAATGGGGAATAAACATAATCGGCTTGTGGCTGCTGTTTGCTCCCCATTTTTGTTGGGGGCAATTCCCCGGATTACAACTGGTTGAGGGGAAGAAACAAGCGGATATATCCTATTCCAGCATCAACAATCTCATCCTCATTAATAGTCAGACTAAACAAGATACTCTCACATTCATCCTGGATACTGGAGTAAAAAACACCATTCTTTTTACACGAGACATTCAGGGTATTACGCTGGATGAAAATCGTCTGGTTAATATTCGCGGAGTTTCGAGTGAACAAGAAATTCAAGCCAATATCGCCTATCAGCTCTACCTGGATTTCGGGTCGTTCGAAGGCACTATTCCCCAAGTACTTATTCCCATTCTGGCAACTAACCCGATTACAGAACATCTTGGTATTGAAGTTGATGGGATTATTGGAAGTGATTTTTTTCTGAATTATCAAGTAAAGATAAATCCGGTTCGCCAAAAGATTTATGTTGGGAAAGACCTGGAGCCTCCTAAAAATGCAAGGCTGGCAAGGCTATATCTTGAAGAAGGGAAACCACATATTTTTATTCATCCGACCCATGGCGACTCGCTGGCCGTTTTGATAGATTCCGGAGCAAGCCATCCATTGTTGTTAGAAATGGATTCTTTACAATCGCATCTTCCAGCGCATTATATTGAAACAGAAATCGGGTCAAGTCTCGGGGGAATATTATGGGGATACCAATCTCGTTTACCTGAAATCGGGTTGGCAGATTACTCTATCGAGGACATACTTGTGAATTTCACCCATGAATATTCCTTTCAGGAGCTGCCAACCGGACAAAAACGACATGGTTCTATCGGGATGGAACTGTTAAAGCGATTTACTATTTTATATGATTATCCGAACGAGAGGTTGTATCTGAAGAAGAATAGTTATTTCAGCCGTCAATTCCGTTGTAATCAATCAGGCATAAATTTAGTAGCAAAAGGTCCGGATTTGCATATTTTTTATATCTCTTCCCTCGTGAAAGATAGTCCTGCCGAACAAGCAGGTCTTCAAGCGGATGATATATTGCTAAGAATTCAGGGAATTGATGCATCGGAATGGGAATTAAGCAGTATCCTTGCCTTATTTGAATCCGGAAGCGGGAAAAAGATATCTTTGGAAATATTACGTAATCAGCAAAAATTGTCTTATGAAATTATCCTTACACACTTGTTATAAATTCAGTTTACTGACATTTATAATCCTCAGCTTAAGCACCTTAACTATAAATGCCAACGGAAAGAGTGAGGTCAGTTATAAAATTGAGCCACCGGAATGGTGGGTTGGTATGGAAGACCCAAGTGTGCAATTGCTCATCTACACTGCAGATGCAGGTGCCATGCAAATAAGTTGTTCCTATCCCGGAATCGAAATCATCAAGCAAGAAAAAGCTGAATCGCCGAACTATCTTTTTGTCACGTTGAAAATAAATCCGCAGGCTAAAGCGGGAAATCCATCTTTTACCTTAATGAAAGGGAAAAAGAAAGCACTTCAAATACCCTGGGAATTACATGCCAAGTCCCCATCAAAGAGCCGACCGGTGAAACTTGAGGCTTCCGATATCATTTATCTACTTATGCCGGATCGCTTCTGCAACGGGAATCCATCCAACGATGCCATCCCAGGTATGCTGGAATTTGCAGACCGCTCTAATCCGGATGGGCGCCACGGGGGCGATTTGGAAGGAATTATCAGTAAACTCGATTATATCCAGGACTTTGGCATTGGAGCCATCTGGCTAAATCCTGTCTATGAAAACAACCAGGACCGGCTGAGCTATCATGGGTACAGCATCACGAATCATTATCAGACTGATGCCCGATTAGGAGGGAATACCCGTTATCAGGAGTTTGTGGATGGATGTCATCAACGGAAAATAGCAGTCATTAAAGATATGATATTCAATCACATAGGAAGCAATCACTGGATGATGAAAGATTTACCTTTTAGAGATTGGGTGCATCAGTGGGAAGGCTTCACACGAACGAATTATCGCGCCATGGTGGCTGCCAGTCCTTATTCCTCCGAATATGATACGAAACGATTTTTTGATGGCTGGTTTGACACCAGTATGCCGGATTTAAATCAGCGTAATCCATTTGTTGTCAACTATTTATATCAACAATCTGTATGGTGGATAGAAAAATTCGGTATAGATGGAATCCGGATGGATACGCAGGCTTACAATGATTTAGCTTTTATGAGTGATTGGGCGAAAAAAATCAAACAGGAATACCCTGATTTATTTCTGTTTGGAGAGATTTGGGATGGAGCTGCCAGTTTAGTTTCTTTCTGGAATCAGAAAGGTCCCGAAAGTAATTATTTAAGCTATTTGGATGGAATAACTGATTTTCCGATACATGATGCAGTAAAAGGCGGATTGAATGAATCGGAAGGCTGGTACAACGGCTTTGGCAGGATGTACAAAGTATTGAGCGAAGATTTTCTGTATGCCACACCTGAAAAGAATATCATCTTTCCTGATAATCATGATGTTGAGCGTATTTATGAAGTATTGGGTCAGGATATGAAGAAACTTAAAATGGCTTTAATTTATTATTACACGATGCGAGGTCAGTTGCAAATTTACTATGGCACTGAATTGGCCATGACAGGTAATAAAAGTAAAGGAGATGGTGCTATTCGGGCTGATATGCCAGGTGGCTGGGTCGGTGACGATAAAGACATCTTCAATCTTAAAAATCTAAGTTCCAATGAGAGAGAAGTTTATGAGATGATGCGGTTTTTGAATTACTGGAGAAATGGAAATCCAACCCTGACAACAGGTAAATTAACTCAATTTGTGCCAGACAATCAGCTTTATGTTTATTTCAGGTATGATGCTAACGAAACTTTCATGATTGTTTTGAACAAAAACAAGGAAGCCGTGACTTTAAATCCGGACATCTATGAGGAACATTTCCGGGATTTTAATATGGCACGTGATATTCTCACGGGTGCGGAAATGAAAAAGTTAAGCCAAATAAAAATTCCAGGCAATGATGGAATGATTCTTCGCTTAGGTAAATTTGGCAATTAACCGGTCAAATTGCCTGTTCAACGATACGTCTAAAAAAATCTTATTAAAACAAATACATTTCATAAATGATGAAAACGTGGATAGCATTGGGACTTGGGTTGCTAATTACTGTTTCGGCCTGCACGCCTCCTTCTCCTCAAACTCAGGATGATTTTAAAGCTGTAAGCGGATTATTACAAACGGTACCCATCCATTCAGGGAACAATGAATTTTATCTGAATGAATTTTTCCTGGTCCCTGAGCAAATCGATTCGGTAACTTTATCAGGTTGTGAGCTTACCTATGACAGCCTCAGCTATCGTCTTCAACTACAAATTCCCGATGATTTTCCGATACTTGCTGAGTGTCATGTGTGGATAAATAAAGCTGCATTCACTTTATTATTAAAAAGGCCTAGTCCACCGAATGAACAAGCTCCGACAATACGCTCAGCAAACTATTCGGGAAGCGAGATTAGCATTCAACTCAGTGATCCCACCATGCATTTAATCATTTTATGGGAAAATTTCTCCTTAGATCACACCTTACAAGAACTGGAAGGGAATCTGATTAAAGTTCGAATTCCTTTTGTGGCTGCGGGTTTTGAACGTTCCACCTTGCGGGTATTTGGATACAATGAGCATGGTATAAGTAACGATATTATGATTCCTTTGGTTAAGGGGAAGGTGATGAAATACGCAGAGCAACTCGACCGAATGGATAAAAAAGCAATCATGGTTTATTTTATGATGATTGACCGGTTCTATAATGGAGATTTCACGAATGATCAGCCGGTGATTGATTCGGAAGTTGACCAGCGGGCGAATTATTACGGAGGAGATATTGCGGGGATTTTGCAAAAGGTCCGTGATGGATATTTCGACAGCCTGGGTGTAAATACAATCTGGCTCTCCCCTGTTACCCAAAATACCTTGCATGCATTTCATGAGTATCCTGAACCGCATCGAAAATTCACCGGATATCATGGCTATTGGCCAATTTCGCTAAATCAGCCGGATTTCCGTTTTGGTACGAAAGAGAATCTAAAACAGCTTTCCAATGAAGTTCATGCCAAAAAAATGAACATCCTGTTGGATTTTGTATCGAATCATGTGCATGAAGAAGCACCTATAATCCTGGCCAATCCGGAGTGGAAAACAAATCTTGATTTACCTGATGGGAGTAAAAATATCCGACTTTGGGACGAGCAGCGTTTAACAACCTGGTTTGACAGCTTCCTGCCAAGTCTGGATTATTCCAACCCCGAAGTTGTTCAAACGATGACTGATTCAGTAATGTATTGGCTGAGTGAGTATAAGCTGGATGGCTTCAGGCATGATGCGACCAAGCATATTCCGGATACTTTTTGGCGAAGTTTAACCAAAAGAATTCATCACTACGAAAAAGACAGTATAAAAACCATATATCAAATCGGTGAAACTTATGGAGACTATGAATTAACAGGGAGTTATGTGGGGAGTAATCTATTGGATGCCCAATTCGATTTCAATTTATATTGGCAAGCCCGGAATTGTTTTGTGCTGGATGAAGAACCCATGAGTACGCTCGCAGAATCTATTGCAAAATCTCTGCATTATTACGGATCTCATCATACAATGGGAAATATTACCGGGAATCATGACATGCCACGTTTTGCATCCTATGCAGGTGGTGCGTTGAAATTTGAAGATGATGCCAAGGAAATTGCCTGGAAAGATACCATTGGAGTGGGCGATTCGATT
>JAIPAR010000102.1 GCA_021739985.1 Bacteroidales bacterium | reverse complement strand
GATGCGGTTGTGAAAGTATATATCGACCATCAAATACTTCCCCGATTTACCTCATTTACTATTGAAGATGAACACGGAAATATTGCTCAGGCTCAGGCTGTTGAGTATCATTCTGATGGGACTTACTGGCTGATACAGGTGAAAGATGTCCCGGCTTTTGGGTACAAACGATATTTCATAAGACTGCATCCAGAAAAATCTTTTATTTCACCAATCCTGGAACGAAAAGCCATTCAAACTATTGAAAATCAATACTATGTGCTTGCTTTTGATACACTAAGCGGCAGTCTGATTTCCTGGAAAGATAAACGAAACGGGCTAGAATTACTGGCCGAAAATCCGAACTGGAAATTTGGGCAGTTTGTTCATGAAAAACTGGATAACCGGGAGCAACTGGAAGCATTTACGCTGAATAACTTTACGCGGGAAGCCGCCTCCCGGCTGGTGTTTGAGGGGATGGAGCAATCTCCGGTTTATACGGCAATTCGTTATAAAGCTGATACGGAAACCGGCTTTGGAGAGAAATCCCTGGGGATAGAATATCGGCTGTATAAGGCGATGCCTAAACTGGAAGTGGTTTACACCTTGAATAAAAAGCTTATTACAGAGCCGGAAGCAATTTATATCGCTTTCCCATTTCAACTCAAAGATGCTCAGCATATTATTGAAGTGCCGGGAGGTGAAATGCGTGCCGGAATCGACCAAATCAAAGGCTCCTCCAATGATTGGAATACGATACAGAATTACACCCGATTGACTAATGGGGAGTATCAGATTACAAGTATATCGGGAGATGCACCTTTGTTCCAGTTTGGAGGGATCAACACGGGCCGGTATAAAGCCGGCGCTACTCCAGCATCTTCTCAATTGTTTGGATGGCCAATGAACAATTACTGGACAACGAATTTCAATGCCGACCAACATGGTGGTCATTCCATTTTTTATCAATTTATTACGGGAGCAGGAGAGGGGATGAAAGAAGCAGTACGGCAATCCAGAGATATCCGGATTCCTATGCTGACGCGAGTATTGCCAGCTGCCGGCAGCCAATCACTTAAAAACCAAGCTAATGAAGGTTCCTTTATCGAAGGATTTCCGGAAAATGCTTGTCTGATTAGCGCTATTCCATTGAATCAACGTGCCCTGTTATTCCAGATTCGTGAAATCGAAGGTAAAGAGGTTAAGTTGAATCTGAAAAATGCACTGAATGGCAAAACCCTCAAACTATACCGAACAGATGCAAATGGCAATTCCCGATCTGATTCGAATCCTGTCATCAAACCATTTGAAACAGCTTTTATCAAAGCAGAATGGTAGCAGATGTCAGGACAATATTGGCATCCAATCACGCGAACCCTGTCCTTTAGGCTGCTAATGTTTCAAATCACATCAGGGAATACACCTGTTTTTGAAACCCGTTGGATGAAAGCCGACAAGTGAAACAGGAAAACATAACTGGCTGCCGCTTTTCCACTGCTTTGTGGTTGATTTGTATCTTGTTGATTTATTTTTTTAAATCCACCTTATCCTGCTTCCAATTGGGTATTAGCGGATTGGTGTTTAGATCCTACTGAAATGAATCATTATTATGAAGGAACAGCATGGGTATATAATGAATTGAATCCAAATCCCAGCATCTTTACGAAAATCAATCTTCATATTGAAGGTGTCATGTTTCTCAGTATTCCGGATTTTCCTCTAATGCATATTGGTACCTTTTGGTACGGCATTGAACAGATTGATTATGAAAGGGTTCTTCTAGCTTTTGAACCGGTGGATTAGAATGAAATTTGTTTAACTTTACTATTTTTCTGTCATATGAAAACAGCAATAACCTGCTTTTTGATACTTATTAGTATCTCCCTGCTTGCTCAACATTCCTTTTTTGAGGAAATTGAGCTGGAAACAAATGATTTTCCTTCTGATTTGCTTGTGTCTAACTCCGGAAGTATATATTGTGCAGTTAATCCTTTTAATACTTCCAATCTGGCAATTGCAATAGTTTATAAGTTTTCAGAAAGGGGTGTTTTGCTGGATTCTATTAACATGGACACAATTTGTGAGGATATAACCATTATTCACACTTTTCAGGAGTATGTTGATGGAAAAATCTATGCAATTGGAACTTCAGGTGAAAGCAGTGCGCATGAATCTGTTTGGGTAGCTCAGTTAGATACAAACCTTACTCTCTTGAATCATCGAACTTTTGATTTGGGACTTGGAGATGTTTGGTACCTAAATTCTACTGTTAACATTAATAATGATGTTGTAATTTTTGGAAGTCAGAGTATTAATAATAATGGTAATTTTTTTTTCTTGGTATTAACTTCAAATTTGGACACTCTTTTCTCTCGAAAGATTGAACCCCCAGGTTTTGATGCTGCATTTGGAATACTTGGCAGGTCGGATGGAAGTTATGATATTTGTGCAACATGGACTAGTATTCCCGAAATTGGAACAAAGGTTTTACATTTAACAGATTCGTTCCAAATTATTGATACACTACTAGCTACGCAAGTTGATTTGAAAAGCAGTTTTTATAGAAAAGAAAATGGAAATTTATTAATTTCAGGGCAAAATGCTTTAACCTCTACAACTTTCTTTGCTGAATTGGGTGTAGTTGAAATTGATGAAAATGATTCGATTATACGAGACTTTTACTATGGTAAACCGGATACGGTCTATCAACCGGGGGGGTGGACCAATTTAGATTCCTGGTTTCCCAATGAAATATATCTGGGAGGAACCTGGCACTTTCCTTTTGGGAATCAAAGCGTTAACAATTGGGTGCTAATAAACAAACTAGATTCATCTCTAAACCTTGTTTGGCAAAAGTATATAGGAGGTGCTAATTTTCATGCTCTTTATTCTGTGAAAGCTTCGCCCGATCATGGTGTTGTTTTGGCTTTTCAACGAAAAAATGAGGCTTTGAATCCCAACGTTTGCATTGCCAAAATTGACGGTAATGGGAATTTTCTAAATGCCGGGGAGCCTGAAATCAATCTGCATGAAATTAAGCTATTCCCCAATCCTGGTCAGAATTTTTTGATGATTGAGTCAGATGTTTATGGGAAAGATACCTATGTTTCAATTGTTGATTTATATGGGAGGCAATTGTTTAAAATACCATTCACTGATTTTTGCTTAAAAATTGATATAAGTTCTTTACATGCAGGCATGTATGTGATTCAAATCACATCAGGGAATACACCTGTTTTTAAAACCCGTTGGATGAAAGCCGACAAGTGAAACCGGAAAACATAAATGGCTGCCGCTTTTCCACTGCTGGTCGTAGTTTATTAGCATTCCTGATGGCGCTGTACGAAGTTTCCAGATTTCGTTTGATGAGCTAAGGGTCTCCGACCGCAAATGTGATTTCAAATGAATAAAAACTTGGGATTATTTAAATTGAACTCATTGCAAATCCCTTAAACTATTCCGCACTGATGTGAACGGCAATAAACTTCCTGAATCAAATCCAGCAATCAAACCCTTTGAAACAGCTTTTATCAAAGCAGAATGGTAAAAGGATGCTTGGACTGAAAGCGGAATAAGCGTTGAATGCCATTTCCTCATGGAAATCCCTGCCGCTGAATTACTGAAATTGAGTGTAGGTAAGGAAAAATTAAATGCAACCTTAACAGCATTTGCCACTACTCCATAAATAAAGCAATAGTTGAAAAAGAGTATCTTTCCGGCCTTAAAATCCGACTAATTATGAGAATTATTTTGCTTTCTGTGAGTTTTATCTTATCGCTGTTAACTATTCATGCCCAGCATGGATTAACACCTTATGATGATTGCCCCGGCCTGATTAATAATTATAAACCAGCCTGGCAGGATAACTATCCGGATTGGGGGAAAATGCTCTACCAGATTCCGGTGAATTTTAAGGAACTTACCAGCCTTTATAAAGCGTCCAATCAAAAAAATAAGGAGGAATTTAAAGCGATTGAACGCTATTACAAACTCTGGACGCGCGCTTTATCTCCCTGGGTCATGGAAGATGGTTCGATACAATTGCCTGATAAAGAGAAATATGAGCTGGCTTTGCGTCAAAATCAGCTTCAAAAAGATACCCGACGAACCGATTCAAAAGCAAATCGCTCTTCATGGACTTTTGTTGGCCCCAAAGAAACCTTTTGGCTGAATGAATCAGGCTCAGCCACAACGCCGGCTGCATGTCCCTGGCAATTAAACATCTATTCTTTCGATATTTTTGAAGGAAATGATAGCATCCTCTATACGGGAACCGAGACGGGTCTGGTCAATAAAACAATGAATAAAGGTGATTATTGGGAGCAATGTGCTTTTGATTATCCCTTTGGAGGTGGAATAGCTGCGGTCGCTATTCATCCAACAAACCCGGATGTGGTCTATGTCTCAGGTGGAAACCAGCTTCATAAAACAATCGATGGCGGGCATAATTGGACGCCATTGTTAGCTGTTGGAAATCAGTTTGCAACGGATCGTCTTCGTCTGGATAATCAACATCCGGATACGCTTTTTGCAGCCTCTAATAATGGCCTGTTTATTACTACTGACGCAGGTATTACCTGGACTAAAAAATGGAATTTCAGGGCTTATGATGTCGAGATTAATCCCGGAAATCATCAACATATTATCACTCTTTCCAAATCAGGAACCAGCTTTCGTGTCGCACAATCCCTTGATGGTGGGCAGAATTTCTCCTCAATCGCGTCTTTTCCGCAAAATCTGGAAGATGTAAGTGGCGGACTGATTGCTATGTCTGCTGCCAACACCGATGCCTTGTGGGTACTTCTCCTTTCTTCCAACAACACGCCCTTGCTTTATCGTTACCAGTTTACCACTGATACCTGGACTTTGCTGGCTACCGGACAAACCTCGGCCTTGGGCTTAAATAATGGACAAGGTTATTTTGATTTGATTCTGGAAGTCGCTCCCGATAATGCGGATTTCATTTTTGCCGGTACTACCACTTTGTATAAATCTAACGATGGTGGTATAATTTTTACCGCCATTGGCGGTTATACCGGGCCTTTTCCCATCCATCCGGATATTCAGGATATGAAAATTTTGCCAGGAAACCTTATGTGGGTCGCCACGGACGGGGGAATGACATATAGTTCTGACTTATTCAATGCTGAAGTGAATGCAGTGGCTAAAAACAAAGGAATGATAGGTTCCGATATGTGGGGTTTTGACCAGGGATGGAATGAATCATTAATGGTCGGTGGGCGATATCACAATGGAAATACCGCTATGTCCGAGTTTTATCAAGATAAAGCTATCCGAATGGGTGGAGCAGAATCTCCAACCGGCTGGATTATGAAAGGGAAAAGCCGTCACGTAGCCTTCGATGATTTGGGAAATGGCTGGATACTTCCTCAAACTGCTGAGGGACAGCCCGAAGGCCGGTTTATCTTCAGTAAATTCCCCAATATGAACGAGTATGGAGGAAGACGTGGAAATATCGCCATCCATCCCTATTATTATGGAGTCATGTATCTGGGCGAAGGTACCGGAATATGGAAGACTGAAGATCAAGGAGTTACCTGGTCGCTCATTAGCAATTTCTCTACAACTGTCCGTTTTATTCAAATCAGCGATTCCAATCCTGATGTTTTATATGTCGATGTGGATACCAAAGGATTGTATCGCTCCGAAGATGGTGGATATACCTGGGTGCAAAAACCATCTTTAACTTCCGGAACTTATGGAACAGCTTACTGGAAAGGCAAATTGCACTTCGTCATTTCTCCTTCCGATGAAAATACGGTGTATGCAATCCTCCAGAATGGCATGTGGTCAAACGATTTAGGGAAAGTTTTTAAATCAGTCGATGGGGGAGATACCTGGGAAAATATAACAGGTTCTTTGTCTGAATACATGAAAGTGCTTGTTATCCAGCCGGATGAAAATGGGGATGATTTAGTGTATCTGTTTACCAATGAGGGAAATGGAAAATCATCATCGGTTTATTATCGTACCCAAACGATGAGCGATTGGGAACCTTATGTTCTTTATTATCCGGCTGGGATAGATGTGAATTATGCGCTGCCTTTCTTCAGAGATGGCAAAATTCGAATGGCCGGAGGTGCCGGGGTCTGGGAAAATTCACTCGTTGTGCCTGATTTCAAACCAATTATACATCCCTGGGTGGAGCGTCCTTTTTTCAATTGTATGCTCGATACCATTCAATTGGAAGACCACTCAATACTCAATCATCAGAATTGCTCCTGGCATTGGGAAATTTCTCCGGCACCAGTCTGGCTTGAAAACCCTGATGTCCGAAATCCTAAACTCGTGTTGGGAAACCCGGGCTCTTATACCGTCACATTAACGGTTACCAAAGATGGAATTCCCTTTTCTACAACGATTTTAAATATGATAACTACCACAACTTGTCCCTCGATTGAAGACTGCTCGAATCCTGCTGCTATTCCGCAAGATACCTGGAATCTTGTTTCGGTTGATAGCGAGGAAGCAGTTTATCCGGGACTTGCAGCGATGGCTTTCGATGGTGACCCGGAAACTATCTGGCACACCGGCTGGGTATATGGCGATGATCCATATCCGCATGAAATGATTATTGATTTAGGCAATCGCTATAAATTTAGCTCCTTTACCCTGTTAAACCGGCAGGATGGTGAGAATGGCCGAATTAAAGAATACGAGCTTTATCTTTCTGATACACTGAATGTTTGGCCTGATGTCCTGAGCGCCGGGCAATGGATAAATACTTCAGCTCCCCAAACAATTACTTTTTCAGACAAACCAATTGGCCGCTATATGCGTCTGGTGGCTTTATCCGAAGTAAATGGAAATCCATGGGCTTCGGCGGCAGAAATTTCGTGGGTTGGTTGCATTAATTTTTTATCGCAACAGGATTTGGAAGATGAAAACGCCAGATTGAATGCTTTTCCGGTTCCTTCAAATGGTTTATTTAACCTGCAGATTCCGGATGCAGGGCGTTTTTCTCTGATTGTAATTGATGCAAGTGGTAAAAAAGTACTCGAACGGGATGGTATCTCGGGTGGGGTCGATTTTATCCTTGATTTACAGGGTAAAGAATCAGGAATTTACTTCCTAAAGCTGGTAAACGAGATGAATAATGTGTTTACTGTTAGCTTGATTATTGAATAGTGTGTTATGTTGGCAGGATGATAAATGATTCATGGCAAGTGTTCAGAATCAGGTTGATTGTGGAATAGTTTATTTTGAATAATTGATTAAATAATAAGTGGTTATGATTAGAGTTTTTATTAGTTTGATGTTTGTTCTGCTGGCTTGGTCGGTCTCCGCACAAGATAGCCGCAAAGTCCTTTTTCTGGGAAATAGTTACACCTATGTGAATGATTTACCGCAAACCGCCGTGGCATTAGCTGCCTCAGCCGGCGACCAGCTAACCGTAGATGTTAATGCACCCGGCGGATATACCTTGCAAGGACATTCTACCAATCAAACCAGTTTGGATAAGATTAAGCTGGGCGGTTGGGATTATGTGGTTTTGCAGGAACAAAGCCAACTGCCTTCATTCCCTGATTTTCAGGTAGAATCGGAAGTCTTTCCCTATGCACAGGATTTGGATAGTGTGATCAATGCTTTCAACGAATGTGGAGAAACGATGTTTTTTATGACCTGGGGTAGAAAGAATGGAGATGCTTCCAATTGCGCCAATTGGCCGCCCGTTTGCACGTATGAAGGCATGGA
>JAIPAR010000101.1 GCA_021739985.1 Bacteroidales bacterium | reverse complement strand
ATTACATGGCGACCCGTCTGCCACACAATCCGGGGTTATTGTTCCACGTCCACTTCATCCAAATTTATATTACATTTTTACTGTTGACGCTAATATAGGTTCGAATGGTTGTCAATTTTCAGTCGTTGATATGAATTTAAATGGGGGATTTGGAGATATCGTTACCGGCCAGAAAAATATCATGTTATTCACACCTTCTACTGAGAAAATCACTGCCGTTAATCATTCTAACGGATATGATATTTGGGTCATTACTCATCCCTGGAATGCTAATTATTTCTTCGTTTATCAAGTTAGCGCCAGTGGATTAAATCAAGCGCCCATTATTTCCTATACAGGAAGTAATAATACCGGAACGAATGATATTACTCGAGGATATTTAAAAGCATCCCCTAGTGGTAATTATGTAGTGGCAGCTATTGAAGGCTTAGACAAATGGGAAATGTTCAATTTTAATGCGACAACCGGACAATTATCCCTTTTACTATCCATGCCAGCAAATTATAACTCAGCTTATGGAGTTGAATTCTCTCCGGATGGCATGTATATGTATGGTAGCGAAAGGTGGGGTACCCCCTTGTTTCAGTGGAATATTGGTTCAGGAAATCCGGCAGCAATCATGGCATCTCAGGCTCAGGTTGGGACGTTAAGCACGGCTTATGGTGGCGCCTTACAGCTTGCCATCGATAATAAAATTTATCTGGCTCGTAGCGGCCAATATAATCTAGGCATTATCCATTTCCCTAATAATCCTGGGATGTCGTGCACGTATGTAGATCAGGGAATTTATTTAGCAACTAAGTTATCTCGGGAAGGGCTTCCAACATTTATTACTTCTTACTTTAATATTGCCGATTTTACTTTTAGTAATCAATGCTTTGGGGATACTACCACTTTTCAAATTACAAATGTTCAGCAGTTAGATTCAGCGCATTGGAATTTTGGCGACCCGGCAAGCGGAGGAGCAAATTATTCTTCGGATTGGTCAAGTACACATGTTTTTAGTGGAGTAGGAATTTTTAACGTTGAACTGGTAACTTTTCGGGGAGGAACCGGCGACACTATTGTATTGCCGATAGAAATTTATGCCTATCCAGTAGCTTCTCTACCCGCTAATTCGGTCATTTGTTTGGGAGCTTCCATTACACTGGATGCCGGGAATCCCGGCTATGAGTATTTCTGGTCAAATGCTCAAACGAGCCAGATTATCTCGGTAACACCCTCCGATACAGCGCTTTACTCAGTGACTGTAAGTAATCATGGGTGTGAAACAGTTGACGCAATTCCTGTATATCCCTATCAGATTACCAGCTACTTTACAACCACACAACCTCCTTGTGCCGGACAGCCTGTTTCTATTAATTATACTGGAAATGCTGCACTGAATGCTACCTATAATTGGTCTTTCAGCAGCGGCAATATTATTACCGGAGCAGGGCAGGGTCCCTATTCTGTGAACTGGACGACTCCTGGAACTTATAGTGTTAGTCTCCAAATTGTTGAGGGTCAGTGTAATTCTCCGGTCTCTACTCAAACAGTTGTTAATCCTGCATCCATTGACGTAAGTATTACCTCAAACGACGCACTTTGTCATGGGGATGCTACGGGAGAGGTTTTTACCTCTATTTCATCTGGTCCCGGATTTTATGTTTATAGCTGGAACAATGGAGCTAATACTTCGGATTTAGTGGGCGTTCCAGCCGGAACTTATTCGCTAACTGTTACGTATTCTGGTGTATGCACGAAAACAGTCTCAGTGGAAGTAGAAGAGCCAGCTCAGCCTCTTACGATGAATGTGTTGGGGGATAATATCGTATGTCATGGAGATACGAATGGAGTTGTATCCGCAAACCCTTCAGGAGGAACACCTCCTTATTTGTATTATTGGGATTCTAATGGAGAAACTACCCCAGCCATTAATCAATTACACGCAGGATACTATCAGGTGACTGTAACGGATAGCCATAATTGTGTGGTCGCTGGAGGAGGAACTGTGTCTGAGCCTTCCCCCCTTGCCATTTTTAGTTCCCCAGATGTTTACATTTGCCCCTCTAATTCGGTTTCAATTTATGCAACTGCTCAAGGTGGACAGCCTCCTTACACTTTTCAATGGTCAAATGGTGCTATAGGAGATACCATTTCAGTGAGTCCGTCCTCTATGACTACATACACTGCCATCGTTTCCGATGCAAATGGGTGTTCCCAGTCCGGCGCCTTAAGCACAATCTATCCATATACAAGAGTGCAAACAGTTTTATACGCCTCTAACGATTCAATATGTCCAGGTGAATCTACCTTTATTTATGCGGACTTTAATGGAGGTACAGGTGGCCCATATACTTCCTATTATGGAGATGGAACGGCTGTATCACTTCCCATGGTTTTTTCACCCTCTGAAACAACTACCATTCAGATTTATGGAATGGATGAATGTGAAGAGCCTGGAACCCTTAAAAATCTAACTATTCACGTGATAGATAAACCTACAGTGGATATCGCTTCAGATAAACTGGCTGGTTGTGTTCCTCTTGAAATTCGTTTCCATAATCCTGAATATGAGGAAGATGTACAATATAATTGGAGATTTTCCGGGTCTGGTGATGAAGATGAAATAGAGATGTTGCCTAGTCCTCAACATGTTTTCGCTAATCCTGGAGTATATGATGTCATCCTTAATGCTATAAATAAAGCAGGATGTACAAATTCACTCGAAATTCAGAATATGATAACCGCTTTGCCTAATCCGGTTGGAAACATGCTTATTGACCCTCAGGCAGTTCCTATTACTAAACCGGTTGTGTTCTATCGTAACCTAACTGAAGAATTTGTGAATCAATCGTATTGGTTCTTTGGAGATGGTGATTCAGCAATTACGAATGCTGATGAATTATCCCATTTATATACAGATACCGGGGTTTTTACGGTTCAGCTGGTTGTTGAGCGGATTCATGATTATACTGATTATCCAACGATAACAGATTCTATTAGTTGTTATGACACGCTTTCAATGGATGTGCATGTTTATAAGGATAATATTTTCTTTGTTCCAAACGCATTCCACCCTGATGGAAATATTTTAGAAAATCAAACTTTTAAGCCATTTATCTTTGGTGGGCAACCTATTGATTATCAGTTGTATATTTATAATCGTTGGGGTGGATTAATTTTCTATTCGAACGAGTATGAGGTTGCCTGGGATGGACGTACCGAAAATGGAGAAATGGCAAAACGGGATAATTATACATGGATGGTAATTTATACGGATGCTTACGGTGTGATACATCAACATTCCGGTAACGTACTTTTACTACGTCAATTTTAATCCGCTACTTATTCCTGAATTATAGACCCGAAGTATTAACTTTGCGGCATGGAAATTAAATCAGTTTCATTTTTAATGAGCAATACACAGTTGAAAGCTTGTCCGGAGAAAGCTTTGCCTGAGTATGCATTTATTGGCCGCTCCAATGTCGGCAAATCAAGTCTTATTAATATGCTGATGCAGCGGAAAGAACTGGCCAAGGTCAGCGGAAAGCCCGGCAAAACGCGTCTTATCAATCATTTTATAGTTAATGATAACTGGTACCTGGCCGACCTGCCGGGGTACGGCTATGCGAAGGTTTCCAAATCCGACCGTGCTGTTTTTCATCAGCTTATAACCCGATACATTTTAAACCGCCAACAACTGGTTTGTTTATTCGTGCTAATCGATGTTCGCCATGCTCCCATGGAAATCGATTTGGAATTCCTGGAATATCTGGGCGTTAACCAGATTCCATTCGCTATGGTTTTCACTAAATCAGATAAGATTGGACCTAAAGCTGTTCAGGATCGAATTAAAAATTACAATGAAGTGCTTTTAAAAACCTGGGAAGATATTCCCCAACAGTTTATTAGCTCTGCAACAACCGGAGAGGGCAGAGAAGAAATTCTGGATTACATCAGCGAATTAAATCGTTTAGCTAAACTGGAAGCTACATCCTGATTATACGCTCCTTTTAAGCCGGGAAATATTCTTTAGCTTCCGCTGTTCCCTGAAGTAATCGAAGCCCTGCCATTGCCAAAGCCTTCATTTCATCTTCCCCCGGATAAACAACAACAGGGGCAATAAAGGATACCATCCGGCCGATATAGTCAACCAGATAGGCATTGTGAGCAATTCCACCGGTTAAAAGGATATTATCAACCTTCCCTTCGAGAACAGCTGCCATCGAGCCAATTTCCTTGGCAATCTGGTAGCACATGGCATCCTGAATGCGGGCAGCTTCTTCATCACCTTCTTTAGCTTTTACTTCCACTTCCCAGGCGTCATTGGTTCCCAAATAGGCAACTAATCCACCTTTTCCCTTAATCATTTCTTTAATTTCCTTCTCAGCGTAATTGCCGCTGAAACATTGTTTAACTAACTGTCCCACAGGCAATGAGCCACTTCTTTCCGGAGAGAAAGGGCCATCTCCATCCAGGGCGTTATTAACATCAATCACAAGTCCTTTTTGATGGGCACCGACTGAAATTCCACCTCCGAGATGAGCGATGATTAGATTCATATCTTCATAATTCCGAAGCAGGGATTCAGCATGGGCACGCCCAATTGCTTTTTGATTGAGCGCATGAAAAATAGATACTCTTTTAAAAAGTGGGTGGCCTGAATATCTTGCTACCGGAGCTAATTCATCTACAACCACCGGGTCAACGATGTATACTTTAACGCCCGGAATCTGGGATGCTAAATCAGAAGCAATGAGTCCTCCCAGGTTGCTGGCATGCTCACCCATCGGGCTATGACGCAAATCTTGCCTCATAATCTCGTTTACTTCGTATATGCCCGATTCAATGGGTTTAACAAGTCCTCCCCGGCCAATGATAACTGATAAGGTATGAATGTCTATTTCGGCATCCTTTAGCTCCTTGATAATTAATTCTTTACGAAAGGAGAACTGGTCCGTAATTTTAGCAAATTGGGCTAAGTCAGTGGCGCTATGGCGAATGTTGCGAATAAACAACAGTTGTGTATTCAAGTAAACGGCAATTTTCGTTGTGGTGGATCCCGGATTAATTGCCAGAATCCGGTAATTTCTGTTGCTTACCGGTTTTTCAGTCATACAGGTCGATTAGGTCTATATTACTTTTTATGAGCAGCTATAAGGGCTGCCAACGCGATTGAGTAGAGTTTGGTCTCCGAAGAATCTCCCCGGGATGACAGGATGCAGGGTGCCAGGGCGCCGGCTACAATGGCTGCCATATTTGACTGGGTAAGTTTGGAGTTCGTTTTATAGAAAACATTTCCACTTTCGATGTTTGGAAATAACAAACAATCAGCATCTCCGGCAACCGGACTGTTAATGCCTTTGATATGGGCGGATTCCTGATCAATGGCCAGGTCAAGAGCTAAAGGACCGTCAACAATTGCCCCTTTGATTTGTCCCCGATCAGCCATTTTAGCCAGGATAGCGGCATCCACCGAAGAAGGCATTTTGAGCGAAACCGTTTCAGCTGCTCCAATAATAGCCACTTTAGGTTTTGCAATGCCCAGCGCATGCGCAGTTTCAATCAGATAATTGGTAATGGCAACTTTCTCATGCAGCTCGGGAGCCGGAATGACAGCCACATCACCCACAATCATCAGTTTATGATAAGCAGGATTCTCAATAACTGTAACATGGCTTAAAATGGCTTTAGGAGACATCAGGCCTTGCTCTTTATTGAGAATCGCTTTCATGTATTTTTCAGTACTAATCAAGCCTTTCATTAAAATCTCAGCTTCTCCGTCCAGAATCATTTTCACGGCTCTGGCTGCAGCTTTGCTGTCGATGGGTTCATGAATAATTGTGAAAGCTGTGGAAGGAATGGATAATTCATCACAGGTTTTCAGGATGGTTTCTTTATCACCAATTAATATCGCATCCACAATGCCTTTTTGGACAGCATGATAACAAGCTTCAATGGTGTGAGAGTCATTTGCATAGGCGGCAGCAAGACGCATTTTTTGTTGCTGATGCAGCGCATCAAACATTTGATTCAGTCGTGAAATCATCATACGAAACGGGCTTAATTTTTCTTCAATCGTTGTTCAATAATCATTTTTGTATCCGTTGCAATGACCAGTTCTTCATTGGTTGGAACCACCATGACTTTAATTTTTGATTCCGGTTTGCTTATCACCTTTAATTTCCCACGTAAGCCTTTGTTAACTTCATCATCAAAATGAAGTCCGGCAAATTCAAACTGATTGCAAATTTCAGCACGCGAATCCGGGTCATTTTCACCAATACCACCAGTGAAAATAAGCATATCTAATCCACCAAGCGCAGCAATGTACGAACCAACATATTTAATAATTCGGTATCTGAACATTTTAAGTGCTAATTGAGCCCGCTTATTTCCTTCAGCAGCAGCAACTTCAATCTCACGCAAATCAGAAGATACTCCTGAAACACCCAACATCCCGGAATGTTTATTTACAATGGTATTGGCTATCGAAGCATTCACTTCTTCTTTATCCATAATGAAAGTCAAAATACCTAAATCGAGGTCACCGGAGCGGGTTCCCATAATCAAGCCTTCAACAGGAGTTAATCCCATGGAGGTATCAACAGATTTACCTTTATTGATGGCAGCGATGGATGCTCCATTGCCCAGGTGGCAGGTAATGATTCGTTGGGTATTCATATCAATACCTAAACTATCGCATGCAAGTTGAGCTACATATTTATGACTGGTTCCATGGAAACCGTAACGTCGAATGCCATATTTTTCGTACAGAGAGTATGGAATCGCGTACATATAAGCGTAATCCGGAATGGTTTGATGGAAAGCGGTATCAAAAGTTGCCACTTGAGGAACATCCGGGAGCAATGCTTCCATGGCTGTAATCCCTTTCAGGTTAGCCGGATTGTGCAGTGGAGCCAGACTAATACAATTTTCGATTTCTTTTTTGGCAAAATCATCAATAAATGCACTGGTGTGGAATTTTTCTCCACCATGTGCTACCCGATGACCAACTGCATCAATTTCGTGTAAACTTTTAAGAACTCCGTACTTTTCTGATGTCAAGACACCTAAAATATATTCAATTCCATCCTGATGATTCAGGATTTCACCATTTAGCTGCACTTTATCGCCATTGTCGGTTGAAAATTTAAGAAAAGAGCCTTTTAATCCGATTTTCTCTACGATTCCTTTGGCTAAAACCGTTTTTTCTTCCATTTGGAAGAGTTGATATTTGATGGATGAGCTACCGCAGTTTAATACTAATACTTTCATCTTTCGACTTTTTTTTAAGTTCTTTAATTATTTAATTTCAGCACAACTGACGGTTTGCTGGGTAGCTACTCCGTTTTCATATTTATAGAATCCAATTCCCGTATGTAATCCCAGGTGATTGGCACGAACCAGTCGCTTGATAATAGGAGAGGGTTTAAAGCGAATTTCACCAAACTCTTCATACATGTTGTTCATCCAACGAAGCAGTTTATCCAGCCCAATACGGTCGGCCATTTCGAAAGGGCCAAACTGGTTGCCGGAGGCTTCTTTCATGGTTGTATCGATATCGCCTACCGAAGCTACGCCTTCCATAAGGATATTGCAGGCTTCATTAATCATTGGAACCACCATACGGGTATGAATATTTCCTGGAGATTCATTCACGAGGATGGCTTGTTTTCGAATCATTCCGGCAAATTTGCACACAAATTCATAGGCCTCATCGGAGG
>JAIPAR010000100.1 GCA_021739985.1 Bacteroidales bacterium | reverse complement strand
CAAAACCATCGTAAAATGGTTTAAAGGAAAAGAAATGGCACTCGCCATGGGTCTTGAGATGGCTATCGCACGTTTGGGCGTATTTGCTGTTTTCCAATTATCCCCGATTTTCGCTGAAAATGGGGGTCCTTCCAATTCTGTATTTATGGGAATGGCCTTCCTGATGATTGGTTTTATCACCTTCTTTATTTATACTTTCATGGATCGTGCGTTGGATAAGCAAACCAATATGGAAGATCTTGCTCCGGAAGAAGAATTTAAAATCTCTGACCTGAAAAAAATCATTACCAATCCGGGCTTCCTTGCAATTGCCAGTTTGTGCGTTTTATTTTATTCAGCCATTTTCCCATTCCAAAAGTTCGCAACTGATATGCTGGCTTCTAAATTAAATGTGCCCATTAAGGATGCTGCTGCCTATTTCTCCTATTTCCCGATTGGTGCTATGGTATTAACTCCAATCATTGGATATTTCCTTGATTTAAAAGGATGGGGAGCTACCATGATGATTTTTGGTTCAGTGTTACTCACTATTTCACACTTATTATTTGCACTGATTCCTGCTGAATCTTTCAATGTTACAGCTGCTATCCTGGTAATTATCGTTCTTGGAACTGCTTTTTCGCTTGTTCCTGCCTCGATGTGGCCATCTATCCCCAAAATAGTTGAGGACCGCTATTTAGGTTCCGCTTATGGACTTGTCTTCTGGATTCAAAACATTGGTTTACTGGCTGTTCCTATTTTAATTGGTTGGGCACTTAATGCATCTAACCCCGGAATTTCCGAGCAAATTTCAGCAGGTGCCGAAGGAGTTATTTATAATTACACCACGGTAGAATTGATATTTGCCGGATTTGGTGTGTTGGCCTTCATCATGAGTTTTGTATTGAAAGCTATGGATCGTAAACATGGTTACGGACTTGATCTTCCGAATAAGAAATCATAATTTTGTTGTTCGTAAAAAAGGCTGTTCCGGTTTTTCGGAGCAGCCTTTTTTTATGAAGATATTTTGACAAGTTTGATTATTCCCACTCGATAGTTGCCGGTGGCTTACTGCTGATATCATACACAACTCGATTAATTCCACGTACTTGATTGATAATATCATTCGAAACTTTAGCTAAGAACTCGTAAGGGAGATGGCACCAGTCGGCGGTCATTCCATCGGTAGAACTAACGGCCCGAAGCGCAACCACATTTTCATACGTACGCTCATCCCCCATCACACCAACCGATTGAACCGGCAACAACATTACTCCTGCCTGCCAAACCTGATTATATAAATCATTATCCTTCAATCCTTTAATAAAAATATGATCAGCTTCCTGTAACAATCTAACCTTCTCCGGGGTAATATCACCTAAAATCCGAATGCCTAAACCTGGTCCCGGGAAAGGATGACGAGAAATGAGGTTATCATCGATTCCAAGCGAACGCCCCACTCTCCGTACTTCATCTTTAAAGAGAAGATTCAGAGGCTCGACGATTTTCAATTTCATATAATCGGGCAATCCACCAACATTATGATGCGATTTAATGGTAGCCGAAGGACCGTTCACAGAAACGGATTCAATGACATCCGGATAGATAGTGCCTTGAGCCAGCCATTTCACATCCTGAATCTTATGGGCTTCATCATCAAAAACCTCAATAAACACACGGCCAATTACCTTACGTTTTGCTTCAGGCTCTTTAATACCTGCCAGAGCGCTCAAAAACCGCTCTTTGGCATCCACCCCAATCACATTCAAACCCATGTGCTGATAACTGTCTAGCACTGTTTCAAATTCGTTTTTCCGAAGCAATCCATTATCCACAAAAATACATGTCAGGTTTTTCCCGATGGCTTTATGTAAAAGTATGGCGGCAACCGATGAATCAACCCCACCGGACAACCCCAACACAACTTTATCCTGGCCTAATTTTGACTGCAAATTGGCAACGGTAGTTTCGATAAATGAATCCGGCGTCCAATCTTGTTTACAACCACAAATATCGACCACAAAATTCTTGAGTAAGGTCTTTCCCTGACTGGAATGATATACTTCCGGATGAAACTGA
Organism: Bacteroidales bacterium; assembly: GCA_021739985.1. GTDB lineage: Bacteria > Bacteroidota > Bacteroidia > Bacteroidales > M50B96 > M50B96. Next base: position 5,754 of record JAIPAR010000100.1, on the reverse strand, counting down.
ATTCCCCAGGTTTGTTCATTCTCAACCTGAAAAGCGCCGTATTGGACATCAAAAGTAGAAGCAATTACCTGACAATTCGCCGGAAGATGTTCAATCGTATCACCATGTGACATCCAAACCTGTGTATTATCATCCATATCAACCATCAATGGATTTTGATGATCGATAAAAGCAAGGTTGGCTCTTCCGTATTCCCGTTTATTGGATGGAAGTACTTCACCACCAAAATGATGAGCCAGAAACTGAGCACCATAACAAACACCGAGCAGTGAAAGCTGACCTTTAATTTGCGATAAATCGGGAACCGGAGCATCTTTATCCCGAACTGAATATGGGCTTCCGCTAAGAATTACACCCTTAATCGTATCATCGAGAGTTGGAATTTTATTGAAAGGATGAATTTCGCAATACACATTCAATTCACGGACTCTGCGAGCTATGAGCTGTGTGTATTGAGAACCGAAGTCTAGAATCAGAATTTTTTCCTGCACAGTTATTGATTTTGGTTCGGGCAAAGATATAAAATCCACCTTATTGAAGGAATTCTTTTCGGGTTGAATCAAGTTTTAGAAAGATAAAAAGCAAGATTGTGAAGGCCCATAAAGAAGAACCACCATAGCTAAAGAAAGGCAAAGGAATCCCGATTACAGGTGCGAGCCCTATAGTCATAAGGATATTAATGGAAAAATGGAAAAATAGAATTGATATGACACCCCACCCAACAATGCGGTTAAAATTAGAGCGCTGTCGTTCTGCCAAAACAATCAACCGCAACAATAAAAAGACAAAAATCAGAATGACACTTGTGGTGCCAAGAAAGCCCCATTCCTCGCCTACTGTACAGAAGATAAAATCCGTACTTTGCTCAGGCACAAAATCATATTTAGTTTGGGTGCCTTCCAGGAAGCCTTTTCCGGAAAATCCCCCGGAACCAATAGCAATTTTTGATTGGTTCACATTATACCCGGCACCTTTTGGATCTTCCTTCAAACCTAATAAAACCAAAATCCGGGTTTGCTGATGCTTTTCCATGACTTCATTAAACACGAAATCAACAGATGAAAGGAAAATAATCGAAGAAATGATAATCAACGACAAATACATAGCCGATTTAATACGTTTCCATATTGCATAAGCCAGAAAAATGATTGCTACAGGTAAAGTACTCATTGCAACCAGGAAAAAAGGTTGATATCCCAAATCAAAATATTCATTGATGATATAAACCAGGATATTGGTGAAAGTAAAGGTCAATAAGGCAATTGTTGATTCCAGCACAGATTTGCGGTCCTGATAGTAAAGAAACACCGTAATTGCAGTGATTATCAAGGCGATATAGAAAGGATTGACTATAAATGAAAAAACGAAAAGCACTGCAATGGCCAGGCCAATCCAAAGCACATATCCTGTGAGGCCTTCCCTATATAGCGTAAAAATCAATGCAAAATACACCAAAGCAGAACCAGTATCATTCTGAAAAAAGATAAGTAGCGCAGGCAGAAAAACGATTCCAACTAGGATGGTAAGTGTTCGCATCGAGTGAATCTGGATATTAAAAGTACTTAGAAACTTGGCAAGAGTCAGCACTACAGCAACTTTCCCAAATTCAGCCGGTTGAATTCGGAAAGCGCCGGCTTGAAACCACGATCTGGCGCCATTCACTTCTGTTCCAAATAAAACAACAGCTATCAACAAGAAAATCATGATAAGGTAAAAAGGATAGGCAATAAACTGATAAAAGCGAGCATCTATTAAAAAAATAACCAGCGCAAATACAAAAGCCAGTACGACCCAAATTACTTGTTTCCCATAACGCATCTCCATGTCAAAAAGGGAAGGATGCTCAGGCTGATAAACAGCCGAATAGATATTAAGCAAGCCGAAAATAACTAGTGCCAGATAGGCTGCTATAGTTAGCCAGTCGATTTCAAGCCAAATTTTAAATTTTCGTTGTATCATGACCCCTAGTCTTTTTTATCAGAGGTCCCTCGTCCTCTGGCTACTAAATTTGTTTCAATCATTCGCTTCTCAACTTCTGGTTTTGAGATACTGTCGGTAAGATACTGTTCCATCATGAGTGTTGCTATGGGCACGGCCCAGGTAGAACCAAATCCGGCATTTTCGACCACGACAGATATGGCAATTTTCGGATCATCCACGGGTGCAAATGCAATAAAGATCGAGTGGTCTTCACCATGTGGATTTTCAGCAGTACCGGTCTTTCCGGCCATTGGAATGGATGGGAGTTTGTACCAACGGGCTGTCCCATGATCTCCCTGATATACCAGCGACATACCTTCAACCACCAAATCGAAATTTTCTCTGCTTACGCTTGTCTTGTGATAAGTAACACTGTCGCTATAAGCTGGTTTTCCGTTAATTTCTTTCACCAGATGCGGAGAAATATAATAGCCTCGGTTAGCAATTGTGGCAGCGAGATTACACATTTGCAAAGGTGTAATTTGAATCTCACCCTGTCCAATAGATAAAGACCTGATTGTCATGGGTCGCCAACCCTTGGGACCATAATATTTATCGTAATATTTATAATCAGGAATGAACCCACTCAATTCGTTTGGTATATCGGTATTAAATTTCTTCCCAAAACCAAAACTCATGGCATGATTTCTCCAGGCCGTATAACTATCCTGAATCCGTGAATAGCGTGGATTATTTAATATAGCTTGATAGGATTTCCAATAATAGGAATTACAGGATTCTTCCACCGCATGAATAAATGAAATAGGCGATCTATGATTATGTGAGCATTTAATAGGAACAGAAGCAGGTCCATTGCACGAAAATGCAGTATATTCATCTATCACTCCTTCCTCCAAACCAATCAAACCATTAACCAGTTTAAAAGTGGAGCCGGGAGGATACTGAGCCATAATAGCCCTGTTAAACAAGGGAGTAAGCGTATCGCGACTAAGAGCCTGATAGTTAACGCTACGTATCCTCCCAATTAAGAGATTAGGGTCATATGATGGGCTACTAATCAAACATAAAATCTCACCGGTTTTGGGTTCAATTGCAACCACTGAACCTATTTTATTTTGCATAAGCAGTTCACCATAGGCCTGCAATTTCAAATCAAGGGTAGAAACAATGTTTTCTCCTCGTACAGCCAGCGTATCATATTTCCCATCCATGAAATGGCCTTGAATCGCATTATGAACGTCCACCAAAAAGATACTAACTCCTTTCTGGCCTCTAAGTACATCTTCGTAAGCACGTTCGATACCGGAAATTCCCACATAATCACCCGGTTTATAATAGGGATTCTGCTCCATCCAGCGATCATCTACTTCGCCCACGTAACCAAGAACATGAGCGGCCACGGGTACAGGATACTTCCGTAAAGTTCTGGTTTGTACAAAAAATCCGGGAAACTTATAGAGTTGTTCTTGAAACACAGCGTAGGTCTCAACAGAAATCTCTTTTAGGAAGATACTTGGTTTGTGCCAGGAATATTGTTTTGCTTTCGCAATATTTTCTCTAATATATTCCCGGTCAATTCCCAGAATACGCATAAAAGCCAGTGTATCGAAGGATTTTAGTTCGCGGGGGACTAATAACAAGTCATAAGCAGCCTGATTGTAAACCATCAATTCGCCTTTACGGTCGTAAATCATTCCTCGCGCCGGATATTCGACTACATGGCGCTGTGAATTATTCTCGGCCGACAACTTATATTTATTATCTACTACTTGAATAATAAACAGCCGGATAATCATAGCCAAAGCGATTGCAATGATGATTGCACCAATAACGTATTTTCGATTATCAAACTTCTTCATTTATCAAATAAAAATGTGAATACCAACTGGGTATATTATTTATGAGGAAACAAATCGGACAATTATTTACGAAAAATAAATAACTGACTGATTACCAAGGTTAAAGTAGTAAACAAGGTTCCAACAATCGTATATATTATAATAGTACCAATTCCAGAAAATTTAAACACTTCGAAGATGTACAAAACCAAGTGATGAAGCAGCGTAAGGGCGAAAGCAAACTTAATAAACCAGGGGAAGCCAAACGTTTTAGCTCTGGGTAACATACCGGGTTCATAGCCATCACGAGGAGCCAGTACCTGAAGGATGAAATGCCTGATGTAAGCCGCAAATAAAGTTGAAATGGTATGAAGCCCCAACGAATCAGTAAAGACATCAATTGTTAACCCAAGGAAAAAACCATAAAACAACATGGTCCATCTTGGAGTTTCAAATGGCAATAAAATGATGATGAGCAAGTAAAATTGAGGAGTAAAGCGATTAAACAGATGAACATGGTTAAGTACCAATACCTGAAGCAGTATAAGCAATACAGGAGCAATAAAATATCGAATGATGGATTTAATCATGGAAGACCTCCTTTTCCATTTCCTGCAAGCCATTCAGCTCTATTTTATTACGGTTATCAACCAAATAAACATAATCCAGGCTTTTAAAATCAACTGCGAGACGAACTTTAATATCGTAAAAATTGCTACCGGGAGGAAGGATGATTTCTTCAATTCTTCCAACCATATATCCTTCCGGAAATATGGAGGAATAACCGCTTGAAACAATGGTATCACCTAATTCGATATTTACATGAGTTGGTATTTCGGTGAGTGTTGCATCCTGATAATGGCCAGTATTCCAGGTCAATGATCCGAAATAGCCATTCTTTTTTATTTTGGCGCTCAGCTTAAACTGCTCATTCAACAGAGAAACGGCTGTGCAATAATTGGCTGAAACGGCATAGGTTACGCCAACAACGCCAGCCGGAGAAATGACAGCCATATCGGGACGAACACCATCATTCCGGCCGGCATGGATTGTAATCATGTTTCTACGCTTATGAATCGAATTATTAATGACTCTGGCAGAAACAAATTTAAAATCTCCATGCTGATACGACTGGTAGGGTGTACGTATTTTAACATCATTCAATTGCTTGTGCAGGCGCAAATTTTCCTGAACCAGGATTTGATTGGAATGATTCAAATCAAGGTAAAGAGTAATACCCCGAAAGCCATCATACAAGGAAGCAGTAAGCTGGTTAGAGCTATTCAGAAAGGCAAAACGCTGATAAGCATGCTGATTCAGAAACAAAGTAAGCCCAATTATCTCTAAAAAGAGAAATAACAGGAAGGTGTAGTAAGTCCGGATGAAACGCGTTAAACCTTGCAGCATTCAACAGTTTATCTCTTTAGGAATGTAAATTTATCTACATTTTTCAATGCAATACCGGTACCACGAGCCACTGCACGCAATGGGTCTTCAGATACATGGAATTGTATATTCGTTTTGTCGGTCAGTCGCTTGTCTAGTCCTTTCAGCAGAGCACCGCCGCCGGCGAGGTAAACTCCACGGCGATACACATCGGAATACAGTTCAGGCGGAGTTTCTTCCAATACAGTGAGAATAGCAGCTTCGATTTTTGAAATGGATTTATCCAGACAGTGAGCGATTTCCTGGTAACTAACCGGAATTTCGATAGGCAAGGCTGTCATTTGATGAGGACCACGAACGATAAAATCTTCCGGTGGATTTTCTAAATCAGCCAGGGCAGCACCTACATTGATTTTAATATCTTCTGCTGTACGTTCTCCAATTTTTATATTATGCTGATGACGCATATACTCCTGGATATCAGCCGTTAAATCATCTCCGGCTATCCGAATCGATTTATGACATACAATTCCACCCAGTGCTATTACGGCAATTTCAGTGGTTCCACCTCCGATATCAACAACCATCG
>JAIPAR010000099.1 GCA_021739985.1 Bacteroidales bacterium | reverse complement strand
CCAAAACAGTAAGCCTTTGGGCAATCCTTCAATATCGTTTAGAATGGAAGAACCGGTGGTGGTATAACCTGATACACTTTCAAAAAAAGCATTTACCAGTGTGAACTCGCCGCCCCACATCACATAAGGAAGCATCCCGGCAATGCAGGTTATCAGCCATCCAAACACAATGATAGCCAGACTTTCTTCATATTGAATAGATTCTGTTTTTTCGTAAAATATAAGCGGGAAAATGCTGAATATCAATAGGATGAGTGTGCTGTAAAGCAATGCAGAAGTCGATGTCTCGTGATAATACAGCGAGATGAAAAATGCAACCAGCATCAACACCGAGTTCATCAGCAAAACAAAAGCAAGATGTTTGAATATGACTTCGAATCTCATTTGTTTTCGCGGCTTAATTGGTTGTTTTTTCGGATGATTTCGTTAATGGGAGCAACCAACTCATGAATACTTTTATCTTCATCAATGAATTTGCCCAGGCTTGGTTGACCAGGTTTAAACTGCTTTAGTGCATTGGTTAATTTCACAAAAGGATTAACGAAATAGCGAATGATATAAAAATTGAGCATCAGGGCGAAAAGCAAAGAGGCTATGATAGAAACCACAGCCGGCATAATGGCCCGGCGACTGTACTCTTTGACTTTGCTGGCTTCGGAAAACAGATTCTGCTGATGAAGACGCACCAGTTCATTGATGGCAATTTTGATGCGCATAAATTCGAGATGAAAATCTGTTTTATACCAACTTATATCCTGATTGCTAATTAAATTTTCAATAGGTCGGTTGAGGCGGGACGAAAGTTGACTGTATAGACCCACAATTTCATTGAGGCGTTTAACTTCGGTTGAATCTTTCAGGCTTTGTTTGGCAATGGCCATTTTACTGTTGAATTGCGCCGAGGCATTTTTAATAGCCGCCCTTCCTTCTTCCCAATCGCCAGAAAATAGCATGATGACACCGGAGTTTGAACTCTCCAGGGCATCGTACAAACCACTTAAACTTTCCAGCGTTTGATAGTTATCGAGAACCAACCGGTTGAATGACTTATCCAGGACCCGCAACTCTATTAATGAAATTACGGCGGCGATGGCCAGTAAGGCGCTCATTAACATGAAGCTGGTGTTAATTTTTACTTTGAGTCGATTCATCCTTTTACGAAATTGATACACAAAAGTAATGCTATTTTGATGATTATTGTCATTTATCCACGGTCTCTTAGATATGCCAAATAACAAGTTTTGCGTAAAAGTATCGGTTTTTATACTCTAAAATCAGTACTAACAGGCATGCAAATAGGGAAAGTACTGCCTGACCCAGGTTTCGTATCTGGAATACTTTTACATCAGAATCTTGAACCTTAAAAAACAAACGCCATGAAAACAAAAAAAAGAATTCTGCTGGTAGATGACGATATCGATATCATCACCGTATTGGAAACCATTCTTCGCAGAGAAGGATACGATGTTTTATCTGCCTCCAATAAGGCCGATGGATTTAAGCTGGTTAAAAGCTGGAAACCGGACCTCGCCATCCTCGATGTTATGATGGATGCTCCTTATGATGGTTTTGAACTTGCCAAAAATATTCGGGATGATCATTCAACGGCTCGTTTACCATTAATTATTCACACATCGATGGACGTTCTTTTTGCAACTCGTCCGGGTATTCAGGAAATGGCCCGTGAGTTCCGTAAAGACCCTAACTACTCCAACCTGGAAGTTATTCTGCTCAAAAATATCGAGTCGAATGATGCCGGAGTTGATTACATCACTCAAAGTGGAGAAAATGTATTCTTTAATGTAGATGGATTTATCCGTAAACCAGTGAATGGTGAAAAATTACTTCCGGAAGTCAAACGCATATTAATGAGCGAATAAGCTCATTACTTCCCAAATTCTATTTCAAACTTAAACTGAATGTCATGCAAAACTTGAAACCCATATTAGAACAATACCCCGATGGAAAAAGGGAATACCTGATTCCAATTCTTCAGGAAATTCAGGAAAGCGAAGGTTACTTGTCTCAAAAATCCGTGATTGAGGTCGGCAAATACCTGAATATACCCACCAGTAAGATTTTTGGTGTTGCTACTTTTTATAATCAATTCCGTTTCGAACCACAGGGAAAATATCATATCCAGGTTTGTAGGGGAACGGCTTGCCATGTTCTTGGCTCTTCAACTGTTTTGCATGAAATGGAACGAATTTTAAAAATCAAAGCGGGATCTACTTCACGTGACGGCATGTTTAGCCTCGAAGTAGTAGCTTGTATCGGAGCCTGCGGATTAGCTCCCGTAATCAATATTAATGGAGAGTTTCATGCAAAAGTTACTGCTGCCTCTATCCAACAAATTCTCGACCAATACAAGAACACCAGCCCGGTCGATTCCGAAGAAAATCAATCTAATTCGTAAATCCTTGCACCATGAACAATCTTTCAAAAGCTGGAATGCAACAAAAACTAACCAATTTTCTTTTTTTGAAAAAAGATGAACTGGTTCCGGTAGAAACTCAATCCCTTGTCGAAGAGCTTCAACGTAAGGAACTTAATAAACCGGTCATCTTTGTAGGTGCCGGAACATGCGGACTGGGCGCCGGCGCCGGGAAAACCTTGCTGCGAATTAAAGAATATCTCTCCCAACATCAAATTGATGCAGAAGTCATTGAAGTGGGTTGTATCGGACTTTGTTCGGCTGAACCGCTGGTTGATATCCAACTTCCCGGGTTTAACCGTATCTCGTACCAGAACATTACTGAAAATAAAGTAGCTGAGATTCTCGACGCTGCATTTGCCTGCGAAGTCAACCAGGCAAATGCTTTGATGCAATTCCCGCAGGGAAAAACAGCCTGGGAAAACGTACAATCAATTCGCGAACATTCTTTCTTCAAACCACAGCAAAGGTTGGTGCTGGCTAATTGTGGAATTATCAATCCGGTTAGCATCGAAGAGTATATTGCTTTCGATGGATATCGTTCGTTTCTGTCTGTTATTCAGGAATATAAACCTATCGAAATTTGCGATTTGATTGAAAAATCAGGATTACGCGGTCGGGGAGGCGGAGGTTTTCCAAGCGGAAAGAAATGGAAATTTGCTCATTTTACCGAAGCCGAGCAAAAATACCTGATTTGTAATGCCGATGAAGGGGATCCGGGCGCATTTATGGATCGTGCTGTCATTGAGGGTGATCCACATCGTTTGCTCGAAGGAATGGCCATTGCCGCTTATGCAATCGGAGCCTCCGTAGCTTATGTCTATATCCGTGCCGAATATCCATTGGCTATTAAACGGCTGAAAATCGCTATTGAAGAGGCAACTCGCTATGGTATTTTAGGAGATAATATTTTTAATTCCGGCTTTGGATTGCATATCAAAGTTAAAATGGGTGCCGGCGCTTTTGTATGCGGCGAAGAAACAGCTCTTATCCACAGCATCGAAGGAAAACGCGGTATGCCTCGTCCTCGTCCTCCATTCCCTGCCGTATCCGGTCTTTTTGGCAAGCCAACCGTGATTAATAATGTCGAAACGCTGTCCAATGTTCGCTCTATTTTGGAACATGGCTGCGATTGGTTCGCGTCTATCGGAACAGCCACCTCCAAAGGAACAAAAGTATTTGCTCTTTCCGGCAAAGTAGCGCTCACCGGACTAGTTGAAATCCCTATGGGAACCAGCATTCGCGATGTCATTTTTACCATTGCAGGTGGAATTCTGAATCAGAAAAAATTTAAAGCGGTTCAAATTGGAGGTCCTTCCGGGGGATGTATTACCGAGCAGAATCTGGATATTAAAATTGACTATGAATCACTGATTGCAGCCGGCGCCATGATGGGTTCCGGAGGTTTAGTGGTGATGGATGAGGAAACCTGTATGGTTGACCTGGCAAAATATTTCATGGATTTTATTCAACGCGAAAGCTGTGGAAAATGTATTCCCTGCCGTGAAGGTACCCGAAGGATGCTCGAAATACTGGAAAGTATTACCAAGAAGCCGATTCATGCCGATCGTTATGAACCGCTTGAGCGTATCAAATCGGTGATGCAGTTGGAACGATTAGGTAAAGTGATAAAAGAAACCTCTCTATGCGGATTGGGTCAAACTGCTCCAAATCCTGTGCTTAGCACGCTGAAATGGTTCCGCGATGAATATGAAGAACATATTTTCGACCGGAAATGTCGCGCCGGAGTTTGCACCGAGCTGCGTGTTTTCAAAATTAATGTAGATGCTTGTACCGGTTGCATGGTTTGTGCTAAAAAATGCCCTTCCAATGCCATTATCGGAGCTAAAAAAACACCTCATTTTATTGTTGAAGATAAATGTATCGCCTGTGGTGCCTGCGTGGAAGCCTGCAAATTTGACGCTATCGAAATTTTCTAATTCTAAAAACAGAAAGACATGGATTTTACCATCGAAATAAATAATGAACAAGTACCGGTTATTCGTGGCGAGTTATTGTTGGATGCGCTGAACCGGAATGGTATTAAAATTCCGACTTTGTGTCATATGAAAGACCGAATGCCTACCGGAGCCTGCCGGATTTGTGTGGTCGAAAATAAAACCAATGGAAAATTAATCACCAGTTGTTCGGTGCCGGTTGAAGAAGGTATGCATATTGATACCCAATCAAGCTCTGTTGCTGAAGCACGTAAGACTATCGTTGAACTGCTCCTTTCAAACCATCCGGATGATTGCTTGTATTGTGTTCGTAATAAAAATTGTGAACTGCAAAACCTGGCAGAAGAACTGCATATTGATGACCGTCGTATTCGCGGCCAAAAGAATGATTTTCACCTGGATGTAAGCTCGACTTCCATCGTTCGGGATCCTTCGAAATGTATCCTGTGTGGACGATGTGTATCGGTTTGTGAAGATGTAATGGGAGTGGCTTGTATTGATTTCACTTATCGCGGAAGTAAATCGATTATCGGCACGACTTTTGGTAAAGGATTGAATATTTCAAGTTGCATCAATTGTGGCCAATGTATCATGGTTTGCCCGACGGGTGCCTTAACCGAAAAGAACCACTTCTCTGAAATTCAGGATGCGCTGGCAAATAAAAAGAAAACGGTTATAGTTCAGTATGCCCCCAGCATAACTGTCTCATTAGCTGAGGAGTTTGGGATGGAAGCCGGCCTGGATATCAATGGCATTATGAATGCAGCCCTTCGTAAATTAGGATTCGATTATGTGTTTGATACCTCCTTTTCTGCCGATTTGACTATCATGGAAGAATCTGCGGAGCTTATTCAACGGGTGCAAAAGGGAGGCATATTTCCCATGATTACTTCCTGCTGTCCGGGCTGGGTTAAATACGCTGAAGAATTTGCTCCTGAATTCCTTCCCAACTTGTCGAGTTGCAAATCGCCTCAGCAAATGATGGGAGCAATTATCAAATCCTGGTTTGCTGAACAAAATAATCTTCGTTCTGAAGATATTTATTCGGTCTCAATCATGCCGTGCACTGCGAAAAAATTTGAAGCACAACGGGAAGAGATGACTTCCAAAGGTATTTCGGATGTTGATGCAGTGCTTACTACCCGAGAATTTGCCCGATTTATCAAATTATACGGGGTTGATATTCATAAACTTGACCCTGAAATAACAGATTCGCCGCTGGGTGCTCGCAGTACCGCCGGAAAACTATTTGGTGCTTCGGGTGGCGTGATGGAAGCTGCTATTCGCACAGCCTACTTCAAACTCACCGGAAAAGAATTATTGAAATTCCAGATTAAAGAACTTCGGGGTTTTGCAGGTCGTAAAGAAACTATTATCGACGTGGATGGCCTGAAACTTGGAATTGCAGTGGTAAACGGCATCGCAAATGCGAAGAAATTGCTTGATGAAATTCGGGAAGGACGAAATGATTTACATTTTATTGAAGTGATGGCTTGTCCGGGTGGATGCATTGGTGGCGGTGGTCAACGAATAGGTGCATCGATGGATGATTTGATAGCCCGAATGAAAACCCTTCATCAAACTGATGCCAAAGAGTCGATACGCGTATCACATAAAAATCCTGAGATTATTGAATTATACAGGGTTTTCCTGGGTGAACCATTAAGTCACACCAGCCATCATTTATTACATACTCATTATATGGAACGTTCAGATGTACTCAAATAATTATATGTCAACCATGGAAACAACACCAAACAAACTAATACTGCTGGTCGATGATGACCCCGATTATCTGAACCAAATGGAACTAATGATCAAACGATTTGGTTTCGATGTAATTCGTGCTGAAAGTAAAAAAGAAGCCCTTCAGATTCTCGAAAAAGTTAAGCCTGATATGGCATTATTCGATTTGATGATGGAATCTCAGGATGCTGGCTTCATTCTGGCCTACAAATGCAAACAACTTTATCCGGATGTGCCCGTAGCTATTGCAACTTCTGTAACCGGTGATACAGGTATTAAATTCGATATGGATCGTGCCTCCAGCCAATCCTGGGTGAAAGCGGATATCTTCATGGAAAAAGGGATTCGATCGGATCAACTGCATCGTGAAATCAATCGATTACTCAAATTGTAATCAGTTTTCTTACAAAGCAAATACTGAAGGACCATGACTACATGGAAATCCATCAAGATAAAAGATTTATTTACAAGTACTAAGATTATCAACAGATGAAAAATGTATTAACAGTGCTGGTTCTCGATGATGACGAGAAAATCAGAAATGAAATTGTAAGCGAACTGAATGACTTTTGTATTGGGTTTTCTTTTACAGAAGATGTGTTCTGCTTCAATGTGATTTCTGAGTCCAGAGGCGAAGCAGCTATCAAAATCATCGAAGAAAAGAAAGTTGATATCATTCTAATGGACAATCAATTGCCCGATATTCAGGGAATAGATATTTCACGATATATCAATCAAAATAGCCTGGATGTGGCCCAAATGATGCTGGCAAGTGACGCAAGTCTCAGCCTGGCCGTCAATGCAACTAAAAATGGAGTATATAACTTCATTACCAAGCCAATTACCTCCAAAGAACTGAAGTCTGCAATTCAGGATATCACTAAACATCTGTACCTGAAACGTATGACACGTCAAATGAACCTTCAGGGAAAAGTGATTCGCTTTAAATTCCTTTCTGTCCTTTCGCATGAACTTAAATCTCCCCTGAACGCAGTTGAAGGATATTTAAGAATCATGAAGGAAAAACAAGTAGGGGAAAATATTGATGACTATATGAACATGATTGAACGTTCCTTGATTCGTTTACAAGGAATGCGTAATCTCATCATGGATATGCTCGACCTGACCCGAATTGAATCCGGAAAGAAAGTCAGAAATATGAAACTGCTTGATTTACGGGAGATTGCTTTGATTTCGATAAGCACAAATGAACCGCTTGCCATTCAAAAGAACGTTAAAATTACCATGATACCGAAAGGTCCGGTGATGTATGAGTCAGATCCTGAAGAAATGGAAATTATCCTTAATAATCTGGTTAGTAATGCGGTAAAATACAATTTGGAAGGTGGTGATGTGTTTATCGATATGTACAGCTACAACCAACAAATGATACTTAAGATAAAAGATACGGGCATTGGGATTGATTCTGAGGACCAAAAATTGTTGTTCATGGAATTTAGCCGGATAAAAAACGCAAAAACACGTGATATTTCCGGTTCCGGCTTAGGTTTATCAATCGTTAAAAAGATGGTTAGCCTTTACAATGGCCAGATTTCACTGAATTCATCTCCGGGTGAAGGAAGTGAATTTATTATCAGTCTTCCTATTCCTGAAAAAATCGAGTAATTATCCCCAGGGCTGGTCGGTATTAAATCCAAATCGCTTATTACTACCC
>JAIPAR010000098.1 GCA_021739985.1 Bacteroidales bacterium | reverse complement strand
ATCAATCGTTTCGCAATTAATACAGGCCTCTTCCTGGCAGGGATTGGCACCGCCTTTTCCGGGATGCTGATTCAGATTAAATATCACATGGGGCATCATGGAGCCCCACATCCAAATGATAGTGTATTGGGCTTGAATTATGGAAATTGGGCTGATATCCATAAAATATGGATAGTTATTCTATCGGTACTCATGATCTATCATTTACAAAGTCACTGGAAATGGTACCAGGTCGTTTTTCGTAAAAGACTCATCGCCAGACATCAACAAGTACTTGCATTTACAATGCTCTTTCTACTTGCCGCACTCACCGGATTCACTCCATGGATAATGAATCTATTCGGTATCAGTCACTTATACCGGAAAACAATTATTGAGATACATGACAAAATTGCCATATTCCTCACAATTTATCTGATATTGCACCTCCTCAAACGCTTCCGTTGGTACCTTTCCTCCCTCCGAAAGCTAATCCACTGAATTAGAAATACCTACGTATTGTTCCATCCTCAACTTCTTTTGGGCGTTCCCCTTCGGGTCGGGCTTTCCGCTCCAAGTCCTCGCGGGGAGCGCAACCATCCTCCCACTGAACGGGATTGAATGCCCCGCTCCGGGCTTTCCGCTGCAATCCCTAACGCTGAGGGCTTGCCCGAAGACGTCCCGAAAGCTTTCAGGGCGCACCGCTATGGTTAAAGTTAAGGTTAAGGTTAAGGTTAAGGTTAAGGTTAAGGTTAAGATTAATGGTCGTTTCTATTACCTTTTCTTTTTTTTCGGGGACATCTGGGACATCTGAGAAGGTTGTACGCTGAGTTGCAGGTGTCCCCTTTTAATTAATTTAACTGCGTCAAAAGTAAACCATGGTATAACTATACACTTTTCCTTCAACATCCGGTGATAATTCTGCTAAATAATCGATTCCGGTTCGGGGGCTAAAACAGCTATAGGTGTTTATTTCTTAATGCCGTGTTTTATTCGTTTCACGATTGCGGTCAGAGACCACTATCTCCCCCGAGAGCTTAGGTATCAGGAATGGTTACACTATTTTTTAATTATCTCATAATTACCCGTTTTATCTTCTCTCGTAACCTTTAGGATGTAAATGCCGGATTTAATACTTTTCAGAATGATTTTACCCTGAGATTTATCAATTTCATAATTTAATTCCTTGCCCAGTATATCAAATATTTTTATTGTTTCATCAGACTTAAGACCGTCAATTACAAATTCATCGATAAAAGGATTAGGATATACCTTTACCTTCGGTATAACGCCAATGTCTTCAATATCAAAGATAATAAGTTCAAAGCCTGCAGTGTCGCTACCACACTCATTGTTTGCAATTAATGTTACCGTATAATACGCATCATTGGGTAAGGATGGATAAGAGTGAATCGGATGCACTTCTGAAATAACAGGAGAACCATCACCAAAATTCCAACTATAATCAGTTGCAAATTGAGATTCATTGTGGAATTGCACTGTACCATAGGTTTCATCAAACGAGAAATCGGATATCGGATTATAAATGACATCATAGACTAAACTATCAACTCCAGTACACCCATAAGCGTTAGATACTGAGACCCAATAAGTATCAGGTTGAGAAATAGCTATCTCCGGCACCTGAAGTCCGTTTTGCCACAAATAATGTTCAAAATTCCCCGGATTCAATTGTATAATCGTTCCATAGCAAACAAGAGTATCCGGGCCCAAATCAGGAAAAACAGGCGGATAGAAAAAGACTTCAACAGTATCAACTGTTTCACAAATTGCATTCGTCAGGGTAACAACGTACAGGCTGGTTTGATTAATTAACATTTGCTGGCCAGTATATCCGTTTGACCATGAAAAATTTAAAGCTTCTCCCGGGTCAAGAATTGTATAACTACCACAAACCTGTAAGGTGTCTAATAGCTGGGAAATCGGGTAATTTGCAAGATCTATTTCTAATGGAATCTCATACATACAGATACCATCAGAAACGGTAATTACATAAATACCAGCAGAATCAATACTGTAATAATTGGCTGAGCTGCCATCCGACCAAAGATATTCATATTCAGGATTTAACGAAATATAGGTACTGTCAATACTACAATAGGAGGAATCATAAGCAAATTCTAAATCAAATACATTAACATGCAGGTTAACAGAGTCAGTAGAGGCGCAAAGCCCATTTGAAACTGTTAATGAATAAGTATTACTTTCATTTATAATAATTTCGGGAGTAGTTTCTCCGGTGTTCCATAAGTAACTGAATGATGAATCAGGAATAACACCAAAATATTCACCAACACATAAAGTATCATAATTTCCTAATTCAACTCCCGGGTAATAAGAAGGAGTCACAATTAATAAACTATCAATTATTGAATCTGGACTATTAGGAATAACGGCATAAACATAACCAGGATTATCTGCAATGTATGTAACAGGCTGCCCTATATATACTAAGTTTAAATTTGAATCATACCAATTAACATCAGGAGTATATCGTAATGTATAATTTGAGGCAGTCCATTGGGTATAATTTAATTCGGGTAAATAATAAGCAACAGTTCCACATGCATTTTGAATTCCTGAAACGCCTTTACCATTATTCCAGGACGTGCAATTAGGCACATTAATAAAGTTCAAATCAATCAAGCTTCCAAATTCATGCAAAACAATTTGGAATGAGGCTGATAAATTTGGGCATAGATAAGCCGTTAAAGAATTATAGCTAACAATTAGCTTTCTATTTGGGTATGTTCCAACTGTTTTATACTTGATAGAACTTGAACTATTAAGTTCCCAATCTTTATAGGCTGCGAATATGGCATTTCGAGGTCTCGATGGATCACTATTGGGTATTGCCTGAACACTCCACGGATCATAAATAGTTGCCATGGGGCTAAATGATACCCAACCATTACTTCCAATATAAATCTGATTAACTTTTTCACCAAAAAAAGAAAAAGTAAACCCAATTGGAAACGGACCATAATATCTGTCCATCGTATAATTGGTAATTGATGCACCAGATGTACTTTCCAGTTGTAAAGGTAAACTATCAATCAAATACCCAAGAGACGAGGTATTCTCAAATGATGCAGCTAATAATAGTGTATCTCCTTGACAAGGAACAGTTAGTGGATTTGCAATTATTTCAATCTCAGGCTCAGGAAAGACTGGGAATATTGAATCGATTATTTGATTGCCACAATAATCACTTACAGAAATAGTATAATTAATGCTTGATAAATTATTTATGGAATTAATTGAATCCCCGGTACTCCACTGATAACTATAGGGCATCACTCCTCCGGAAACGATTGCTTCTGCTGAAGCATTTATGGAATTGCAGCCAGAAATAATTACTGAAATTGAGTGTGAAAGCGGTAAAGGAGAAGGTATTTCAAAGGACCAATCATCTGTACAAGAATTAGCCCCATTAACTGTAACTTCATATATTCCCGGAATAAGGTTTGTTAAAGATTGTGAAGTATCACCCGTTGACCATTGAAATGTAAATGGACCAATTCCTGAGACAACCTGAATGTTAATTTCACCTAATGTTGAGTCACAAGGGTCTGTTGAAATACTATCAATCACGCTAATGATTGATAAAGAATCAACAGACACATTAAACTGCGAAATATACTGGCAAAGATAAGCATCAGTAATCTCAACTTCATATACTCCCGGATTGGAAATGGAAATCCAGGATGAATCAGAATTACTTGCTGACCATTCTATATAAAATGGAGGTGTACCTGAATTAATAATTAGCTCAGCTGCACCAGGATTGCAGTCAATATTTGATACATTCACTGATGCTGTTATAGGTACTGGATTAAAGTTTAGGATTGTATCCATTAATGTACATCCATTCAAATCAGTAATTGTCAGGAAATAGTTGCCAGGAATAGCATCAATAATACTTTCTGTAATTTCACCGTTACTCCATAAGTATGAATAGGGAGGATTTCCATATGCAGCATTAACAAAGATAATCCCAGTACTGTCAGTACAGTTGGACCAGGCAAAAATATCACTCTCCAAAGGTGGATTGGAGAAAAGTTGAACTTCTTCAATATAAAAGCAGTTATTACTATCATGAACTGTAACTGTATAAATTCCAGGAGCAATAGCTATCAGGTTTTGTTGGATTGAGCCAGTATTCCAAATGTAACTATACGGGGGGATACCTCCAAAGGTATATAGGAAAACAGATCCCAGATTGCAGGCATTTTCATGAACTGAACCAGCGCATATAATTTCAGAAGAACTGACAACTAAAACACTGTCGATTATGGATTGTCCCTCAACACTAGTCATAGTTACATAAAAAGTTTCAGTATATGAATCACTATTTGTAAATGATATAGATGGAGTTATCTCACCCGTACTCCATTCGTAATCCACTAATGAATCCTCAGTGTTTGCAAAAGTATTAATTGTCAAAGCCTGATTACACAATCGGATTGTGTCTTCCAGAATTCCACCTTCAAAAACAAATTCATCATATACTTCAATTGTAAAACCATTCTCACAATTAGTGCAATAAATTTCCGAATTAATAATAAACGTTTCCAGATTTTCAGAAATTCCATCATCAATTACAGTTATTGGGATTGAGATATATTGCTGACCCGCAGGAATAGTTTGTGAAAGACCTATGAAATTTAAATCTACCCCAGGAATGGCAGTTCCTGAATAATTAAATTCAACTAAAATATCATTACTAGTATCTGCACAATCTCTACTAATAATCAAATTTGCATCGTGTCCTTCAAAAATTTCTAATCCCGTTCCATACGCAGACTCAAGCTCCAGTGAGTAAAAATTCCTGGATAAGTAGTCCTTTGAAGTAATGAAAAGACCCGAATCCCAAGAAGGATCTCCACTATCTCCAATAATTATCTTAACGGTGTAGGTCGCCCCAGGAATAATACTAAAGCTTGCTTCCAATGGAACTGTATAACCATCGAATTGCGTTGCTTCATTTGCTGGTGTGGTTCCATTGCCGTTATCTATGAATAAACCTGAATTTTGGTTTATATTAATTGTTTGAATATTTATTGGGTAATTTGTTCCCGGTACCAGAGCAATGTTTTTATCCAAATAATTCCCTCCCATTGGATCGGGTCCGGTAATAAATATTCCAAATACATCGTAATAAGATGAATTTACAAATTCAGGATACTCTTCTGAACCGAATATATAGAAGAAACTAAAAGTCGTAGAATTTGAGACAAAGGAGAAATCCAGACGTGATACATCAGTTACAATGACTGGCAAAAAAGTCTCTAATAATGAGTCACTTACTCCAGAAATGTTTGCTGATTTTGAACCACTATTATTAGGTCCGACAACATTAAACCAACTTCCATTTGATAATATGAAGCCTGAGCTAAATGGGAAATTAGCAGGTGCAAATAAGTTTTTGAAATATCCTTTACTTTTAGGATCCCCGATATAATTTACATTAAGTATTTGGACATCATCTGTTCCCAGATAATTTTCCACCAGGCTTTGAGGAGTATATTGAAATGGATTTACATACAGAGCCTGACCAAAATGTAAAAATGGAAGGAATGATAACGCTAAAGTTAAAAATATATTTTTCATTTTGACCTCCCCAGGCTTGATCCGCTGACTTTACAATTAGGAATTTTCCGCCTGCAATTATTTTCTAATTAATTGATATTTAATTATTTAACATCAAAAGACCACATTGGGTTTAAAGACTTTCAGTCCAAATTCAGAACTGCTGAAATTCTAAATAAATATAGAATATTTTCACTTGCGATTCATGAAAAATAATTAAAAGCAAGTGACTTCAATTGCAGCGGCAACTAATCTTAGTTTTGTTTCAGTTCACCATGTTGAGACACATGCTTACTCTTATTAAATCCAATGGGTTCCTCACTAAATGATTATAGAAAACGGATGCTTCTTCTAATTCCCGCGCGGGTTCCACGCTATGTTCACTGAAATAGAATGCCGGCAACCCGCGCGCCGGTACCCCAAAAACCCGCGTCATTGTGAACGGAACGAAGTGGAGTGAAGAATCTCGAGGAGCGAGGAAAGAGGAAGGAGGAAGGAGGAAGGAGGAAAGAGGAAGGAGGAAGGAGGAAAGAGGAAAGAGGAAGGAGGAAAGAGGAAGGAGGAAAGAGGAAGGAGGAAAGAGGAAAGAGGAATGTAGAAGGATCAAAGGCAATGATTTGCGTGGAATCGAAGGGGTTTTAGTGATGGTCGGCGTGCAACCACCAGCGAAGGGTAGCCCATAAGCCGGCAATCCCTGTGAGCGCCAGGATGAGATAGCTGACAGGCATGATACGCAAACCATCGGCATCCATCGATACAGCAAATAATCCGGGTATCGCCCAGGGAAAATAAGGTCCCAAGCCTACTAATCCAACAAACTGTGCAAATATCAGGGTTAAAATTACAAACCCAATGGGCGCAATAATGCCGCGGCTATATCCGGCGATATACGCCACTATCGGACAAAGCAAGAGCGTGAGCAACAAGGTTATAAAATAGGTTTCGGAAAATGCCAGGAATAAATCTGTTGACCAGCCCGGAATCTGCATCAACTGACCCATGCCCAATCCAATTACATAGATTATGCTGCCAAGCACCATACACCAGACCAAAATCAGGATGAACTTACCCCATACAATCCTTGAACGACTGATGGGAAGCGCCAGAATATCTTTCATCGTTCGATCGACATGCTCGCGGGCAAACACCCAACTGGTAACAAATCCAAAACCCAGCAGCCCTATCGAGGCCATCATCTGATTCAAAAGTGCTAAATATCCAGTCCAATCATTCTCACCAAACATCTTCGATTTGGTCCCAATCATCCCCATTTTAGAGGCAATCTCAGGGTTTTGCGAAACAAACATCATCAAACCAATCATAAGCGGAATGATGCTAAATACCAGCATTGTAATCCAAAGGATTTTTGAGCGGCGGACTTTCCTATATTCCGCCCATAGAGCAATGTTTAAATTTTTCATCGGTCTAATGTATTGCATCAATGGTTCGTAAAAAATAAGCCTCCAAATCTTCTTCATAGATATGCAGCAAAGTTGGTGGTACCTGATTGGTTACCAGGAGCTCCGCCACACGGTCGGGTTGATTAATCCATTCTTCCTGAGTAATCTCCAGTATTGTGTCATTTTTCTTCAAAGTCTGAATTCCATGCTTTTGTAAAATGGACACTGCCAGCGGATTATGGCGGGTGGAAATCTGGAGTTTTTTCTGGCACAAAAGCTCCAACTCAGGCGTATTGATTTCCTGAATAAGGCGGCCTTGATGAATAATACCAATTCGGGTTGCGAATTTGGAAATTTCACCCAGAATGTGGCTCGAAATAAAGATGGTAACTCCATGATTATAAGCCAGGTCGAGCAATAATTCCCTGATTTCGAAAATCCCGGCGGGATCGAGACCGTTCGCCGGTTCATCCAGGAGTAAAATCCGGGGAGCATGAATCAGTGCTTTGGCGAGACCAAGCCGCTGGGCATTACCCAGTGAAAGATGTTGCGCCTTTCGGTTGGCATATTCAGTCAGATGAAGTTTATCCATGATGGAGGATACCGCCTGGGTATCCTTAACGAGTCTCAGCCGGCGAAAAATCTCCAGATTCTCCCGTACAGTCAGGTCCGGATAGGCATAAGGCACTTCCACCAGCGAGCCAATATCTTTCCAGAGAGCGGTATCATTAGCGTGCACATGTTTTCCCTGGATGAAAACCTTTCCTTCATCCGGGCTTATCATCCCCAGTAACATACGAATAGTGGTAGTTTTTCCGGCGCCATTC
>JAIPAR010000097.1 GCA_021739985.1 Bacteroidales bacterium | reverse complement strand
GGGATAATCACTTGTTGGGTACGATCAATCGTTCCGTCGGATACTTTCAGTACATAAACACCTTTAGGTAAAGTACTGATATCCATCGACATTGACTGTCCTGAAATCGCCATACGCTGTACACATTTACCGTCCATGCTGTGCAAAGAGGCTTCACCTTGAATCGGAGCAGCTAATTGAATTTCCAGGTTATGATTGATAGCAGGGTTTGGATAGACCGATACAGCCACTTGCTTCACATCTTCCACACCGGCAGTGGTGTAAGTGATGACTAAAGTAGGAATTCTTTCTGGATGATGCAGACCGTCGCCACCATCATCCGGGTCTTCAATATTTTCGTAGGATTCAAAATCGCGGGCATTATCAAGCCAAGATGCTCCTTGATCTTCTCCCTGAAGGAAGATAGTCAGTGGATTACCAGCAACCCAACCGGCACGGTTCACAATTTCCTGGATAATAACCGATAAATCCGGGGAATTGTAGGGCTGCCACATCGTCCAGGAGTCGGAACAAACCCAGGGAACGCTTGCGGTCGTAAAATCACGGTCAGCTAAAGCTTCCGTTTCAGTAAAGGAAACCGTACTATCGGTGGCTTCACCATATACGGTAATGATTGCTTCATCAGCTTCATCTTCGTGCGCGTAAATAGTCAGGACGGCAGAAAGTATAGTAGCACCTTGAGGAATTTGTACATCGCGGTAACGTAGGAAAGAGGTCATAATATTCAAGTCATCACCTTCCCAGCCCATATCCAAATCGTCATCATCAAGTTTATCGATGGAATCATTTTCATATTCCCCATCATCAAAAGACACCGAAACTTCTCCATCGAGGTGGGTTTCCTGAATGGTAAGGGTAACAGTTTGTGCCAAAGCCGGCATGACAGCCAGAGCGAGCAGAGCAATCAAAGAAAATCGTAGCATGTGTTTCATAATGTAGTAGTTAAGTAGTTTCTAATTCTGACACAAAACAACTACCCGAACTTTACCTAAATATTAAGCCAGCAAGAAGAAAACATTAAAGAAGAGGAACGACCTGAAGCCGTTCCTCCTTCCTCTTTTTTTGTAGCTTTGCAGGTCAAATTAACCTTGGTATGTCGTCAAATCAGACTTTATGAGCAGCCTTTTAAAATCCAAAAATATCTACGTCATTTTCAGTATCACCCTGATTTCGGTGATGGGCGTTGCCAGCCTCACGCCGGCATTCCCTACCATAGCCGAATCACTGCATCTCACGAAGACCCAAGTTGGCTTATTAATCAGCGTTTTCACCTTGCCGGGCGTATTTATGACACCTGTCATGGGTGTCTTTGCCGACCGCTTTGGACGGAAAAAAGTGCTGGTTCCTTCCCTATTCTTGTTTGCTATCGCAGGATTCGGCGGTTTTATCATTCATGATTTTCATACTTTATTGATTCTGCGCTTTTTTCAGGGTTTAGGTGCGGCTTCGCTGGGCTCACTCAACACGACTTTAGTAGGTGATTTATTTAAAGGACCAGACAGGCCGGCAGCCATGGGTCTAAATGCGAGCGTTCTAAGCTTATCAACAGCATTTTATCCTCTAATTGGAGGTGCCCTGGCCGGTATTGCCTGGTACTATCCATTCCTGCTTCCCTTATTGGCTATTCCGGTTGGCTTATTTGTCATTTATATGCTTGATGAACCAATATTTGATAAAAGCGGTGATTTCAAAGCGTATTTAAAAGCGACCCGCCAAAGCATCGCCCGCCGGGAAGTGGTAGCTGTATTCTTTCTAAGCATTCTGACCTTCCTCATTTTATACGGAGCCTTTTTAACCTATATGCCTTTTCTCCTGGATGCCGAATTCGGGCTAAGCGCTGCAAAAATCGGCATGCTGCTGTCCGCCAGCTCCATCACTTCAGCCCTCATAGCTAGTCAAATGGGCAAATTAACTGTCCGATTTGGTGGGAAGGCGCTGCTAACGACCGCTTTCGCAACCTATTTGCTGGTTTGTTTGATGATTCCAAACATCCATTCCTTGTCTCTCTTCTTCCTTCCGATTTTACTCTATGGGGCCGCTCAGGCGCTGAATATGCCAAGTTTACAAACCATGCTGGCTAATCTGGCACCCGACCAGCAAAGGGGTATTTTTATGTCGATAAACGGGATGGTGCTTCGCATTGGGCAAACCATTGGACCATTAACAATTGGTATCGGCTATGCCATGGATGGATTGCGGGGCGCATATTACCTAGGCGCCGGCTTTGCACTGATAGGGCTCATCTTGATTCGTTTATTGCTTAATCGGAAAGTAACGAAATAAACATCTAATATCGGTTAGATGTATCAAGGATTAATCGTCGGGATAATGTTTTTTCAGTTAATTAAAGGAGGTATTTATACCGATTTGTATCGTATAGGTTAACCAACCTGTATGTTAACCAAATGAATTTCGTAAAAAAGCTTAAGTAAGGATGCTAATTTAAACTTTAGCCATTTCTTCCTGTTTAGGATGAAAAAGCTTGTTATGCAACCACATCCGATAATTGATATTAAAGCATTGGGTTTTCTCTGGGATACCCGGGACCCGTTTTTATTTTGTGCCCATCATGAAGATTATTTTCCTGCCGGCAATGAGGCTATGGGGCCGGATGCATCATTCTTAAAAGGACGACGATTAGGTGACGATTTCATCATCAAAGATGGATTTCGTATGTACCATGGCCAAACGGTTCCCGGATTTCCGGGCCATCCTCATCGAGGATTTGAAACTGTTACGATTGTCAGGCGAGGACTTGTGGATCATGCCGATTCACTGGGAGCAGCCGGCCGCTACGGAAATGGGGATGTGCAATGGATGACTGCCGGAAAAGGGGTGCAACATTCTGAAATGTTTCCGCTGCTTGCGAAAGACAAAGAAAATACGGCTGAGCTTTTTCAAATCTGGTTGAACTTGCCGGCTGCCCGCAAAATGGTAGAACCTCATTTCAAAATGCTTTGGAAAGAAGATATTCCAATCATACAAACAACTGATATTAAAGGAAATACGATACACATTGAATTAGTGGCCGGGCAACTCAACGGTACCACAGCTCCTCCTCCACCTCCCGATTCCTGGGCTGCCGACCCCGCTAACGAACTCCTGATTGCCATCATCAAGCTTAGTCCAAATGCCACTTACACGCTTCCCCTGGCAAGCGCAAAAACAAATCGGACAGTCTATTTTTATGAAGGAAATTCACTAGAGATTTCAGGGATTCCCATTGATAAATATCATGCTATACAGCTGAGTGCAGCTCTTGAAACCAGCCTAAAAGCATCGGATACCGGTGCCAGTTTGCTGATTTTGCAAGGACAGCCTCTTGGAGAACCGGTTGTTCAATACGGACCTTTCGTCATGAACAGCAAACGCGAAATTCAGCAAGCCTTTGAAGAGTACAATGCTACTCAGTTTGGGGGTTGGCCCTGGCCTCGTTACGACCAGGTACATCCTCGTGAGAAAGGTCGCTTTGCCCTTTATGCCGACGGAACCGAAGAAGTGAAATAAAAGCCAGCACGATTAAAAAGACGATGGAAAGATAAATCAGCAAGTCACCAATATACTGATACAGAGTAGGAATCCTCTTGGACGGCAAGGAAACAAGCAATATTTTATCAGTCTGATCGAAGCTGCTGCTGAAACCAACAAATTCACCAATCGGATTAATTCCCGCAGACAATCCAAACCGAGTGGACCGTAACACGGAATGTCCTTGCTCAATCGCCCGATAGGCAGCCATTTGGGTATGCAATGGGTCAATCCCGCGCCAATCGGATGAAGGCACAGCCACGATATCGGCACCCAAATTCCCAAATGCTTTCGCCAAATAGGGAAAATCATAATCATAACAGATAGCGCCGCCCAGCCTGCTATCATCCACCTTAAAAACCTCAATCTCCTCTTTTCCCCGCTTAGCAGGCTCGCCGGGAACCGGCTCATGTTTTGAATAGCTGTAAACGATTTGCCCCAGTGAATCGACGAGCACATACTTATTATCATATTGCATGTGAATAGTATCGAGCGGAAGGATATAGGCAGCTATTAAATTGACCTTATTAATCCGGCAAAATCCCTGCAAATCCTGATGCCATTGAGGTTCATCCTTAGGGCATACAACGGTAGCAGCTTCGGTCCATACAATGAGTTTAGCACCCATCGAGGCAGCTTGCTGCGACCGTTCAAACAAAGCCTTGTTTACAAACAGCTTTTCCTCCGCAGAAGGCAAAGGTAAACCACTTGTTCGGCAATCTGTATCAATAGCTGCGGCCAGTAAGCTGGTTTTTGGTTGCACATGATAGCTATGTATTCGGATTCCTCCAAACAGAAGCAATCCAATCACCCATAAAGCTGAAATCCGAATGGCAGGGAGATGAAATTGCCTGAAGATGTACCAATCACTCAGGGCGAAATTCACCAAATATATCAAGAAACTTAAACCAGGCAGGCCAAACAGGGATAAAGACTGCAAAATCAAGGGATTATCAAGCTGGGTATAAGCAGCGGCTCCCCAACTTCCAAGCGGTGTAAAGGAATATTGAAGCCACTCCAGCAGAGTCATGATGGCAGGAAAAATCAGAAAAGATAATTTGTGTTTACGCCAGGGACTCCAGGCGATAAATCCGCTGAAATGGATGATAGACAAGGGAACTGAATACATCACAACCATTAGGTAGCTCAAGGGTTCTGTAATGATTTTCGCGGTTGCGAGCGACCAGGCGACAAACAAAGCCAACAGAAGCCAAAGTCGGCTTTTTGTACCGGAAGTTTGCTGCATATAAATCAGAAAGGGTGCATAAGCTAACCAGCCGGCCAGTGCGAAATGATACGATAAATGAGCCAGCACAGTTAATAGGACGCCTGATAACAAAAGCCAGGAATTTTTCAAAGGCGTATCCATGATAATAGGTTTAATATCATGGACAAAAAAACAGCCTGCCCTTCAGATTCTCATTAACAAATGATAAAAGATGCGATTAGTCGGAAATTTCTTTTCGGAGCCTGCTTAAAGATACGTTTGTAATTCCCAGATAGCTGGCAATGGCGGCATGAGGAATCAAATTCTCCAGCCCGGAAAACTCTTTCCGAAAAATGATTAAACGCTCCCTGGCAGCCAGCGAAACCAGTCCGATTTCCTTGCTTACTTTCCGATGCAACTCATTACGCAGCACAGTATTCGCAAAGTTTCGTATCTCCATATTTTGAATCATAGCCTCCTCGAATTTCCGACTGGATACGGATGCCAACTGAAGCTCCGTAAGTGCTTGAAAATTCAATACCGATTTACCTTGATGAATACGGGTAGTATAGGGTGAAAGGACTGATTTTCCCTGGAAAAAGGAAATCGTTACTTCCTCGCCATCCGTATTGCTTAAAAAACTATGGCAGATTCCGTTCATCAGGAAGTATTCCTTTTCATTCGGATGATTCAGTTTTATAAAGATATCGCCTTTTGCAATAGTTTCAAAATCAAGCAATTCAAACAGCTCTTCCAGCGAATTCTGAGAAACCGGATAAATTCCATCGATAATTTCTTTAATCTTCTGTATCATAAAGTTAGACCTCAGCAAAAGTAATTTTAGCCATTCTGGCATGATGCTCGGAAGTTTCTTGCATTGCCATTCAATTGACTACGATAGAAATAAACAGCAGTTATCTTTGGTGAAACAGCTTATTCACTTTCGAACTCGATTTCTTTTCCGTAAAATCGAAAACCGTATAAGGTCCTGTGTAATAAACCTTTGCATCCTGTGCATTATCCATGATCATGAGAGAGGATAGTTTTAAATCAGCACCTTCATAAGCGACAGTAGCGGTTGCTGAAACAGCCTCAAATTCAGGCCCTTCCGATTCATAAATATCCAAATCGATTCCCATAAAGACGTCCGTAATGGTTCCAGCCACTTCAGCCGAAGAAAATACATAATTCCCTGCTGTTAAAGTAGTTGGCGAATTTGTCCACATTTCGAAAACGACAATTTCACCTGTCCCGGAAATACTATCTTCTGCAAAATAAATGTCCTCGCTTATAAAAACCACATCGAAATTAAATACACCCGAACCATCCCAATCCCCGTATTTGATGATAAATGCCTGTGACAGCGGATATTTTTCACCTGTAAAACGAATTTCATTGGCATATTCCACGTTAATGGTCTTGGTGGTCGAATTCGCATATTTGCCACTTTCTGAGAAGGCAGTCAACACAACTGAATAGGTTCCGGCTTCATCGTAAGCATACACAGGGCTCTCGAGCGTTGAAACGCTTCCGTCACCGAAGTTCCAGCTAAAATCGTAAGCATCAGCAGATTGATTCGTAAATTGAATTTCCTCGCCGGTCACTACATCGGTTTTCGAGGGTGAAAAATTGGCCGTAGGCTCCTTTTCGCAACTCATTAACAATACAGTTGCTGCAAGTAATAACATCCAGGATTTAGATGGGTGGGTTAGGTTCATCATGGTTGATTTTTAAATTGAAAATTAGATTAATGTCTCAAAAAACGGAGCAAGATAAAAAAAGTTTCACGTTGAACTGTTAAAAAAGCACCTTCCTCCTTTCTACTTCCTCCTTCAATGAATTGTTGATTTGTTGATTCGTTTATTTGTTTATTTGTCCCGAAATCGCTCCGCTCTCGGGATTTCGCTGCGCTCAATTTATTTGTTTAACCGCAGTCGTATTTCCAATTTCCTCAGGCCGCAGGCCGTTCCTCTTTCCTCTTTCCTCCTTCCTCAGGCGAAGCCGTTCCTCCTTCCTCTTCAATGAATTGTTTATTTGGTGGTTTGTTTATTTGTTTATTTGTCCCGAAATCGCTCCGCTCTCGGGATTTCGCTGCGCTCAATTTATTTGTTTAACCGCAGTCGTATTTCCAATTTCCTCAGGCCGCAGGCCGTTCCTCCTTCCTCCTTCAATGAATTGTCCCGAATCGCTTCGCTCTCGGGATTTCGCTGCGCTCAATTGATTTGCCCTGAGGTGCTCCGCTCTCGGAATTTCGCTCCGCTCAATTGATTTTTCAACAAATAAACGAATCAACAAATCAACAATTCCTTCCTCTTTCCTCCTTCCTCTTTCCTCCTTCCTCCTTCCTCCTGATTGAGATTCTTCACTCCACTCCGTTTCGTTCAGAATGACGAGGGGTTTTGGGGGAATCGGCGCGCGGGTTGCCGGCATTCTATTCCAGTGACAGAGGAGTGGAACCCGCGCGGGAGCAATAATAAGCTTCTGCATTCTACCCACATTGAACCTCTACGAGGTTAACAGCTTCTTCTTTCCTCTTTCCTCCTTCCTCCTTCAATGAATTGTCCCGAATCGCTTCGCTCTCGGGATTTCGCTGCGCTCAATTGATTTTCCCTGAGGTGCTTCGCTCTCGGAATTTCGCTCCGCTCAATTGATTTTTCAACAAATAAACAAATAAACGAATCAACAAATCAACAATTCTTTCCTCCTTCCTCCTATTTCGGGGCACGCCAGAGGGTGATTCGTTGTTAGTCAGTTGGGAACGTATGAATCTTGGTTTATAACGTATAACGTATAAAATATCAGTTTCAGAAATAAAGAGATTTTTTGTAAAAAAAAAGCGTTTAATAATTTGCATGAATCATTTCTTTTTCTTTTCTTTAGAGGGATTGATTTTGAGTTTTTTAAGATTGATTTGACCCTATACACTGCTGTTTATGAAAGAAATACTTTTTCTCTATCCGGAAACGCATATTGAATTTATTTACAAGAAACTGATACCCTTTGATTATATAATCTTTAAGTCTTAATCCCTAATTTTATCGAATTGAGAACTAATTTTTAATAAATCCCTCACAATGAAAAGAATTATCATCCTGCCTATTTTAAGCCTTATTGGAGTGCTGCTGTCAGTTTCCATACATAGCCAGATACAAATAACTTCACAAAATACCATTGGGGGGAGTGAATATGACTTCCCGTCTAACATGTGTAAATCTTCCGAAGGATTTTTAATTACAGGAAGTTCATTTTCGGGAATTTCTGGGGATAAATTAGAGGAAGGATACGGAAATTCAGATCTATGGCTTTTTGAGATAGATGATAATTATAATATAATTTGGCAAAAAACGTATGGTGGTGACCTGTCTGAAATCATAAAAGATATTCAAGCTGTCGGGGATAAGAATAATTTTATTGTCTCCGGAATATCAAATTCATCAAATAGTGGAGTTGTGGACTCTTCAGGTTTTGGTGAATTTGATTTTTGGATTTTTAAAATGGATAGCGTTGGCAATATTATTTGGCAGAACGTTCTTGGGGGTACCGGACTTGAAAATGGAGGGAAATTCGTGCAGTTATCCAATGGAAATATTATTCTGGCTGGTAGTTCTAATTCGGATAGCTCCGGTTGTAAATCAGAAAATAGCAGAGGATCCATGGACTACTGGGTGATTTGTTTGGATAGAAACGG
>JAIPAR010000096.1 GCA_021739985.1 Bacteroidales bacterium | reverse complement strand
CAAAACATCCGAGCTGTTCTTCATTTATGGAATTAAGAACGTTACGATGGATATGCTTGCCTCGGAGCTTGGAATATCTGAACGAACAATTTATGAAATCTTTAATGATAAGGAAAACCTTGTTATTGAATGTTTGGATTATCTGTTTACGAAACAGAATGAAGACCGGATGGAAATCATAAAAAGCTCTGATAATATGGTTCATGCCATGTTTGAGATATTCCGAATTCAGATGAATGAACACAAAAATCTTCCTAAAATCTTAATGGAGGATATCAAGAAATATATTCCAATTGCGAACGAACGATTATTTTCCAAAGAGAATTACATTAAAGAGCGCTCATCAACCTATTTTCTGATTGAACGCGGAAAGCAAGAAGGTTTGATAAGACCGGAAATCAACCCTGAATTAGTGGATGCATTTCTGATGGAACTTTTCCCATTTATCATGAATAATGACCGGATTAAGTTTAAGATGTGCAATGACCTCGAGATGTCGGTAAATATTATTTTCCCGTATTTTAGAGGACTTGCCACCAATAAAGGAATTAAAATGATGGAAACATATTTTGAATCCATCGATATTGATGGAGAAGAAAATGCGCTAACTGAATTAAAAAAAGCACTTAACCCTAATAAAATATCTGAAAATCAATGAAAATCAAGCTATTAACCTTTGTAATGCTGATAATCCTGCCTGGTTTTGGAGCGATGGCTCAGGAAACTATAAGCATGACTGTGCAGGATGCTTGCAAGTATGCACTTGAGCATAATCTGACACTAAAGAACTCTCATTTGGCTACTGACAAATCCACTCAGGCTGTCTGGGAAGCCATCTCCAATGGTCTTCCCCAGATTGATGCCACAGTGGATTATACCAACTCCCTTGGAGCTGATATCTCCATTACTTTTACCGAAGGAATGCCGGCTACCGTCATTCCTATTAAACCCTCCAGCAATTTCTACTTAAACTTTACTCAGTTAATTTTTAGTGGCAATTATTGGGTCGGTATTCAAACTGCACGCCTGGCCAACGATTTATCCACACTCAATATCCGAAAAACAGAAATAGATATACAGACTCAGGTCATTGAAACATATTATCTGGTTCAAATTTCATCCAAGATTAAAACAATCTTAGAAAAAAATGTAGAAAACCTGAATGGCTTATATGTAAAGACGGCCCAAATGGCTGATGCCGGGATCATTGAGCAAACCAGTGTGGATCAATTGCGTATCCAGGTTAATTCATTGAAAAATGCGGTAGCATCTTCCGAAAGACAATTAGAATTAGCAAAAAACCTGTTTCGTCTTCAATTAGGTCTTGACCTGGAAACTCAATTTACCTTAACTGAATCGGCCGAAAGTCTTCTTCTGCGCGCCAACGACCCCTCTATCCTTCAAAATCAATTGAGCCTCGCAAGTAATATTGATTTTAAAATGCTGGATAAACAAGGCGAAATCACCGGTAAAATGCTCAACATGAAGTATGCAAGTTACTTGCCTACAGTCGCCGGATTTTATCGTTATACCGGAAAAATCCTGAAACCTGATTTCGATATGACTCCAAGTAATACGCTCGGAATTCAAGTTTCAATTCCAATTTTCTCATCGGGCATGCGCATGTCGCAGGTTAATCAAGCTAAAATCGACCTGCAATCTTTCCAAAACACTAAAGAGTTGGTTAGTGATCAATTATTGATGCAGGAGAAACAACTGAAATTTAACTATAGCAGTGCGATGGAATCCTTCAATAATCAAAAGGAGAATATTGAAGTATCTCGTAAAGTGTATGATAATCTGAGATTTAAATTCGAACAAGGTATGATTTCCGGACTTGACATGATCAATGCTGATAATAATTATCTGAAAGCAGAAACCGATTATCTGAGCGCAATGCTGGAAGTCCTTCGTACCGATTTGCAACTCAAAAAGCTCTACGGAACCATTCAATAGCCCTAAAACCAATCAGCATAATAAGATGAAACATCCTGGCCGAAAACATCCCCGAAGGGAAAACCTTAAGCCGGATCTTCCATCGAAAGAAAAACCTAATTATTAAGAACTAAGACTATCAATAGATGAAAACCAAGCAATTACTATTAATGCTTTTTGCGGGAGCTTTGTTAGCATCCTGCGGACAAAATGCAGCATCAGAAAGCACTGAAACCGTGCAGGCTGATAAAATCGAAAAAGTAAAAACTGTCTCACTGGGCATGCAGGAAGTCTCCCGGGAAATTGAAAACTCTGCCACCCTGCAAGCCTGGGAAGAGCTGCATTATTCCCCCGCAGCTCCAGGTCGGATCGAACATATTTATGTGGAAGTTGGCAGCCGGGTAAAAAAAGGCCAGCTGCTGGTTGAAATGGACCAAACGCAAATGAAACAAGCTGAAATTCAGTTGAAAACATTAGAAACTGACTATAAAAGGCTCGACACCCTGCGCAAAATGGGAACTATTGCTCAGCAACAATTCGACCAGGTGAAAGCCCAATACGATGTAGCTAAAACCAACGTCAACTTCCTGGCTCAAAATGCACGTTT
This sequence comes from Bacteroidales bacterium, assembly GCA_021739985.1. Lineage (GTDB taxonomy): Bacteria > Bacteroidota > Bacteroidia > Bacteroidales > M50B96 > M50B96. The sequence goes on along the minus strand of JAIPAR010000096.1, from coordinate 5,977 downwards.
GTACGCTCCTTTTTCAGGCATCATCTCCGGCAAATATTTTGAACCCGGCGAAATGTACTCGGGTTCACCTGTCATGTCGATTGGTAAATCAGCCGTCGTTAGTCTAATCCAGGTGGATAAACTAAAAATGTTAGTTTCCGTGTCGGAACGATATTTCCCTATGATTAAAAAAGATTCTCCTATTACGGTAACGACCGATGTGTACCCGGGTAAATCCTATACAGGTCGTATCCATCAAATTTACCCAATCATCGATGCTATCAGTCGAACCTTTAAGGTTGAAATTCAAGTCGAAAACGCAGATGAATCCCTCATCCCGGGTATGTTTGCCCGCGTTAAAATCGAATTTGATAAAGATAACGCCCGCATGATTCCGGCTATTGCACTGATGAAAATGACCGGCACCAACCAGCGTTATGTCTTTGTAATCCGCGATGGGAAAGCTAAACAGGTGTTTGTTGAACCGGGCAAACGCTATGATGAACTGATTGAAGTTATTTCCACTGAATTGAAGGATGACGACCAGATTATTTATATGGGTCAGGCCAGATTGGTGGATGGTGTTAAAGTTGAGGCAGTTAATTAATTAAGAATCGATTATGAGTATCTATAAAAGTGCCGTAGGTAAACCCATTACCACCTTTATGGTGTTTACGGCCATCATTGTAATGGGCTTGTATTCGCTGTCTAAAATGCCTATTGATTTGTATCCGGAGATGGATCCACCCTATATTTCGGTGGTTACTACCTATCCGGGTGCTAGTGCATCCGACATCGAAACGAATGTGACTAAAATCCTGGAGGATGCATTAAATAATGTGGATAAACTGAAAGAAATTACCTCCACAACCTCTGACAACCTTTCTTTGATTGTATTGGAATTTGATTGGGAAACCGACTTGGTAGAAGCAACGGCTGAAATCAGGGATGCAATCGACCGGGTTTATACCTATTTACCTGAAGACGTCGATCAACCAACGATTTTTAAGTTCTCTACCAGTATGATGCCTATCGTTTTCTATGCGCTTACCGCTGATGAAAGCTTCCCGGGTATCGAAAAAATCCTGGATGAAAAGGTTATCAACCGACTAAATCGTATCGAAGGTGTGGCTCAGGTTGCTATGATGGGCCAACCTAAACGGATGGTTTATGTGGACGTCGATCCTAACCGTCTGGAAGCCTATAATCTGACTTTGGAACAACTGGCCGGTACTATCTCCAGCGAAAACCTGAACATGCCTTCCGGAAGTATCAAAATGGGCTTGATGGACTATCAGCTTCGTGTTCAGGGTGAGTTTGATGAAAGCGTTGAATTGAAAGACCTGGTTGTTGGAAATTATGGTGGAAACCCTGTATTTCTTTCCGATGTAGCTTCTGTAAAAGATACTCTTAAAGATAAAACGTTGGATGAAAAAGTAAACGGGACCGATGGTCTTCGCTTTTTTGTCATGAAGCAATCAGGCGCCAACACGGTTAAAGTTGCCCGCCAAGTTCAGGAAGAAGTTAAAAAACTGCAATCCGATTTGCCTTCCGATGTGAAAATCAGTCTAATCATGGATACTTCCGACTTCATTAAAAGTTCAATTAGCAACTTGTCGGAAACTCTGATGTACGCCTTCCTGTTTGTTATTTTGGTGGTGCTGGTCTTTTTAGGAAGATGGAGAGCTACCTTTATCATTGTGCTTACAATTCCAATTTCTTTAATTGTCTCGTTCATCTATCTCTATATGGATGGAGGTTCGATTAACGTAATCTCCCTGACTTCGCTTTCCATTGCGATTGGGATGGTGGTGGATGATGCCATCGTTGTCCTTGAAAATATTACTCGTCATATCGAACGGGGTAGCCGACCACGGGAAGCCGCCATTTATGCGACCAACGAAGTATGGCAGTCCGTAATTATTACCACTTTGGTTGTTGTAGCCGTTTTCTTCCCCTTAACCTTGGTTGGTGGAATGACCGGAGTTATGTTTAATCAATTAGGCTGGATTGTTACGATTACAATCATTACCTCTACCATTGCGGCTATCACCCTTACTCCGATGATGTCGGCACTTTTCCTTCGTTTACGCCCAAGAACTGTAAAAGGTACTTTCTACGAACGTGTTTTCGAACGGAATTTGAATCGTTTGGATAATTTCTACGAGCGTTCGCTGCGATTCGCCCTTCGTTTTAAATGGAGTGTTGTAATCGGTGCTTTGGTTATTTTCATCCTTTCTATCTCCCTCATGCAGTTTGTAGGTACCGATTTTATGCCACAAACCGATGAATCCCGCATCACCATTGCAGGTGAATTGCAAACCGGTACTCGGGTGGAAGAAACAATGGCTGTTGCCCGAAAGATTGAAAAAATTATCCGGGAAGAGTATCCTGAAGTTGTTGCGATGGCATCTTCGGCAGGTGCTGATGATGAAGGAGGCATGTTCTCCCTGTTCCAGGAATCCGGTTCCAATATCTTCAATATCATGTGCCGTTTAAATTTCCCACGCGACCGCGAAAAAGATGTTTGGACCATTGCCGGTGAGCTACGTGAGCGCTTGGCTCAGTTCCCCGAATTGGTTACTTACAACTTTGAAACAACCGGTGGTTTTGGAGGTACCAGTAATACCGTAGATGTGGAAATTTATGGCTACGATTTCAATACAACTAATAAAGTAGCTGAGCAAATTAAAAAAGCTATTTCGGCCGTACCGGAAGCAGTCGATGTTAAATTGAGTCGTGACCCGGATAAGCCTGAACTTCAAGTTAAACTGGACAAGCAAAAACTGGCTGTTCATGGTCTTACAACAGCACAAGCTGCTGCACAAGTTAGAAATCGGGTGTATGGACTTACTGCTTCTCTCTTCCGCGAAGAAGGCGATGAATACGATATCCGCCTCCGACTGGAAGAAGATTATCGTAATTCTTTATCCGATTTGGAACAAATAACTCTGGTTACAGCGCAAGGAAATAAAATCAAATTGAGTGAAGTATCCAAAGTGGTTGAATACTATGGACCGCCTTCCATTCAACATAAAAAACGGGAACGGGTTTTAACAGTATCCGCTAAACCCGAGAAAGTTTCCTTAGGCGAATTGGCTGAAAAAATCGAATTAATTATGAAAGATGTGGATGTTCCCAATGAAGTAATGATTAGCATGGGTGGAGCTTATAAAGAACAACAAGAGTCTTTTGCAGACCTGGGTCTTTTAATGATGGTGAGCTTGCTTCTGGTATTTATCGTGATGGCCAGCCAGTTTGAATCCTTCCGGATGCCTTTCGTAATTATGTTCTCTATCCCGTTTGCTTTCACCGGAGTAATCCTGGCCTTGTTCTTAACCAACACAACCTTGAGCGTTGTAGCCGGTTTAGGTGCTGTGTTACTCATTGGTATTGTAGTGAAAAACGGTATCGTACTAGTGGATTTCACCAATTTACTCCGAGACCGGGATGTGCCTCTGAACGAAGCTATCGTTGCCGCCGGGAAATCGCGTTTGCGTCCGGTATTGATGACAGCCCTCACAACCATCCTGGGTATGGTACCACTTGCATTGAGTACCGGCGAAGGTTCCGAAATCTGGCGGCCGATGGGCGTTTCCGTAATTGGTGGACTTATTTTTTCCACCGTGATAACCATGGTATTGATTCCAACCATGTACGGCATCTTTATCAAGAAAGGAGAAACCTTTAAGCGGAAACAACTACATGCCCAAATGGAAGGTGTTTTAAGTAATCAAATTAGTGAACAATCAAAATAGAGCCTTATGAAATCAGTATTCATCACCTTTAATCAGGCTTTTACAGAACGAATTGAATTTATTTTCGAAAAACTCGAAATAAAAGGTTTCACCCGATGGGTGGATGTTCAAGGTGCCGGCTCTGTGACAGGAGAACCGCGTAATGGAACCCATACCTGGCCCGAAATGAACTCGGCAATTATCACTGTTATTCCGGATGAAAAAGTCAAACCCCTTCTTCAATACATCAAAGCACTCGATGAAATCAATCTCGAAGTAGGTATTCGGGCTTTTGTATGGGATATTACCGAAGCCTATTAATTGACTTAAATTAATCATACATTTGCGATACTTTTTGCAAATGAGATGAACCTAACAACACATATTTTTAAGCGAAACAGCCGGCTCCACCTGTGGAGACCGGTTGTTTTGCTGTTAGTTTTTCTCATCCCCGCAGGTGCTTCCTACCTTTATCTTAACCACGAACGACATTTAGTTCGTAAATCCGTTAAACGAATGATAATTAACGGATTACCTGACGATAAACTGGTAAGCCTGACTTTCCTGAAAGCCGATTCGGCTAAGGCAGTTGAATGGAAGCATAGTCGTGAGTTCAGGCATCAGGGCGAGATGTACGATATTGTACGCACTGAATACTGCGGTGATTCCATCCGCTTTATTTGCTGGCCTGATAAAGAGGAAACCTGGCTAAATCTTCAAATCAGTCTCGTTTTCAGCAAAGCTTTCGGGAATTCACCCCAATCGAAAAAAGCAAGTGCTCAGGTTCAACATTTTTACCTGGCTTTATATTTTTCAAGTATCCAGATGGGATTAATTCTTCCCCCTTCCTGTCAGCATCCGCAAACTCCCTATTTGGAATCCTCCTACCAGAAACATCTTCATGCTAACGACCCACCTCCTAAATACATCGGATAAACTAATCCAATCAATTTAAAGTAAAGTAAATTAATTAGTTATCTAAATGTATTTCAATGAGAAAAATAGTATGGATAGCTCTGTTATGTCTTATTACAACCTTAAGTTACGGACAAACCGTTCGTGTGGTGGATAAACAAACAGAGCAAGCTCTTGAATTTGTGGCTATTATCGCCAATCAAGGGAAAACGGTGGTCATCACCGATGTCAATGGACAAGCTAATATCAGTCTAATGAAGGATGCTCCCAAAATTGAGTTTCGAATGATGGGCTATCAGCAAGTCTGCTTTTCCTATAATCAATTGAATGATAAGCAATTTCTGGTTAGTCTGGAACCTAAAAGCCTTAATCTGGAATGCGTTGTGGTATCTGCCAGCCGCTTTTTACAATCCAGCGATGAAGTTCCTGTTAAAGTGATTCAGGCCAAGGAAGTTGCGATTCAAAATCCTCAAACAACAGCCGATTTGCTGAGCCTGTCCGGGAATGTGTTTATTCAAAAAAGTCAGCTGGGAGGTGGTTCTCCTATGATTCGTGGATTTGCAACCAACCGGCTGGTTTATTCAGTGGATGGAATTCGAATGAATACAGCCATTTATCGCTCCGGAAATATCCAAAATGTGATTTCCCTGGATCCTTTAAGTATCGAAAGTACCGAAATTTTGTTTGGACCAGCCTCCGTCATATATGGTTCAGATGCCATTGGCGGAGTCATGAGCTTTCAAACACTTACAGCTCCTTTGTCGAACGATAAAAATAATATCCAGGGCGGACGTGCTTTCATGCGTTATTCCAGCGCCAACCATGAGATGACCGGTCATTTTGATGCTTTCGCCGGTTTTAAAAAATGGTCGTTCCTGACTTCTATCTCCCAAAGCACCTTTGGCGACTTGAAAATGGGAAGCCACGGTCCGGAAGAGTATCTTCGGTATAATTATGTCCAACGAATCGACAGTCAGGATGTGGTAGTGAGTAATGCTGATCCGCTTGTACAATCGCCAAGTGGATATTCGCAGCAAAACCTGATGCAGAAAATCCGCTTCAAACCCAATAATTACCTGGATTTCCAATACGGGTTTCATTATTCCGAAACTTCAGCATACGCCAGGTACGATCGTCATCTTCAGACCAAAAACGGACTTCCCAAATACGCCGAATGGTCGTATGGCCCGCAAAAATGGATGATGAATAACCTGAATATCAGTTATTCCAAGTCCAATATTGCCTTTGATGAATTAGTCCTTCGTTTGGCTCAACAATCATTCGAAGAAAGCCGGATAAGCCGTTCATTTAATAAGGATACACGTGAGATTCGGACGGAGAAGGTG
>JAIPAR010000095.1 GCA_021739985.1 Bacteroidales bacterium | reverse complement strand
TGGTTGCCCGCGGAATGGGTAAATGCTGTGTATCAGGTGCCGGCGATGTAAAAATCAGCTACGCCAACCGTACCATGGAAATTAACGGAAATAAATACCAGGAAGGTGATTGGATTTCCTTGAATGGTTCTACCGGTGAAGTATATCATGGTAAAGTAGCGACTATTCTTCCTGAATTATCCGGAAACTTCGGAAAAATCATGGATTTAGCTGAAAAAATGACCCGTATGTCTGTTCGTACCAATGCTGATACTCCTCATGATGCACGCGTTGCTCGTAAATTTGGAGCTAAAGGAATTGGTCTTTGCCGTACCGAGCACATGTTCTTTGAAGGTGAACGAATTTGGGCTATGCGCGAAATGATTTTAGCAAACGACCTGGCCGGACGTAAAAAAGCACTGGAAAAATTACTCATCATGCAACGTGAAGACTTCGAAGGAATCTTCGCTGCTATGGATGGCTTTGGTGTTACCGTTCGTTTACTCGACCCACCTCTCCACGAATTCACCCCGAATGAACCGGAAGCTCAGGCTGAAATGGCCCAAAAACTAGGTGTTTCCCTGGAAGAAGTTGTTGCCAAAGTAGAATCTTTACACGAAGTTAACCCGATGTTGGGTCACCGTGGTTGCCGCTTAGGTAACACCTATCCTGAAATTTCAGAAATGCAGGCTCGCGCTATCATCGAAGCTGCTTGTATTCTGAAAGCTAAAGGAATGGATCCTCGTCCGGAAATTATGGTTCCTTTGATTGGTACCGTAAAAGAGCTGAAAATGCAGGAAGAAATCATCCGCGAAACCGCTGAGAAAGTATTCGCTGAAAAAGGTATCCGCGTTGATTATCTGGTTGGTACAATGATTGAAATTCCTCGCGCTGCTCTTACAGCAGATAAAATTGCTGAAGTTGCTGAATTCTTCTCCTTCGGAACCAATGACCTTACCCAAATGGGCTTCGGTTATTCCCGCGATGATATCGGCAAATTCCTGCCTATCTACCTCAGCAAAGGCTTATTGAAAAACGACCCATTCCAAATTTTGGATCAGGAAGGTATCGGCCAGCTGGTTGAAATGGGAACGAAAAAAGGACGTGCAACAAATCCTAAACTGAAAGTGGGTATTTGCGGAGAACATGGCGGTGAGCCATCTTCCGTTGAATTCTGTCACAATGTTGGAATGGATTATGTTTCCTGTTCACCTTTCCGCGTTCCAATCGCTCGTTTAGCTGCTGCTCAAGCTAATGTAAAATAATCGCATCAGCGAATCCCATAAAAAAAGGCTACCGTTTGGTAGCCTTTTTTTATGACTTAAAATTTATATCCGTAACTAAAACTGAATGCCAATCCCGGACTATAGGAACTATAAATTTGATTTGCAGCATTATAGGATTGATAATAGCTCGCCACTTTATCATTTAAAAGATTATTAACTTTAAAATCAAGCGATTGCCTATCATCAGCACCAAATTTATATCCTAAACTTAAATTGATGGAATGAAATGGTTCCATATAAATATCAGGGAATAAACCACCCCCGACAATCGTCAAGGTTGGACCTTTTACGTTATAAAAGATACCGGCATTCCAGGGACTATCAGCCTTTAAATAGCTAAGTCCTGCATTAACCACATAAGGTGACTGACCTGCCATTTGACGGGTTTTTTCAATCGTTTCACCCGTTTTTTCATAATATTTTCTCGAATTATATTCAGAACTGGTCATTTCAATGGATGATTGTGCCAAAGTAACATTTCCGCTTATACTTAAGCCCTCCAATCCGGGTGTCATAAAGCCAAGGTCTTTTCTAAATTCCAACTCCAGACCCAACAAAGTTCCATCACCAACATTCCGGGGCTGATACTCAGTACTGGTTTGCTGCTCCGGAATCCGAACCAACTCTATTGGATTATCAAACAACTTGTAAAAAAGACTAATCGAATACATCTGGTCTTTTTCCTGAAACAATTCCCAACGAAAATCCAGGTTATCAATACGGGTTTCGGTTAAATTCCCATCCCAATCAGAATAGGTAAATAAACTACCATTAAAGATACGATTGGAAATAGGATCCAGAATCTGAGCAAAGGAAAGTTCTTTAAACGAAGGTCTTGCAATCGTTCGGGTGTAAGAAAGTCGAACGTTTTGCATTTCACTGGCTGTAAAAATCAAGTTAACGGATGGAAATAAATCGATAGATTCGAGAACAATGTCATTGTCCAGATTTTTTCCATTCACTTCATCGCCGGAAGCCCATCGCTGGTCTCGACCGGTGTGACGTTGTACAAAATATTCACCGCGTAAACCCACTACAGTCTTTAACCAGGAAAAAGGTTGCCATTCATTGGATACATAAAGCGCTGAATTTTGAATATTTGATTGATATTCATTCGGATTGGGATTGCTGTTTCCGGATTGATAATAGATACTGTTTGGACGATTCGGATAAATATTTTCATCATTCAAAACTGAATTTGGGTCCGTACTAGACCAGTTTTGAGAGCCAAAGAATTGAATATCAAAGAATAATATTTCGTACGAACGGTATTTAAAGACATGAGAGCCACCAAACTTGAGCGTTGAAACTGCACCCATTAAGTCAAATTTCCGGGCGACATCAAGCGCTGCTGTTATATTTAACTCGTTCAAATAGCGCCAGATACGAGCGGGATTCCCTCCGGCTCCTGCCATAAACAAAGTATCCTGATCCGTGTAAGTAAAAGCAGTTTTACGAATATCCGGGTCATTTGAAATGGAATAAACAGGTGATAATTTCCAGTTTACTTCCCATCCCGGTGTTTTGGAAAGATGAGAACCGCTAAAAAGCAAATTCGTCAGCGACCGCTGATTATATTCCAGGTTATCGGAAGAAGCGATATATCCGGATTGACCAACCGCTTCGGAGTTATTATTAATCATAAACTTACCTGCGCGACTTTCCCCATTTTGGAGATGAAGCAACATCATTTTGTATTTGGATAACTGGGTTTTATAGGCTACTCCTCCTAATAATCCTAGTAAAACATTATACTCTCCAACCTCACCGGTTTGTAAATTAGCATTCTGCATTTCATATACATCCGGATTCAACACCCGTTGATATTCGCCATAAATCACATCATCATAAAATTTATAATCTGATTTATAGGATAAAGAGAATATATAACCAAGCTTAGGCGCTACGGCTTTTTGCTTCGTATTTTTTAATTCGATTTGATTTCCATAGGAAAAACTGGTGCTGAAATCCATCAGGCTGGTTTTGGTAGAGACACCCAGCGTTGGATTGAAGCTTTTAATGAAATCACTTACCTCTGTTTTCGATGCTCCACTAACCGGAGTTGGAATGTTTGAAGACCTCGCCAAATCAGGCAAAGCGCGAGTTCCATCATCAAAACCTAAAAAATCAGTAAATCCTCCGTCATAACTAAGATAATTACTGTTGAAATGCATGGCGGGATTATACCCTGTTCCAATAGAAGCAGAAACAATCTTTTTATCCGGGAAATCTTTCATTTCAATGTCGAGCAAACCACCTGTAAAATCAGCCGGCAGCTCTGCAGTGAAATTCTTAATAACCAACATATTATTTATCAAATTGGATGGGAAAATATCCATTTGCAAACTGTTTCTATCAGGGTCCAGACCCGGAATACTAACTCCGTTTAAGGTAGTTTTCGTGTAACGGTCACCCAAACCACGCACATACACATATTTTCCTCCTTCAATGGAAACGCCGGTAACGCGCCTTACAGCTTCAACGGCAGTCGCATCACCGATTTGAGCAATTCGAGCTGCAGAAATCCCATCCATCATCGAAGCAGATTTCCTTTTGACTGTTTGCAAGGCCATTTCAGTGGTTCGGATTATTTCGGCTGATATTACCACTTCGTTTAACTCCATTGAACTTTCTTTCAAACGGAGATTATTCAATACAGTAACTTCCCCTTGCTTTACTGAAACAGCTTTAATATTCAGCGAGTTATAAGAGATGTAGGAAAGTTGTAGCTCGAGTGTCCCGGCAGGAACATCCAATGAAAACTGCCCGTCTAAATCGGTGATTGTTCCCAAGGTAGTCCCAACAACGACTACCGAAACACCGACTAATGATTCGCCGTTTGCATCATCATAAACCATTCCCCGTATGGTTCCTTTCTGAGCTAACAGCCATGTTGGAAGTAAAAGAATTGCCAGAAAAAATATTCTTCTCATTTCGTTTTTGTCTTTATGCAGTTAAATAGGACAGACTTACAGGAAACCTGTAAGTCTGTATATGAGCCTATAAAATGATTGCTATTTTCTTCAATCTACTATAAATCAGTAAGATATCCTGCTTTGTTTGCCCAAGTCCAGGAGAAAACCGTTTTATTTGCTTTTGGTGAGCCTCCGGCTGTAACACCGGCTGGAACATCACCATTCACATGATTAACCAGAGAATCAGCAGCTACATTAATTTCAATGCCTTCGAAAGTCACATTGGCAGCAGTTACACGGTTGATTTTTTGTCCTTCAACAACAGCGGTGAAATATAAATTTTGTAAAGCAACTCTGGAATTATCATCAACATTGATTAAATCAACCGAAACTGTTCCGAGTGCATCATCTGAAGCAACAATAGTTCCGTTTTTAATCGTATGGCCGTTAGCATAGGTTCCTTCCGGGCCATCTAATTCAAAACAATGTCCAATCGGAGTAAGAACGATAAAATTGTCCAGTGTACCACCCCAGGATTGGTCAGTATCGATAGCATCATCGCCGGCATTCCAAACAATAACGTTTTTAACATTAACTGTACCACCAAACCACTCAATACCATCATCTTGATTAGCAACCACTTCAATATTTTCGATTACGGTTCCTGAACCAACACCACCTAAGGTTAAACCATTGATTTCATTTCCTGAACCAATATTAGTACCACCATGACGGATGGAAATATATTTTAATACACCCGAGTTATCAGCATCTTCGGTTCCACCATATAAACCATTAGCATCAGAGGTAGGAATACCTTCAATTTGAACTTCGCTAACATCAGCAGACTCGCTGGAAGCAGAAATTTTAGCTTTTCCCAACACGATAAGACCACCCCATAAACCGTTTACATCAGCATCCAGGTTAGGGCTATTGTAATTACCGGCTTCGATATCTTCAGGAGTAATTTCATCAGCAACCGAAGTAAAAATGATAGGTTTTGCAGCAGTACCTTCAGCCATTAATTTGCCACCACGTGCAATCAAAAGTGCAGTTGCGTTGGAGCCTGTACCAGCTTCACCTTTAATAACAGTACCTGCTTCAATGGTTAAAGTAGCTCCATTTACTACGGTTATACGACCACCTAACTGATAGATGCTATCGCTGTACCAGGTTGTATTGGAAGTAATGTTCTCGGTAACGACAACATTATTGGTGTCATTTGGATTGTCAATTGGATCATCTCCCGAACAAGCGGTAAAGCCCAAACCCAGGGTTAATACGAAAAAATAAGCCAGATTACGTTTCATAATTTTATTTTTTTTGAATTTGATGCTGCAAAACTATCTACCCTAAGTATAGAAGGCTTTAACCTGATGTCAAGGAATTGTTAAGGAATTGTTTACAAAAGCAAAAAAAAGACAGTAAGACACGCAACCATTCAGGAATTATTGCAATCTTTAGAGAGACTTTTAGAATGATGGGTGTATCCTCCATAAACGATACAGACATTGAGTTGAAGGCCGACCCCTAATGATGAAAACGATTGCTAAAAGACTCATTTTTTTAGGCATAAGAATCCCATCTTATGTTAAATCTATCTACATTAGTGGCCAAATTGGTAATCGATTACCAATTTTATGCTTATTATATTGATTGTCAATTATTAACAAATCGCCTATGAAGTATTTATACTTCCTGTTTATGCTTGTAATCTCCTCATTAGCAGGTTATTCGCAAGTTATCAAAGGAGTCGTTTTAGACGAACAAGGACTTAGTCTTCCAGGAGTTCACGTGCATGCTTTATCTTCAAACACGTTTACAACTACCGATGTGGACGGTAATTTTTCGATTCAGGCCACAGCCAATGAAAGCCTTGAATTCTCGATGCTCGGAATGGAAAAAAGAAAAGTTGTTGCCACTACCAGCCCCATGAAAGTGGTACTGAAAAGTGAAATGGTTGAGTTAAATGAAACCGTTGTTGTGGGTTATGGAACCAAAAAGAAAGGTGCTATCACAGGTTCGGTGGCTCAGGTTAAAGCTCAGGACATCACCCAAACGCCCAGTCAATCGGCCATCCAGGCGATTCAAGGGAAAGCAGCCGGGGTAAACATTGTAACAAATGATGAACCAGGGCAAAATCCATCTATTCGAATCCGGGGCATGGGAACCGTACTCGGAGGCCGGGATCCGCTCTATATTATTGATGGAGTAGAGGCCAGCAATTTGAATGGCCTAAGTCCCAATGAAATTGAAAAAATTGACGTGCTGAAAGACGCTTCTTCTCTGGCTATTTACGGTCAAAAAGGAGCCAATGGAGTTATTGTTGTTACGACTAAAAAAGGACGCTCCGGAGAGCTTGCAGTTAATTATGATAGTTACTTTTCGCTGAAAACTATCCAGAAAAAAGTCAAGATGTCGGATGCGTATCTTTACGCCTACTATAATAACTCCGCTATTGGCTCTTCTTCCTATTATAATTTTGAACAACCTTATAATACAGATTGGCTGGACGAAATCACACAAACCGGTATGGCATTGAGTAATTATGTATCGATTTCCGGCGGAAACGAGCATGCCAATTATTATTTGGGACTAACCGACTTGCGTGAAACAGGGATTCTGGATGGAACCGAATTTAAACGTAAGAATATCAGTTCCCGAAATGAATTCACCTTTTGGAACAAGCGTGTAAAGATTCAACAGAATCTCAATCTGGCTATTAGCGATAACACTCCAAAGCCGCTCAGCGCTTTCACCAATGCTTATAAACAGGCTCCCATTATGCCGGTTTATTGGGAAAATGGCCGATTTGGAACTTCTTTACTGAATTCAGAAACCGGAGTTCCTCAAATTGATGGAGACGATAAATACAACAACGTAGGAAATCCGGTAGCCCAGTTATATTACACGAATGAAGAATCTCAGACACTTACCATATTTGGCTCTTTAGCCGGTGAAGTGAAAATAACTGACAATCTCTCCTTTCATTCCAATTTTGGGATGACTTATAATAATGGGAAATCCTTCAATTTTAATGACAACCTGAATATCTGGCTTTCTCAAAATCCAAGCTTAAGTACAGAAGATTACGAAGCTACTTTTGGAGATAAAGAAGTTATTTACAATACATTAACCAAAAACAGATGGTCGGATTATCTGTGGAATTGGGATAATTATTTGGCTTATCACAAAGAAATTAATCGTTCGGACTTCAACTTTACGCTGGGTATGAGTGAAAGTACCCGGAATAATTATGAATTGCTTTCGGGAAATCGCTTCAATGTGCCCAGTACAAGCAATTATTGGTCACTCAACTTATCAACCTACAATACCGAACTCGCTCCGGGTGAGGTAACCAGCAATTATACCAATACTCCAATCATCTCGCTGGCTTATTTCGCCCGTTTCGATTATAGTTTTGATGATAAATATCTCGTAACCGGTTCTATCCGTCGGGAAGGTGTAAGTTCTTTCTTAAAAGATCAGCGTTGGGGGTATTTTCCGGCCATTTCCTTCGGATGGATACTCACGAAGGAATCTTTTATGGAGGATAATGAATTGTTCGATATGCTTAAATTACGGGTAGGTTATGGTGAGGTTGGGAACAGCAATACCGGAAATGCACTCAATAAGATATCTTTCAGTACCGGAACCAATTACACATTTGGAAGCGATCAGTCCATTTACCCCGGCAGTATGATTCCTTATCAAGTGGATCCGGGCCTAACCTGGGAAACTATGAAAGAATTTGACGCCGGATTCGATTTTGCTTTCGGCGGCTATGCACTTACAGGAACGCTCGAGTTTTATAATCGGATGTCAAGCGATATTATTCTGCCTGTGACTTTACCTTCGGTACTATCTCCCGGAGCTGTCTATTTAAACACGGGAAAAGTTGTTAATCGAGGTATCGAATTAAGTTTGAATTATCAGAAGAAATTATCTGAAATATCCGGATATCGTATTTCCGGTAACCTCGCCTATAACTATAATGAATTGAAAGATGTAAGCAATGCTTACTTCGCCAATTTCATCGGTGGAAGTTTGGGTAATGGACAATGGACCAAACAAGTTCTTGCCGGGGAATCCTTAGGAAGCTTCTATGTGTATGAAGTGCTTGGATTTAATGATGATCGTGAATTTATTTACAGTGATGAACGGATTGTTGCCGGAAGTTATCTTCCGTCATTTACCGGAGGCTTCAATGCTTCCTATACCTACCGGAAATTTGATTTCTCGGCAGTCTTATATGGTGCAGCAGGGCAGAAAGTATATAATGGTAAGAAAGCTCAGCGTTTTGGCGGTGAAAATGTAGAATACGATATTAATTATGACTTGTATAGTCCTGCTAATCCCG
>JAIPAR010000094.1 GCA_021739985.1 Bacteroidales bacterium | reverse complement strand
ACCCATTCCGCGGGCAACCACAGCAGCATGTGAGGTCATACCTCCACGAGCGGTAAGAATACCTTCAGCAGCGTGCATACCACGTAAGTCTTCCGGAGACGTTTCAATACGGATAAGAACTACTTTTTCACCACGGGAAGCCCATTCTTCAGCTTCATCAGCGAAGAAAACGATACGGCCGGTAGCAGCTCCCGGAGAAGCAGGCAAACCTTTGGTTAGTGTTTTAGCAGCAGAAATAGCAGCACCGTCAAAAACAGGGTGCAATAATTCATCCAGTTTACCCGGTTGTACACGTAAGAGGGCTGTTTTTTCATCAATCATCCCTTGAGCCAACATTTCAATAGCCATGTTTACCATAGCAGCACCGGTACGTTTTCCGCTTCGGGTTTGTAACATCCAGAGTTTATTATCCTGAACCGTAAATTCAAGATCCTGCATGTCTTTATAATGATCTTCCAGTTTTTGTTGAACAGTATCCAGTTCTTTATAAACAACAGGCATAGCTTCTTCCAGCGATGGATATTTCGAAGCACGAACATCTTCCGAAATTCCCTGATTTTTAGCCCATCTTTTAGAACCTTCGAGTGTAATTTCCTGAGGTGTACGAACACCGGCAACAACGTCTTCACCCTGAGCATTAATCAGGTATTCGCCATTGAAAATATCTTCGCCGGTTGCAGCGTCACGGGTAAAGGCAACTCCTGTTGCAGAGGTATTTCCCATGTTTCCGTAAACCATTGCCTGTACGTTAACAGCGGTTCCCCACTCTTCAGGAATCTGGTTCAGTTGACGGTAAAGAATAGCTCTTTCGGTATTCCAGCTATCAAATACAGCCATTACAGCTCCCCAAAGTTGATCCCAAGGATTAGTCGGGAAATCTTTACCTGTACGATTTTTAACAACAGCCTTAAAATCTTCCACTACTTTCATCAAATCTTCAGCGGTGAAGTCAGTATCAGAGGTGTAGTGTTTAGCTTCTTTAATTTCATCCATGGCTAATTCAAATGGGTCGTGTTCGCCTTTAGCAGCAGCAACACCCATTACCACATCGCCATACATTTGGATAAAACGACGGTATGAATCATAAGCGAAACGTGGGTTTCCTGATTTCTCAGCAACGATTTTCACGGCTTCGTCGTTCATCCCTAAGTTCAATACGGTATTCATCATCCCAGGCATCGAAACTCTGGCACCTGAACGAACGGATAATAATAAAGGGAAAGCTTCGCCTTTAGAGCCAAAAATGGCATTCATTACCTCTTCGGTAGCTTTTACTCCATCTTCAACTTGCGATTTAATAGCAGCAACAACAGCATCACGCCCTTGTTGATTGTACATGGTACAAGCTTCGGTTGTAATTGTAAATCCTGCAGGTACCGGAACCCCAATCAGGTTCATTTCTGCCAGGTTAGCACCTTTGCCACCCAACAGGTTTTTCATGTCTCCTTTTCCTTCGGCTTTACCATTGCCAAAGGTGTAAACAAACTTCTTTGTCATGTTTTACTTTTTTAGTGAATATTCTGTATCTTCGTAGTATCTAGTTAATTAGCTTTAAAAAGCAAGCTGCAAAGGTAAGAAAATTACCTATAATAAAATCAATTCATCCACGAAAATCCAACCAGTTTCATCTTTCCCCGGATGCCATTCCGGTAACAAGCCCGGAGTCCTTGCAATTATCTTAACAAATCGCGCTTGTGCTGCCTTTTTCGGTGTTAAATAATCATGAATAAATACCTTGGAGGTTCTTGGATTATCGGGATTTTCGACGGTCGCATACAAATTGAAATCAGTTCCATTGCTTGAAAGATAATATTCAACCCGTGATGGCTGCATAATCCAGATTGGAGGATCTTGCAAACATCCTAATCCTAAGCCATTGAATTTTCGTTTGATGCCAAAATCGACTACAAATTCTACATCCTGCCCGCGGAATCCCTGCCAGGCAGAACGAAAATCATTGCTCCCGCGCAATCCGTCAACAATTGCCAAATCGCCGCCGGCTGCATACAAATGGGAATATTCAGCGTTCACTTTGATAGATAAACCGGCCGGAATGCAAATAAAACGAGCGGCCAGCGCGTTGCTGGTATGTCCATTTGCATCTGTAGCGATAGCATGAAACTGCGTTGTGGCACCAATGGTAATGGGCGCTGAATAAGCACTTGAAGCATTTGTCGGGATAGTACCGTCCAAGGTATAAAAATAGGTATAACCCGGCTCAGTGGCTATCTCAATCTTGGTTTCACCGCTAAATAGCATGGCATTTTTCATCAATGTAGGAGTAGGCACAAAAACAAAATCAGCATGTAATTGGTTAAAGCTCGACAACCCTTCTCCCATCAAATTACTGCGTGGACGTGATTCTGTTGAATTCCCCCACTCTTTATTAGGTTGATTGGTCATTTCAAAGACCAATTCCCCACCTTCCATGATTTCATGTTGATAAATAAACGAGCGATTGAGGTTTTCTCCGTTCAGCGTAACGGATTGAACATATTTATTTTCGTTCGATAGATTGCTGGCTTTAATTGTGAATTTCGTATCACCCAGATTAAGAACTGATTTCTCGAACATAGGTTTTCCCAACACATAAAAATCAGTACCCGGGCTAACCGGATAAAATCCCAGCGCTGAAAAATTAAACCAGCTTGACATCTGCCCACAATCTTCGTTTCCACACAATCCATCAGGTTTAGATGTATATAGTTCAGTCATAATACGATGCACTACTTCCTGAGTTTTCCAGGGGGCTCCGGCATAATTGTAAAGATAAGCCATGTGATGACTTGGTTCGTTTCCATGGGCATATTGGCCAATCAAACCGGAGATGTCCGGCTGGGTACGGCCTGTAATATCCGGATTTGCCTTGAAAAGTCCATCCAGGGACTTGATAAATCCTTCTTCATTTCCCATTAAGGACATCAAACCTTCCACATCTTGCGGAACAAAGAAAGTATATTGCCATGCATTGGCTTCAGTAAAATCGCCGCTAACTTCGTAGGGGTCAAAAGGTTCGACCCAGGCACCGTTCTTTTTGCCGCGCATAAAGCCGGATTGCTTATCAAAAACATTACGGTATGAAGCCGCCCGATTCATATAATAGCGACATTCATCTTCTTTGCCTAAATAATTAGCTATCAACGCAATACACCAATCATCATAAGCATATTCCAGCGTTTTCGAAACAGCCTCATGCTCCAGGTCTGAGCCAATGTATCCTTCTTTTTGATAATCAGCTAAGCCCAAATGTTCCTGAGTGGCACTTTTTTTCATCGCTTCATAAGCCAGTTCCACATCAAAATCTTTCAGTCCTTTAGCCAGAGCATCAACAATAACGGGTACCGAATGGTAACCAATCATGCAACCTGTTTCGCAAGCGCCTAATTCCCAGACAGGTAAAAGGCCTGATTCTTTGTATTTTAATAAGATTGTTTTAACCAAATCCTGTGCAAGTTCCTGGTCAAGAACGGTGAGCAGCGGGTGAGTAGCACGGAAAGTATCCCATAAGGAGAAAACCGTATAAACCGGATGGTCGGCTGTATGAATTTGCTGATCCATGCCTCTGTATTGACCATCCACATCCGAATATAAATTGGGAGCCAGGAAAGAATGATATAAAGCTGTGTAATACACCTTTTTAGCTTCTTCATTTTTGGAATCAAGAGTCACCACGGAAAGTTTTTCATTCCAAACGTCATAAGCAGCTTGCCGAACCGATTCAAAATCCCAATCCTGCATTTCAGCTTCGAGATTGGCACGGGCTCCTTCGATACTAACGGCAGAAATCCCTACCTTCATGAGTAAAGGTTCGTTTGTATCCTCCGTAAACAGAAGTACTGCTTTCACATTGTTTCCTTCGCAGGCCGTGCTGCCTTCCTGTAAGGTATCATTTAGATAAACCTGGACAGCGTGAATGGGTTTGGAGAAGCGCGCAACGAAATAAACATGCTGATTATCAGCCCATCCTTCAGTTTGACGGAATCCGGCAACTTCATTTTCCTCAAGCTGGGTAAAGGAAGATGCCAGTACTTTGTTCTTCCCTAAATCTTCTTTCAAATCGAAAATAACTCCTGCCTGCTCCGTAGAATGATAGGTATATTTATGAAATCCTACCCGATAGGAGGCCGTAAGTTCAACATCAATTTGCTCTTCTTCGAGGCGAACAGCATAATATCCGGGCTCTGCTTTCTCCGTGGTATGACTAAAACTGGAACGATATCCAGTTTCCGGAGCATTTTCGTCGCCCGGATGTATGAAAATCTCACCGGAGAATGGCATTACCCGAATATCTCCATAATCAATAGCCCCTGTACCTGAAAGATGGGTATGACTAAACCCCAGAATGGTACTATCCGAAAAATGATATCCGGAGCAAGCATCCCAGTTATAAATGCGGGAATCAGGTGATAATTGAACCATTCCATTTGGGAGACTTGCCCCCGGGAAGGTATGACCATGGCCATCGGTGCCAATAAATGGATTTACATAGGCCGCAGAATCAAACTTGTTGGTATTACAGGCGCTAGCAAGTAGCAGCAGACCAGCAAGTCCGGCTAAGAATTGTAATTTCTTCATACGAATAATTTATGTTGGATAATTAATGCTATTGACTAATTCAAGTATTTTACGGACACGTGAGGCATTGGTAGTGGACACGGCATATTCGTCATATCCCGGAATTCCACCCATTTTAACGTGCTCTTTGTGATAAAGCATTCGGCTTGGAACCGGATTTCGAAGCGAGACATGAAATTCAATGGCTTCGGTTATTTCTTTGATTTGGAGGATATTATCTTCATTGATTCCACTTCCGGGCATGATAATAGGCTGAAAATCGGTAGCCTGTACCATATCTCGAAGCAAGTCCAGTCCATCGATGGCTTTATTAGCGCCACCGCTACTTAAAACCCGGTTCACGCCTAAATCCTGCAATTTCATTACTTCGGTAAGTGGGTCTTTACACATATCGATGGCACGGTGAAAAGTTACCGTCATGCCTTCAGCTGCCCGAATTAACTGTCTGATACGGGTTATGTCGATAGTTGCATCATCATTTAAAACTCCGATGACCACTCCATCGGCACCTAAATCCCGAACCAGCTGAATATCATACAGCATCATTTGAAATTCATCTTCAGTATATAAAAAATCACCGGGACGCGGGCGAATGAGGACATTAAGTTGAATCGAAATCTTTTCTCTGGCAAGTTTAACCATCGAAGCGGCGGGTGTGGTACCCCCTTCGCTAAGATTATCGCATAATTCAACCCGAAAAGCACCTCCCAGTTGTGCCTGAAAAGCTGATTCGGCAGAATTTGCGCAAACTTCAATTTGAGTAAAAGGACCCATCGTAAAAGAAAAGTCCAAAGCTACGATTTTTTAATATAGGAAAAGGCGAAGTTCCAGTGCCGGAATGGATAAATATCCGGGATTTTGGCCATTTTTTGTTAAACGGATAAAGCCTGTATAACCGATGGAAAATCCAAAGGCATCATAGGCTATGCCATATCGGATAAAGAGATTCTGGAAGTCGGTGCTTAGTCCTGTGGTTCCATTAATTCCAAAAGGCAGGAAGAAAAATAATACGCCCGTACCTCCGGTAACACCAACATGCAGCATCACGGGCGGAGCCACCTCTTTATAGGATACATAACTTAAATCATCTGTTTTAAAATAACTGTGATATTCCAGAGAGATAAACGGGAGCGCCGAATAATTCCAGGAGCCGTACAAGCCAAACTGTTCAATTTCCTCGTCGGAAAAGGTAATTCCATAACCAATTTCAGCACTAAATACGAACAGACTATCGGTTCCAACGAGGGTTTCGGTACCACGAACCGCAGCAAAATAACCCGGACTGCTCCATAGACTACCGGTGCTTTTGGTCGCGGTGGGTTGCGATAGCTTCAAATCAGGCATTCGTTCCGGTTGATGCAGTCTGAGCTGCCCGAATGAATTAGCGGCAGCCCACGTAATTAGAATAAGCAAAAGGATTAATTTCTTCATACAACAAATATAATGACTTAATGAAATAATCCTTGCTCTTTCCTCTCCTTTAAGGACTTGTTTATTTGTTGATTTGTTGATTTGTTTATTTGCTTCACCGCAGTCGTATTTCCTCCTTCAAAAATTGTTGATTTGTCCCGAGAGCGAAGCGATTCGGGACGATTAAACGAATAAACGATTAAACGAATAAACAAATTAACTTTTTTTGGGCGTTTCCCTACGGGTCGGGCTTTCCGCTCCAAGTCCTCGCGAGCGCATCCGTGTAATCCGTTCAAATCCGTGAAATCCTCCTTCCTCGCTCCTCATCCCTCATCGTAGGATTGGCTCGCTGTGGGCTTTCCACTGCAATCCCTAACGCGAGATAATGGTTAATTGTTAATGGTAAATGATTAATGGTTACTAAACTTAGTGTCAACCTATATCATGAAAAGACAAGCTTATTTTTCATAATAACCGCTTTCATTTTTTACCCAACAGTCAAATTCAGCAGACTATTTTCAAATCTTATAGGGTTTCAATCAAAGGCTACATTTCCATTTTTATCATGTTCTGGTCTAAATAACAAATAATTGGGAAACAGTTTTGATTTTACAATAAATGATAATATTCCTACAATTGCATAAAACCCAATTTCAAAACCATTCCAAATACTAATATATTCAGCTTGCAGTGTAAAACGAAATATTTGTACAAATATCAGTAATCCAAGGAAAGAATAAACAAATGGCCTACATTTAAAAATTTGATATATAAACCAGAAATTTATTGATAGAGAAATTACACTTACTACTAGTATCATGGAAATCTTTTCAAATAATAGCAAAATGGAAAATATTTTAAACATTGAAGCTATAAAGAATAAAACAATAAAGGTTGCATTCAAAACATTATACCTTTTTTTCCTTTGAATTGAAACGGTATTTGCTATAATTATTGCTAAAGTTTTTTTATCAAAATAATTGTCCTGTAGTTCGTTAAAAATTTCTTGCTTTGTATAACCCTGATTTTGTTTTTCATTGATGATAATATCAATTTCTCTTCTATTAATTCCCTTTTTCATCTGTATTATTATCTTTATCGCTATTTGAGTTTTCTATAGGGAAGATATTCTTTTCGATTTCCAGACTAAGTTCATACGCCTTAAATAATGCATCTGGAGATCTGATTCAATTTTCAGCACATTAACACCTATCTGAATAGTCTCTCTACCTACTAAACAGGACTCGGAGAAGCCTAACTTCGTCGGATGAGATAGCGGCCTTTGACCGCCGAAATATGCTGATATATTGTTGATTGGATATTTGGTTGACATGAAATTGTGATTGAATGAATCCAAAAATACAATTTTTCTGATTCTGCAAAACATTTTCGGAGCGCGGGTTGCCGGCATTCCATTCCATTGAACAGGGCGTGGAACCCGCGCGGGAAAACCCTCCACGTTTTGTTGATTATGGGATTTGGCCGGATTACATTTATATGACAGGATTTCACGGATTTGAACGGATTACGCGGATGTGCGTGCGTTAGGGATTGCAGTGGAAAGCCCGCAGCGAGCCGCCCCAACAAGGAGGAAAGAGGAAAGAGGAAAGAGGAAAGAGGAAGGAGGAAGGAGGAAAGAGGAAAGAGGAAAGAGGAAGGGCTCGGCGAAACCATTCACCATTAAGTATTAAGCATTAGCCATTCACCATTAATCATTCACCATTAACCATTATAACCTTACTACTTTCCAACTCTCTCTCTGTTGGGAGGAGGTTTGGATGATGAGATAGTAAATTCCTTTGGGATAAGGTTTTAGATTGATGACTTGTTTGTTTTCGGTGGATGAGAGGCTAATCAGTTTTTTCCCCAGAAAATCATACACTTCCATACGAACCTGCCCGGAAAGCCCCTCCAGGAATAGTTCCCCGGAAGTAGGATTGGGGTAAAGCCGTATTGTTGATATGGCTTGTTCGGGAGATGAGATGTAAGGCAAAACAACAATAGTATCACTTGCTGTGCAACCCAATGTGTCAGTGACTATCAGCCAGTAATTGCCAGGGCTGGTTACATAAATAGATAGAGTGGTATCAGATGTTGACCAGCGGTAGGATTGATAACCTGCCGTTGCTTCAAGCTGTAAAACCAAGCTGCTATCTAGGCTTAATGTATCCTGTGCAAAAGCAAAGGTGTTTTCATTGACAACCACTTGTATGGTATCCGAACTGGAATTACAGGCATTGTCAGCCTGAAGCCAATACGTTCCGGTTTGCAAAATCGCAATGGATTGACTGTTTTCCCCTGTTGACCATTGATATTGATTAGCTGATTGAGAGGCTTGAAGCATGAAATTCATTTCCAGGCAAATAGCCGTGTCAGCACCTAACTCAATATACAAGGAATCATCTACTATCACTTCAATAGAATCATTCGCAGTACCACAGATATTGCTGACAGTTACCGCATAGACACCGGCTTGCGTGGCTTCAATAAATGAATTAGCTGAACCTGTATTCCAATGAAAACTGGAATGCGGAAAAAAGGCATTGATTAAGAAGCTGGTAC
>JAIPAR010000093.1 GCA_021739985.1 Bacteroidales bacterium | reverse complement strand
CATGTAACAGACAAATTAACCATCACCCTGGGAACCCTCATCGACCCGATTTCCGTGATGATGCTGGTTGTGGTGAGTACTGTTTCTTTGATGGTACACATTTACAGTCTGGGGTATATGAAAGGTGAAGTCGGCTTTTCACGCTTCTTTGCCTTCCTTTCGTTGTTTACTTTCTCGATGATGGGTCTCGTTTTAGCCACCAACATCTTCCAGATGTATATTTTCTGGGAATTAGTGGGAGTTTCTTCCTTCCTGTTGATTGGGTTTTATTATGATAAACCGAGTGCAGTGGCAGCTTCCAAAAAAGCTTTTATTGTTACCAGATTCGCCGATTTGGGATTCCTGGTTGGTATTCTGATGCTTTCCTATTATACGGGAACTTTTGATTTCCAAACCCTGGTTAGTGCCGATAGTCCTGCCCTTGCTTATGCAGGTGGCGCAACTTTCCTTGGCTTAAGCTCGATAACCTGGGCTCTGACTCTCGTATTTGTGGGTGGCGCAGGTAAATCTGCCATGTTCCCGCTCCATATCTGGTTGCCGGATGCTATGGAAGGTCCTACACCTGTATCAGCTTTAATTCACGCTGCAACGATGGTTGTAGCCGGCGTTTATTTGGTGGCTCGTTTATTCCCGTTATATGTGATGGTTGCTCCCCATGCCCTTGAGATTGTCGCGTGGGTGGGTGGAATAAGCTCGCTCTTTGCCGCTATCATTGCGGCTACTCAGAATGATATCAAGCGGGTACTCGCCTACTCCACCATGTCTCAAATTGGCTATATGATGCTAGGCCTCGGGGTTTCAGGTTATGGCGGACATGACGGTCTTGGTTTTACAGCTTCAAACTGGCACCTATTTACTCACGCTATGTTTAAAGCTTTACTCTTCCTGGGTGCCGGAGCTATTATTCATAGTGTTCATTCGAACGACATGCGCGAAATGGGTGGATTACGTAAATATCTGCCTATCACACACATAACTTTCCTCATTGGCTGTTTAACCATTGCAGGGATTCCTCCTCTCTCCGGTTTCTTTAGTAAAGATGAAATTTTAGTGGCTGCCTTACACCATAATCCGATTCTTTTCGGAATTGAATTCTTTGTAGCCGGCTTAACTGCTTTCTATATGTTCCGCCTCTATTTCAATGTATTCTGGGGTAAAGACAGACATTATCATCACACCCCGCACGAATCTCCGGCCGTTATGACTATTCCATTGATGGTACTGGCATTTGGAGCTGTATTTTCAGGTTTCCTTCCTTTCACCGAATTAGTGACCAGCGATGGAATTCCATTTGAAGGTCATCTCGATTATTCAGTGGCAATTCCTTCTGTCTTAGTTGGAGTTTTGGGAATCTCCATTGCGTGGATCATGTACAAACGTGAAACTGCTATTCCTGATAAAATGGCCGTTGGTTTCGGTGGATTTTACCGGGGCGCCTATCGTAAATTTTATATTGATGAGGTTTACATCTTTGTGACTAAGAAAATTATCTTCAACTATATCTCCCGTCCAATTGCATGGTTCGATCGCCATATAGTAGATGGAACGATGAATCTGATTGGTAATAGCATTGTTTGGGTGAGCGTAATGATTAAAGATTTCCAAAGTGGCCGTGTTCAACAGTACGCCTATGTATTTGTAACCGGCACAATCCTCCTGGTTATTTTATTTGCCGTTCTCCTCTAAAATGAATTAGTAATAAGTAAGAAAAGAAATTAGACATGAATATACTTTCATTCTTCGTAATCATTCCGGTGCTAACGGTAGTAGCCATAGGTTACACCAAAACGATGCACCAAACCCGGGTTGCCGCCGCTATTGGGATGGGAATTCAATTGTTGTTAGCTGCTCTGTTGGTTTTCCTGTATTTAGGAGAAAGAGGAGCCGGCAACACCGCTGAAATGCTCTTCACCTATGACGCCCTTTGGTTTCCTAGCCTGAATATCCATTATTACCTGGGAGTTGATGGGATTTCCGTTGCCATGATTGCCTTAACAGGAATTGTCGTTTTTGCAGGGATCTTTGCATCCTGGGAAGTGGAGTATCTATCACGGGAATTTTTCATTTCACTGATTTTACTCGCAAGCGGAGTGTTTGGCTTCTTTATTTCGCTGGATTTATTTACCATGTTCCTTTTCTACGAAATCGCGGTAATCCCGATGTATTTACTGATTGGAATATGGGGTTCAGGTCCTAAAGAGTATTCGGCAATGAAGCTTACGCTGATGTTGATGGGAGGCTCTGCTCTGATTATGGTTGGTCTGTTTGGAATTTATTTCTATTCAGCTCCGGAAGGACAACAATTAACCTGGAACTTGCAGGAAATTGCTAAAAACCGCATCCCGGTTGAAATGCAGCGATTTTTATTCCCCTTCACCTTTATTGGTTTTGGAGTCTTAGGCGCTTTATTCCCCTTCCACACCTGGTCACCCGATGGTCACGCCTCCGCTCCTACCGCTGTTTCGATGCTCCACGCCGGTGTATTGATGAAATTGGGAGGATATGGTGCTTTCCGTGTAGCCATTTATTTAATGCCGGACGCTGCCCAGGAACAAGCATGGATATTCCTAATCCTGACTGCCATTTCAGTAGTTTATGGAGCTTTCGGAGCTATTGTTCAGAAAGATTTGAAATATATCAACGCATACAGCTCAGTGAGCCATTGCGGACTTGTATTATTTGCCATTTTGATGCTGAATCAGACTGCCTTTAATGGAGCCATCATCCAAATGATTTCTCACGGTTTGATGACAGCCCTTTTCTTTGCCTTAATCGGGATGATTTACGGAAGAACACACACCCGGATTATCCACGAAATGGGAGGATTGATGAAAGTGATACCATTCCTATCGGTTGTATATGTAATCGCAGGTTTGGCTTCTTTAGGATTACCTGGCTTAAGTGGTTTTGTGGCCGAAATGACCATTTTTATCGGAGCTTATCAGCATGACGATACTTTCCATCGTATTTTAACCATTATGGCTACAGCCAGTATTGTTATCACCGCCGTGTATATTCTGCGCGTAGTTGGTATTCTGCTGTTGGGTCCTATCAAAAACGACCATTATACACACTTAACCGATGCGAAATGGTACGAACGTATCTCAACCATCACCTTGGTTGTTGCGATTGCAGCTATCGGTATTGCACCATTATGGTTAAGTGATATGATTAACATCAGCCTGGAGCCCATCATGCAAAAATTGGCCACGGCTACATCGAGCTTTAGAAGCATCTTTTAATCATCATTAAATTAATTAGTTAAACGTCTCCGAAGGGATTCACGAAATATAGAACAGTATGAACATTCAAGACTTTTTACTCATGCGGCATGAACTGGTGCTCGTTTTAATTGCACTGCTTCTGCTAATCATTGACTTAGGATTGAAACCGGCTAACAAGCGAAGGATTTTGCCTGTAGCGATTGTTTTATTCCTGCTTCACACCTTGCTGGGTTTCTTCCCCAATGATGAAGGAGTTCTGTTTGGCGGAATGTTCCATTCATCACCATTAATTTTAATGATGAAAAATGTACTGAATATCGGTGTTTTTATCATTTTACTTCAATCGTATGGATGGTTAATTAAAGAGGATAACAAGGAGAAGATGAGCGAGTTCTTCGTGCTCTTATTCTCAACCCTGATTGGGATGTACTTTATGATTTCAGCAGGCGATTTCCTGATGTTTTATTTAGGTTTGGAAACCGCTTCAATTCCTTTAGCTGCCCTTTCTGCCTACGTACATCACCGAACAAAATCAGCTGAAGCAGGTGTGAAATTCATCCTGTCGTCGGCTTTATCCTCCGGGATTCTACTATTTGGTTTATCCATGATTTATGGAACCACCGGCTCCATTTATTTCACCGAAGTTGCACTCCGTATCACCGAAAATCCACTGCAAGTATTAGGATTAATTTTCTTCATCTCGGGGATGGCCTTTAAAATATCCCTGGTTCCTTTCCATTTATGGACAGCCGATGTGTACGAAGGAGCTCCAACCAGTGTAACCAGCTATTTTTCAGTTATTTCCAAAGGAGCTGCATCATTTATGTTGATGTTGGTACTTTATAAAGTATTTAGTACGATTCTTCCGGTTTGGCAACAAATTCTGTACGCTTTGTCCATCATCACCATGTTGATTGGTAACCTTTTCGCTTTGCGTCAGAACAATATGAAACGATTCCTGGCTTTTTCATCCATTGCACAGGCAGGCTTTATCTTGCTGGGTATCATGGTTGGGAGTAAATTGGGGATGACATCGGTTATTTACTTTGTTCTGGTGTATATTTTCTCGAATTTAGGAGCCTTTGGTGTAGTGATTGCCATTGAAAATGCGACCGGGAAAGTCAATATGAGTGATTACAATAATTTATACAAAACGAATCCGAAGCTTACTTTATTAATGATGCTTGCTTTGTTTTCACTGGCAGGTATCCCGCCGGTAGCCGGATTCTTTGGTAAATTCTTCCTCTTTACTTCTGCTGCATCTGCCGGATTCTATTGGTTGGTTCTGATAGCCGTTTTAAATGCTACCATATCCTTATACTATTATTTACTGGTTGTTAAGGCTATGTTCATCAATAAAAGCGAAGAGCCTATTCCTTATTTTAAGTCTGATTGGGTTACTCGTACCGGTCTGGTTTTAAGTGCAATTGGTATCTTTATTCTGGGTTTCTGGAGCCAGATTTATGAATGGATTACCCGTTTAAGTGTTGGAATTTTATAGTATTTAAACCGATTTAGATTTACGATTATGCCATTACAAGCCAAACATATAGTAGAAGAAATAAACGGAACCCGTTGCACCATTGTTGAAAAGGGTGCCACTTCAGCTCGCTGTAGCTTTCTAAGTAATCTGCTCACTTTCAACGGATTTGAAGTTCTCACAGATGTACAAACCGATAAGGATGGTAACGAAGTATGTACCGTTGGTGTGACCGATTTGGTATTTCATCCCACCATTGCAGTGTATGAGATGAAATTAAAAACGCCGGATGGAAAGCGGGTATCTCCTGCCTATTGGGATCAATTGGAAGATGAAGTTATTCAGCAGTATTGGGTCGCCAAGGAAGATGTAAAAGCCGGGAAAAGTCCCTGGCATTTTGAAATGCCCCATTGAACAACCTAAGCCGGAATGAAAGTTCCGGTTTTTTTATTTTCAGACCCACAAGCTCCAACATTAAGTACAAGTCGCTTCTCTCAACCCAACAGCCGGTATGGTTTATGGGGAGTATTAAAGGCATACATCTAAAAGGGGACATCAGAAACTATTCTCGGGCTGTTTTTAGTTTTTAATTATCTTTGTTGAATATCGTTTCACATTGTCATACAATATGTTAACTATATAAGCTCCGGGAGCACAATTATCCAATTCTATTTGATTTTGATTTTGTGAAGTATTTATTTTTTTGATTACTCGTCCTTCAATTGATTGGATTGAAATCTCTGATCCCACTAATTCATCAGGAATCTGAATAGTGATAAAATTGTCGAAGGGATTTGGGTGAACTTGCAAAAACTCATCTTTGAGTTCTGTTATGTTAATATTATAGGGTTTTGGTTTGATTCTAAAAACAGGTTGGGTTGGTGTTCCATTAAACCCATCAATTTGCCCACCGATGTAGTATTTACCATTTTTAGCTGGAATTATCTGTGTAACTCCCCAAGAAGTACTTGCTCCATCAAAAGTAGAAATTGTATCTACCCCTAGACCATTAAAAGATTGAGTTTCAATAAACCCATTTAAATCAGTTTTTACTAAGCAATGCCTTTCATAACCTTGGTAAGATTTAAATGAGCCCCCAAGAATATACCCAGTACTATCATGTAATTTAGTAATAGTATTGATTTTCCCGTAGTAATCATCATAAAAATTTGCTAAATTATTATCATTATTAAAAGTTGAATCCAGGCTACCATCAGGGTTCAATCTGGCAATACCTTGTGATTTCTCGATACCTTTTAACTTAAATCTACCTACAACTATTATTTTACCATCATCTAATACATGAATCTCTTCTAACCAAGAAAAGAATCCGGAATCTTGCACATTCTCAATTATATTGTTAAAGCTTGTGTCTATTGCGCATGAAGGAAGATGAATTCTTCGTAATCCGTCTTCTACTGTATAATCTCCAAACCATTCACCCCAACGTCCGAAAACTAGTAATTTATTATCTTGATATGGTGCAATCTCCCAAATAACGTCTGAGCCTCCTTGGTAAACATCCGCCATTAATGTTGTATCTTGTTGTCCATCTGGATTTGTTCTAATGATGTCAAAATTTGTAATATAAGTTGTATCGGTACAAAATGAGCCAACAAATAGGACTTTCTCGTCATCATATAAATACCCATTCTGTGATTCATGGACATAAAATGAACTATGGAAATTCTGAGACCAGGAATTATTAATTATATTACCCGATTCATCATATTTGTGAAAGTCTGTATACATATGTGACTTCCTCCCAACACTACAAAGGACATCATTTTGATACTTAAAGTTGAATAACCTAATGCCAAATCCATCACCAGGTTGAAAAAAGTTGTCTAAAACACCTGTTGAATCAAATCTTAACAAGGTGAAGTCGTATAAAGATTGGGTGTTATAGCAATCACCGCTTACATAAAGCTTGTCATTAGGCGATAATAGCAAATCCTGTACGGTAGGACGAAAGCTGTTACTTTGACTATAGAAAGTATAATTCGGATAAAAAGCGGAGTCTAACTCAAAATCTTGAGAACTGCCAATTACACTATATAGTGAAACTAGCAAAAGTATTAGGATTTTTTTCATAGAAAGTATCTTATTAATGCAAGACAATAAAATTTCCTTTTTGAATAAGTTTACTATTTGAAACAAATTGATTTAGTAGATATAATGATTGACTTTTTAGGGGGCTAAACTTTTAATATCTATACACTTTTCAATAAGAACAGTTCAATTAATAAATACTAGAACCAAAATCTTGCTCTCAAATTTAAGTCAAGAAACACCAACTAGTCAATATTTAATTATGTTATACAGCATGTTTTCTAAATTAATCACCCCGCTCGGCGAAGTTTAGCGAAGCGTAACTTCGTCGGGCGAGGTAGCGGTCTCTGACCGCAGTTATACGTTGATGCATGATTTGATTAAAGTTTGACATTCCATTTTGATTCAACAAACTCAAAGCTACGATTTTATTCGATTCTGAAGAAACGAGGTCGGGACATTTGCTAAGCAAGAGGTGGAGACTTAGAAATAGTGAAAGTTTTGAAGTCCTATTCACTTAATCCCGATATTCTTGTAAACTCATCTCTTTCCCCACCGCCGGCGAAGTTACGCTTCGCTAAACTTCTCCGAGCAGAGGATGAGAGAGAGTAAAGTCCTTTAGTTTTCTATCAATTTTTCGCATAGTAATTTATTTAAATAATACCACAAACTTAATGAAAAACACCCTCATCACTAATGCTTGAGTAACCCATAAAATACTGCATATGTTTTATATAGGTGCCAACTAATAAATACCAGAGAAGTTTTTCGCCCAACTCGTTCCAACGATTATCTTCCAGTAATTTCCTGGAGAATATAGTTCCAAATCCTTCAAGCGCTAATTGCTGCTGACTGTTATATCGCTGCTTAGATGCACGTTTTTTTTGAGCTTTTGTTATAGTTCCTGCATTAAATCACGCTCAAATATAGTAACTTCTGATTACTCAATATTTACAAGTCCTTCATCAGACCCTAGTTTATATAAGCAAAGTGATAATAATAATAAGAGTTATTGCACCTATTACTTTTTGAAGGAATTCATTCCCTATAACATTAAACATATCCAATTCTTCCTCTACATATGGCCCTGTCCATATTTCTGAAAATTTTCTAATTTTACTACGAGAAACAATGCTTTTTAACATTAAGAAACCCCATATAACAACTACTCCTATAATTCTAAAAAGTATACCACCGTAAAACATGTAAATCTAATTTGTTAAAATGCCACTTGTTTGCAATATAATACTATTCATAAGATTACT
Source organism: Bacteroidales bacterium (assembly GCA_021739985.1). Classification (GTDB taxonomy): domain Bacteria; phylum Bacteroidota; class Bacteroidia; order Bacteroidales; family M50B96; genus M50B96. The sequence goes on along the minus strand of JAIPAR010000093.1, from coordinate 529 downwards.
TTGGTTATTCATTCTTATTGCATAATTCGATTTTCTAATAAAAATACCCCCGCTCGGCGAAGTTTAGCGAAGCGTAACTTCGTCGAGTGAGGTAGCGGTCTCTGACCGCAATTATACGTTGATTTGTCCCGAATCGCTCTGCTCTCGGGATTTCGCTGCGCTCATTTGATTAAGGTTTGACATTCCATTTCGATTGAATAAACCCAAAGCTACGATTTAATTCGATTCTGAAGAAACGAGGTCGGGACATTTGCTAGGCAAGAGGTGGTAACTTAGAAATAGTGAAAGTTTTGAAGTTCTATTCACTTAATCCCGATTTTCTTGTAAACTCATCGCTTTCCCCACCGCCGGCGAAGCAACAATGCGCTAAACTTCGCCGAGGGAGAGTATTATTGTATGGTCAGCTTGCCAAACTTATATTTACTTCCCTTGTATTTATATAAAATGACTTCATTCTTACTCACCTGAAAGGAGCAGTATGGACTTGGCATGAATTTATCCTCATCATATCGGGAAATAACTTCCCTGT
>JAIPAR010000092.1 GCA_021739985.1 Bacteroidales bacterium | reverse complement strand
ATAGCTATGCTGCAAGTGATAAACGAATTAGAGAGGTTTTAAAGGGTATTGATGAAGAAAATGGCGACATCGATATTTTAGAAGACAAACCAGATTTATCACTATTCTTTTCTCATAATCCAAATAAACCAGAAAGATTGAAATCCGTAGTGGTTGAGATCAAACCGTTTGACTATGCATCAAAACCTAATCGGAAAAAATTTGCAGGTATTCAACAACTATTAGATTATGTAGAAGCTTTTCAAACCAAAGAAAAAATCAAAGAAATTTCAGCCTTTTTAATAACCGAAATTGATGATAAATTAGTTTCAATGTTGAGAAGAGATTCTTATGTCCCACTATTTTCAACAGAATCTCCCATATTTCATCGTTTCTACACAGAAAGCAATATATCTGTTTTTGTTATAAGTGCTTCGACCTTAATTAAAGATGCTGAAGCTAGAAACAACGTTTTTTTAGAAATCATAAAAAAACAAAACAGGCTTAAAAAGTTTATAAATCCATAATATGGCAAAAAAATCAAATAATCTTGTTGGCGTAACCGGCGAATACTATGTTTGTGCTGAACTTGGTAAGATTGGCATACTTGCTTTATTAACGCCAAAAAATAATCCTTTGTTTGATATAGTAGCTGTTTCACCTGATGCTTCAAGAACTGTTACAATTCAGGTAAAAACAATGTCTGAACAAAATAAAGCTGGTTGGAAATTAGGCAAAGATGTTTGTTTTCGAAGGTACAATCCAAATCTTTTTACTGTACTCGTAAACCTATCAGGTAATGAAATAGAGTATTACATTTATGAATATGATGTGCTTTCAGAACGAGTTGAGAAAGCTTATGCAGAATACATTGAAACACCAAAAAGGGATGGAAGTGAACGGAAAGATATTGATTTTCGTTGGTGGGATTTAAAGAAGTTTAAAGAGGATGACTTAATAAGAAAGAACAATTGGGCACTTCTTGGTTTTTAGAATGGGTTCTGCATATAGAGTAATGCAAAGGTTGAATCCCCTCCCTGGGCAAATTACTGGGCAAATAAAAAAGCGGCTGCAACTGGTACGCTGCAACCGCTTGATTTTCTGGCTCCCCCTCTAGGACTTGAACCTAGGACCCCCTGATTAACAGTCAGGTGCTCTAACCGACTGAGCTAAGGAGGAGTTTATCCGCTTTTTTTAAGCGATGCAAATATAAAAGCACTTTTTCTTTTATGCAATAGGCGCTATAACTTTTTAGCATTTTTCCCATCTTTGCAAAAATTTAATTCTATGCTTAAAATTCTTGGTCTTGGTAATGCTCTGGTCGATATTATTACACCAATCGACTCCGATTTGTTCCTTCATGAACTAGGCCTCCCCAAAGGCTCCATGCAACTGGTTGATACTGCTACGAATAGGGCAATCTCATCAAAAAGCGCTCACCTTAAACGCACAATTACCGCCGGTGGATCTGCTGCCAATACCATCAAAGGAATTGCTGCACTGGGACTTAGCAGCGGCTTTATTGGCATGATTGCTCATGATGAGTATGGATCGTTCTACCGGAATGACCTTGAGAAATATAAAATTGCTGCGTATCTGAATTACTCCGACACTCCCACGGGCAATGCAAACGCTTTTATTTCGGTCGATTCTGAGCGTACTTTTGCTACTTACCTGGGTGCTGCCATCGAAATGAATCCTCAGCATCTTTCCGAAAACCTCTTCGAGGAATACGATATCATCCATATTGAAGGGTATCTCGTCCAAAACCACCAACTCATCCAAACAGCCATCGACCTGGCCAAAAAACACGGGAAAATGATCTCCCTTGACCTTGCCAGTTATAATGTAGTAGAAGCAAATCTTGACTTTCTAAAAAATATCATCCAACATGGAGTGGATATCATTTTTGCCAACGAAGAAGAAGCTAAATCGTTTACAGGACTGGAACCTCTGGATGCCGTTCATCACCTGGGAAATCATTGCCATACAGCTGTTGTGAAAATTGGAAGTAAAGGAAGTTTGATTAAGCAAGCCAACCAATTGCACGAATGTGGAATTATTCAAGCTAACCCCATAGACACCACCGGCGCCGGCGACCTCTATGCTTCCGGCTTTTTATATGGTTTTGCTCACGGACTCCCAATCCCCGTCTGTGGGCAACTAGGAGCGCTCTTATCAGGCAAAGTCATTGAAGTATTAGGTGCCGGAATTCCTGATCCTTTATGGCAGGAAATTCATCAGGAGGTCCACAAAATTAAGAATACTTAATGGCGTCTTGACCGAATTGATTTCATAATAACTCATTAAGAACTATCGATTTAGTAGCACCTTCCAGACTTTTCGCTATAAACGAACGAAATTTTGGCTTACCAATCGTTTAGCATCCCCAAAAAGTAGTAATTTGCTGTTATTAGGCTTATTCACTTATATTTTGATGTACATTTATCATCAATTTTTAAAAATAACAAGCATGAAAGCAGTAATTTATTTATTCTTGATTCCATTAAGTCTGATTTTTATTCCATCCTGCGCTCAGGAAGTAAAAAACGAAAAAGCATGCGCCCAAATCGGAGACCAGGTCTGGATAGTGAAGAATGTGGTACAGCTCGATAAAGCCGCCCAATTCGAAAATTATTGTATGGAAATATTGGCTCCCGCAGCTGAAAAAATGAACCCGGCAGGAAAATCATCAGTCCGATTAATGAAAGCTGAAACAGTTTTTCCGTATCATACCATTAATTACTATTTCGTAATGGATCCAGTTATACAGGATGTTAACTATGATATGTTTGTTGCGCTTGAAGGTGCTTATGGAACCGAAAAAGCCAAAGAGTATTACCAATCTTATCTGGATTGCCTGAGTCAGGAAAATCCGTCCATGGAGGTAGTAACAGTAATTAACTGGTAGTAAATGACCGAACTAATCGTTGCTTGTAAATTGAATATTTACCTGCACAACACCAGTATATTCTCCCGAAGAAATGTCTGTTGCTGCTGGACCAGCCTGGCCATAAACGAAAAGATAAAACTTTGAAGTTGGAACGGAATAGCCATCATGCTCCGGAGTGGGAGGAGGCAATGGTTGACCACTAGAACGGAAGCGAACCGGGAAGGTAGCCGAATTAAACCCATCCGGAACTTCAATAACACCTAATTTTGCCTCCGAACATGTACTGGATGGAAGAGCCCGATTGTTGTAGGCAAATCGAAATGTAGCCGGCAGCGTAGATTCGTCCTCCGGATCAATGGTCAAATTAGGAGGGAAATCAAACCAAACCGTAACATCATATTCAGTAGGAGCTTGAACTTCGATGCAGACAGGTTCATCACTCATTGTAACCATGTTAATCACTTCCGAGCCCTTAATAAAGCTTCCAAAATCCAATGTTTCAAGTGGAGTATTTAAAATTTGAATACTATTTCCCACCAAGGTCTTGAAGCTAATCACTTGCGAAAAGCCATATTGAAACGGGAATATTAGCAGCAACATCCCAAAGCTTGTATATCTAATTAAATTTTTCATCAAAAGATTCTAAAAAATCATTCACTCCTACCTTACCAGAATCATACGACCTGTTTTTGTAGTCTCTCCACTTATCATTTTCACAAAATATACTCCAGATTCATTTACATTGGGATACCATGTTACTTCACTTAAACCGGCGGGGAAATCACCTGAGACAGGTACATCAATTATTTTCCCAATCTGGTTATAGATAATAAGGGTAACCTGGCCTGCTTCGGGTAAGCGAAAACATAATTTTGCAGATTCGCTAACCGGATTAGGAACAACCGGAAGTAATAAAGGTTCAGATTTTCGATAAACTGGTATCGAATCTGTTGCTTTAGTCTCAATTACAATTGAGAAGCGCTGATTTTGAGAGGATTTAAATCCTCCGGTTGCTGAAGGCGTGGCCGACTCAATTAGTTTTCGAGGAAGGCTAAATGGGTCAATCGAACCAGCTGCAAACGACTTCGTTGTTTGCTCACTGAATGAATAGCTCGAAAGCTGGGTCATATCAATTACAGATTGAGTTCCATGATCCATCAACAATAAGTGCAAATCGGCATTCCATGCCTCTGGAAGTTCCCAGCTTAGCAAATAATCTCCTCCGGTATATATACCTTCAGACATGGCATTGATGTAAAGAGGAACATGGAATTCATGATCAATATTCACACTCAAATTATTGATTACTAATGGCATCGTATGCGAAAGGCTTGAATTCATGTAAAGTGCAATCCAAGACTTAGTCATAGGCTCAAGTCTATAAGCATCTTTTGAATCGACCCCAATAACCCCGCTTTCTGAGAAAGACAGGAAGGAAGTTGTAGTCATGTCCTGAGCATTCAAATGCAAGGGAATAACCAAATTATTTGAAATTTCAAGGGATTTCCCATAAAATTCAGATTCCTCTTCTGATTTAGCAGCATTCGAAAATGATAAAACAGGAGAAGCTGCATTTGCATGAACCCAGAAAGCTTGGAATGGACTTATTAAACCAGAACCCAATGTACCAATAGTTCCATTCCAGGTTAGATATTCCCCGCCATTTGTAGCAGGATCCCATAAATAAATTGAATTATCTATATTCGTTTTCGTCCAGGCTCCTGCAATATCCCAGTCCAATGTCGAAGGAGTAGGATTTCCAATAAGATTCCAACCAGCATCAGCTACATTAATATCAATAAAAGTCGTATCCACAGCCGAGGGAGTCTGACTGGAAGGGTCATCATCTCTTTCAGTATAAGTAAAGGGAGAAAAAGTATAGGCACTACTGAAAAGAGAAGGCTCTGTCCCGTTAACTGTCATAACGATAGGCAATTCATCCGGGTAATCGGAACCTGAATCCGTTCCATCCTCATTTAAACGGCCAGCACCATCAAACACATAATGGAAATGACCTCGACCACTAGCTATACTATTGGAAATATTCGTAGGTTGTCTCCAGCCTTGCAAGGTTGTTCCAATATTGGTTTCATCCCACCACATAAGATTTGGCTGAAGAAGAGGATAATTGCTGCCAGTAAAATTTTGGGTGACCAGATTATCAAACATATCTGAATAAGTTGAATTCGAAACCGGTGAAGAAACATTACGCCATCCTTTATTCCCACTAATAAGTTGTCTGACCTCAAGAGCTGGCGTGGAAGCACTAAGATTTATATATTTTGCTGAAGGTTCCAGAATAATTTTTGCTGTCCCGTTTGTTGTAACTGTAGTCGGACTTTCAAACTTCAGGAGTGAGCCTGCATTCACCGTCAAGGTTGAACCCGTACTCATTACCAGGGAACTGTTTGTAGAAAAAATAACTTCCGCAAGGGCACCGCTTATTTGAGGTTTATTTGCAGTGGAAGGAATTAATACTGATGATGAAATGGTTGGAACAGCAGCAGGAGTCCAGTTATTGGCTGTAAACCAATCCGTTGAAGAACTGCCATCCCAGGTGTAAAGAACTTTTGCAAATCTAAAATATCGGTTGGAACCTATTGCAAGGGAATTACTTATGCCATACGTACCCACACTTGTTCCACCCAGGTAGGTATAAGGTCCGGCGGCAGCTGTACTTCCGGCAATTACATCAAAAGGAGAAATAGCGGTAGGTCTCGTTATTGAAACACTACTGGAAGTGAAACTCCCATTAACGGCAAGTGACCAATATTCATCGGAACTTAGGGAATCCAGACTAGCATCCATGGTGGCTCCAGGTATTGGCGTAAAGGCTTCAACAGTAGTATAAATTATTCCGATATCGGTTGTAGGATTCACTAATGCAAAAGGAAGGTAGCTGGCAACATCACCCACCGGGAATGTATAAGTTGAACCGGATACCAGTGATTCAGGTAGTTTTCGTCGAAGCGGACCATCAACAAAGCTGGTGGAAGAGCCACCCACCACTGCTCCAACCGAAGTATTTGTCAGGTAAAGCAGGTTAGAAGTGGTGGTATTAAGTTTACCGGCAGTCATCGTTAAAATCCCGCTAATAGTGGTTGCGGCTGAAAGAGTTACTCCAGCTGCATTATCAATGGTAAGATTGCCGGGGGTATTTTGCGTAAGACCGGAACCAGTAACTTGAGCAGAAGAACCATTATATACAAAATGAGCTCCGGCGCTAAAGGTACGAGTACCGGTGTTTTGAATATTTCCGGTAGCACCGCTGGATGCAATTCCACTGGTGGAACCAACTTCCAAGGTGCTTCCTGCATTCTGCGCATACAGTCCGGCTCCGTTTATCAATCCTGTGCCTGCCACGGTAATTTTTCCACCCGTTTCCAGGGTCAAGCCTGCTCCGGAAGAAACATTCAGACCAATCCCATTTTGCACTAACAAGGTTCCACCTGAATTAATGGTAAGGTAGTCGATATTCTTGTTGGCGTTTACGGTTGCAGTATGTCCATCGCGAATAGTCGCTACCGATTTGGGATTTGTTACAGTGGCCCCTCTAATTGCTAAAGTATAGCTGTGAAAAGGAGCCGATTGTCCCAGCCCAAATGCTCCCGGATCTTCGGTTGCAGCTTCATACTGTCTAAATGCGGTGATTACTTGACAATGGGAGTTTGAACTACTCGCATAAATTGTATGGCTCTCGGCAACCGCAGTATAATTTGCCGGAGCGGTGTATGTATTTACTTCACCGGCAAGTACAACCGGAATCCATACAAACTTGCCAGTCCCACCTGAAGGAGATAAACTTGGTGGATTGGGACTTGAACTTGTAGCTGTATGAGCAGAACTAATATAAGGTGTTCCGGTATAAGAACCGGCATCAATCAGGTAGCACACATGAGCACTTAGTTCACTGGCAGAAGTTGTAACCGTTAAAGAAGTTCCCTCACTTCCATTAGCGACCTTGTAATAGATTTTTCGTCGCATATTACTACTATTTATGTCCACAAGCGTCGTATAGCCTGAAAAGGATCCAAGGGTAGTGCTGGTACTCACATCTTCCCAAAAAATTAAAATCAAATCGCCACTTTCAACCCCGGCAGGAATAGAAATAGTATGAGACATTGTAGCTGTAGTGCTGGCACTTGTTGCAATGGCTTTCACTACCGGGAATATCGTGTAAGTGGATAAAGCGGCCGGATGGGTTCCCAGATTTGACCAGGTATCATTGGTGTGCCTTTGTTGCCAGATTGGGTCAGTCCATAATCCGGAAGACTCTGTTCTATATTCATCCATCAGTCCGGCATAAACAACTACAACGGCCGGATTGGATTCATTGGTTGCATAGGCCAAGGTAGGATTTACATTATTATTACTCAATAATACGCCGTTTCTACGCACATAATACGTACCGGGCGAATTAAAGGGAGGCAAGGCTGTATTTGGGGTTAAAGTGGATAAGATAGCCCCATAAATAACAGTTCGTGAACCGTCCGGCGTAAGAGAATAAGTCCACTGATATCCTGAACCTGATATCTCAATCCCTGTTGGAATCACTCCATACTCGTCACCACTGATGGCCAATCCAACTTCTCCCAGCATTAATTCCTGGTTTAAGTTTTGAGTGAGGGTGTTTTCAAGGATCAAAGTAATACTCTCAAATGAAACCTGATTTCCACCTCCATTATCATAATATTCAAACTTTAGGATAGATTCTTCACTAACAGCAAATAAGACATCGGCATGGACTACATAACTTTGGTCAGCCCAATTGTTACACATTAAATCATTACCAACATATAATTTTGTACCATCATCAGAACCTAAATCGACTGAATACAGTCCTTTGGGAAAGTTAGCCATCAGATAGCGTACAGAGAAAGACTCTGCTTGTATCGTTTGTGAACCATATTCGGAAGAAATGGGAAAACAGGCCGAACTTCCTCCAAAACTCTCATTAAAAGCAGCCGCTGCAGTTTCATAGGAGCCATAATACGTATCGAAATTGGTTCCATCATACACATGTGCCTTCCATACGCCATCCCCTGGTTCATTTTGTTCTTCATTCGATGAAGGCGGATAACCGGCTAAAACGGGTGTTAAATCACTCTCACATCCGGAAGTATTCCGAATCGTAACATAATAGGTTGTAGCTCCGGAAACGGTAGGTGAGTAGGTTGTACTACTACTAGACTGCAGGGGAGTTCCTCCAGAAGGACTATTATACCAATTATATAAATCACCGGCAACACCACCACTTGCCGTCAGGGTTACAGACTGACTTCCTGCACCAATACAAATAAATTCTCCTTCCGTTACGGGTGGGACAACAGAACTATTTACAGTTAAATTCGTACCATTATCAGTTCCCCCAACCACGGGAATACTACCAACGACCCGAATACGATAGCCTGTTCCGGTGGGAGTTCCAGGAGGTATTGTGCAGCTTATTGTTCCATTACTAGTTGTTGTTAAACTCCCAATAGAAACAGGATTTATAAAACTACCATTCGCATCGGATAGTTGGGCCGTAAACACATTTCCACCTGTTGCCGTATGCGTTTTTGTATAGGGAACCGAAACCGATTGTCCGGGACATAAAGTAGTAGGAGCGATAACTCCTGTTGCAATTAATCTACCCTGCGCCATTCTAAAATAGCCCAGCATATTCCCGGTAAGAATCGAATGAAGGATAGAAGTACCGCTTGGTAATCCAAGTAAAGAGGC
>JAIPAR010000091.1 GCA_021739985.1 Bacteroidales bacterium | reverse complement strand
CCAATGGCTAATGCCACAAAATAATTGATGACAATTGAAGGTAATATAGGCACCTGATACTTACCCATTGCTTTAAACAGGATACCAATGCCGGTTGAACAGATAATGGTTAATATCAGGTAAATCATGCCGGCAAAAATAAAGAAATTAACGGCTTAGAGTTGGTCAAAATCTACTTCAATAGCTTTGTTTTCGATAAAATCGAAATGCGTAAGTTTTCGCAAGGTATAATAGTTTAGCCAATAATTCCGCAAGGCAGAAATATAACCCCTCCGGTTGCTGTCTTTCTCGGTCTGGGCGATATTTAATTGCAGAACATCTATTTTGCCAATTAGAAAACGCTGCTTGGTTACTTCGTATTTGCTCATGGCAACGGTATCCGACTTGGCAGCAATTAAAAACTGGTCTTCCTGAATGTTGTATTCTCTGACTTTCAGGTAAATATTTTGTTCAAACTCAACTAAATTCTGACGCACAGCTGTTTGCACCACTTCCTGATTCGATTTGGCTATCTGTACGGTTCCTTTTCCTTTTCCCCAATCAATGAGAGGCATGGTGAAACCAATATTGACCATGAGCGAATTATCTAAATCCTGATAAGCATTTACCAACACAGGATTTTGATTGGTAAATCCATACGAAGCATACATATCAGCCTGAAAACGACTTTCTGATTTCGCCCGTGCAACTTCCCGTTCTGATTCCAGTAATCGTCTTTGTTGTGAAATAATTTGTACATTGTTTTTTTGTGCCAGTTCTAGAACCTGCTCATAGGCAATAATGGCTTTGGGTGTATTTTCCGGGATGATTAGCTCTAAATTGACCGAATTATTGTACCCAAGGAATGATTGAAGCTGAAACTGCTTGCTTTCATAATTCAACAGCGCTGCTTTTAATTCCGACTGAGCGGTTAAAAAGCCCAGCTCAAACTGCAATAAATCGTTCTTGGCGATTGTGCCGATATTGAATCGCCCTTGTGCAATTTTAAAGAGAGTATCATTATTCGAATAATTGACTTTAGCTATTTCAAGGTCGATTTGGGAGTTGGCAAACTCGAAAAAGTAATTAATCGCTTTGATGGAAACATCTTCCATCGTTTCAATATAGGAGCGCTTGGCTTCGTCAAATAAAACCGGTTCAATTTTTCGTTCCCATTTAAGACTGTTGAATGAAAATAGAGGCTGAGAATACCCAATCCGAAAAGGAGAGGAGGAGTAATCTATGGGCGAATCAACATCCAAAAAATCATCAAGTCGTTCTAAATCTGACTGAAGAAAGAATGATCCGCCGGTAAATGGAATTGCTTGTTCAACATTGAGGTTCACGCTCGATGAGTTTTGATTTCCATAATAAAAGACATCACCTTCGGTGGTGGATACCTTTTCAATGGAATTCCGGTAATTAAGCAGCGTAGAATTAAGATTTACATTCGGGCGCAAATTGGCCAAATGGGTCCGGTATTCCCAGTAATTCCCCAGGTAAGTATGCCTGGCAATCAATGCATCATAGGACTGCTCCTTGGCTAATTGAATGGTTTGCTCAAGCGTCAGTTCAATTTTTTGTTGAGATATAGCATGATAAACTGATGTTAACGTGATAATTATGCTTATCGCAATTGTGTGTAATTTATTTTTCATGATACGAATTTCTACATAGAATGATTGTTTTTTCAAATCAAATTACTCATAGCGCAAGGATTCAACCGGGTCTCTTTCAGATGCTCGCTTGGCTGGAACGTAACCAAAAATGATTCCGATAGAAGCCGACACACCAAATGCAATCACCACAGACCAGACTGATATAATCGTTTTAATTTCAGCAAAATGGCTAATAAGATGGGAGAGGACAACGCCCAGAAAAATTCCGAAGATACCTCCAACAATGCTAATTAAGGTTGATTCAGCTAAAAATTGAACGACGATATCTTTGCGTTTGGCACCAATAGCCTGACGGGTACCAATTTCCCGGATTCGTTCCATCACACTGGCCAACATAATATTCATAATACCAATTCCGCCAACAATTAATGAGATACTGGCAATTGCACCCAGCACAAGATTAAAGATATCTTTCGTTTTTTGTTGCTGTTTTAGTAGCAATTCAGGCACAGTGATTTCAACATCTTCAACACCTGAATGTCTGCGGATGAAATATCGGTTCAAAACTTCTACGCTTGGATTCAAGCCTTCCGTTTCCTTTACCTGCAGGATAATTTTATCGAGTTGATGATAGTTGCTTCGCTTTTTAGTTCCGGATTCTTCTTCATCAAAATTGCCACTGAGCAGGTCGTTGGTGATTAACGAGCGATTTGTATAGCGCATCAGCATCGTTTTAATCGGAATATAAATCTTGGCGTTCGAATTGCCTCCTATTACTTTTCCGATAGAACTTGTGGTTACATTGCGTTTTTCAAGAACTCCTACAACTTGAAGCCACTCACGTCCGCATTTCAAATAGCTTCCAATGGGTTTGGTTTTATCAAAGAATTGAGTGGCAATATCGCTCCCAATGATACAAACCGGAGCACCGCTTTCGAGATGGTAGTCATTGAAGAATTCGCCTTCAGCAACCTGATAATCAAATAATTCAAAGAAATCAACACTCACACCTTCCAGCTTGGCGGGACTTCGGCGTTCTCCGAAAATCACATAGGAATCGTAAAAGATATGAGGGCTAATTCGATTGATATTGGGTAAAATGTGAGCAATGCCTTCTGCATCGGCCAAAGTCAGCCCTGGGCTGAATTCTTTGGATTCCTCGCGGGTATCTTCGCTGGTAGCTGCTTGGTTTTCATCTTCGGTAACCGGAGTAATCACAATATTATTCACTCCAATCATCTTCATTTGTTCCAGGATTTCTTCTTTGGCACCATTTCCAATCGCCAACATACTAATCACAGCTGCAACACCGAAAATGATACCGAGTGCGGTTAAGAATGATTTGACTTGATTCGCTTGAATGGCTTCTACGGCAATCTGTATATCATGCCAGTAGCGCTTAATAATACTGGTTCGCATCTTAATGGATTATTCGGATAATCGGTCCTCCGGATCTCATTTTAAAATTACCCCCGGGAGGCGGTCCGGCCGGCATATTCTGTCCAAGAGAATCACGCTTGTTTTTCTCAGCTTCCATGCGCTCCAGTTCTTCCTGTTTTTGTTTTTCTCGCTTATCAAGAATGGTTTGATAAATCTCCAGCCCTTCGTACGGCAGTTCATTTAAGTTTTCAGGATTTGAAAGATAAACAATATCTTTCTCGGCAAGGCCTTGCACTACTTCAATAAAATGGTCGTTTGCAACGCCCGGCTCGATAATTTGCTTCACGGGTGAATAGCCATTTTCTTTAATTACATAGGTGAGTGAATCATTATTTCGGATGGCTTCCAGTGGAATCTGAAGAACATTTTCTTTGTTATCAATTTTAATTAAATTGCTGGTTGTCATGCTAGGACGTAGAATAGAATCATTTCCAAGTAGTTTGATCAACACTTCAAATACCTTGGCATCCGAGTTCGATAAGTCCTCACCAACATTTGCCACTTCAGTAACAATTCCTTCGTATTGTTTACCCGGGAATGCGTCAATTTCGACGATAACCTGCTGTCCTTTACTTATTTTGCTGATATCAATCTCGTTGATATAGGTTTTCGAAATCATGGAAGACATATCGGGGAGCGTAGCAACGGTTGGATTCCAGCTATCGATTTCGGAACCAACTTTCCGTTTCTGGCCATTCCATTCCTTATGATAGATAACCATACCCGGCTCCGGGGCGAAAATAGTCAGTTCATCCATGGCTTCCTGAATGCTGCTTAATCTTCGTTTTTGTTGCGTCAGATTAATGTGAACTTCCATCATGCTGGCTTTGTTCTTTTCAACTTTTAGTGCATAATTCTCATTCGCCTGCTCCAGGGCTCGCTCGGCTTTATCAAGTTTGATGGCTGCCTGCCGTTTGGTAGCCGGAGATTCAAAAACGGATTCTTCGGCTTCTATTTCAGCTTCTTCCACTGAGTATTTTAAATTGATAAGCTGATCGCGGAGACTTCGTAATTCCAGGGCTGTATCCAATTGCGTTTGTTCATATTGGGTTTCTACCTTTTGAACCTGCTCTCTTACTTCTTCCAGTTTTTGATCGATTTCATTTTTATCTAACTGGGCTACATAATCCCCTTTCTGTAAGACCGTTCCTTCGGGAACTAAATCGGTGATTTTAATTCGCCAAACCCCAATGTTTCGGAGCGACGGTCCCTGTATGTCCTGTGAACGCTCAGCTTGAAGCTCGCCGGTGGATTTGACAGTAATTTCAAGCGGACCTTTTTTAACTTCAACGACAATACTTTCAGCCTCTTCTTCAGCGGTGAAATAATTATACACCGGTATAACTGCGATAAGCAGTGCTGCTACAATAAATAAGATATACTTCTTCTTCATTTGATTGTTTTTACGATTTCCTGATTCATTGCCTTAGAAAGTGATTGCTTCACTCTCACGGGGATATTCTGTGTTGCAAATTGCCACCGAAAGTAGCAATAAAAATGCCTTGCATGGATAGTTTCTATATGTTTTTCAAAAGCATTTTCTTAGATAAAACCTTATCAATTCACACATTTAAAGAATCAAAACACAGAATATTTCTTAACGATTTTTTAACTAAATTGTTGCCCTGTTTTAAAAATAAGTATTTGAATTTTTCTATGTCGTAAACCTGTTGCGCTATCTAAACCAAAGAATATGGAAATCAAAAGGACCTTCGATTTTTTAGAGAATTATAAAACGAGTTATGCCAGTCATACGGATGCGCTGGCCGTGAAAAGAAACCGCAAATGGGAGCATTTCTCATCCGCCGATTACTTGCAAAAAGTCAACGAGGTTTCATGCGGTCTTGTCGCCATGGGATTTCAAAAAGGAGATAAAATTGCAACTATTACCAACAATCGACCTGAATGGAATTTTGTTGATATGGGCATGGCTCAGATTGGAGTTATTCACGTACCGGTTTATCCAACGATTAGCCAGGAGGAATATGTACATATCCTCTCGCATTCAGAAGTGAAAATTGTTATCGTTTCGGATAAAATTCTCTATAAAAAGATTAAGCCGATTGCTGATGAAATCGAAAAAATCGAAATGGTTTATACTTTCGATGAAGTGGAGGGAGCAACTAACTGGGAAGAAATTCTCAAGGCATGTCAGGGTAAAATGGATGTGTTACTTCCAATTGTTGAGAAGATAAAAGAAGGAGTTGAAGAATCAGATATCGTTTCCATTATTTACACTTCAGGAACTACCGGCCTTTCAAAAGGGGTTATGCTTTCTCACAGGAATTTCGTTCACAATGCTATATCAACGTCCGTGGTTCAACCGCTTGATCACCGTCACAAATTCCTTTCTTTCCTGCCTCTTTCCCATGTATATGAACGAATGATGAATTATCATTTACAATATAAAGGGATTCGCATTTATTATGCTGAAAATATGGGCACTATCGTCGATGATATCAAGCAAATCAATGCAGAAGGTTTAAATACAGTTCCTCGCTTACTCGAGAAAATCTTCGACAAAATCATCGCCAAAGGAAAAGATTTGAAAGGTGTAAAAAAATCAATCTTCTTCTGGGCTGTTAATCTTGGTCTTCGCTATGAATTGAATGGGGCTAATGGTTGGTTATACGAAAAACAATTGAAACTGGCTCGCAAACTGGTGTTTAGTAAATGGAAGGATGCCCTGGGTGGGAAAGTTCAGATTATCGTTTCCGGAGGGTCTGCTTTGCAACCTCGCTTAGCCCGTGTTTTCTGGGCCGCCGATATTAAAGTTATCGAAGGATATGGTCTCACGGAAACTTCCCCGGTTATATCTGTAAATTATACCTATTGGCCACGGATTCGTTTTGGAACCGTAGGTCTTCCGATTGATGGTGTTAAAGTTCAGATTGCTGAGGATGGCGAAATCTTGTATAAAGGTCCCGGCTTAATGATGGGTTATTACAAAGACCCCAAAACAACAGCCGAAGTAATTGATGAAGAAGGTTGGTTCCATACCGGAGATGTGGGTGTATTTGAAGATGGCTTCCTGAAAATTACGGATCGGAAGAAAGAAATCTTTAAAAATTCAGCCGGGAAATACATTGCTCCTCAGGTCATTGAAAATAAACTGAAAGAATCCTTCCTGATTGAGCAGGCAATGGTGGTTGGGGAAAATGAAAAAATTGCTGCTGCCCTTATTTCACCCAATTTCAGCTATTTACACGATTGGTGTTCGCATCGCAAGATTACCTACCGTGACAACCTGGAGCTGGTTAAATTGCCTCAAATCATCGAGTTGTACGAAAATGAGCTTACGGAAATAAATACGAAACTGAGTCCTATCGAGCAAATCAAGAAGTTCAGGTTGGTTTGTGAAGATTGGAGTACAGCTGGTGGCGAATTATCTCCAACCTTGAAGCTTCGCAGGAAGTTTTTATATGCGAAATACAATCATTTATTGGAAGATATTTATTCAAGATCAGTAGATCAGGAAACACTGGATGAAGTGTTGAACAAAGCCAAGAAATAAACTAAAAATGCCGGGTAGCTGCCCGGCATTTTTATTACTTCAAATCGGTACTTTCAAAGACTTTATTGGCTGAATCGGCAACGAAGCCGCCATACAGCTTTCCATTTTCGGTTGGATATCGTTTGGCAAATTCGTAATAGCAGCCGGGTGTTTCAATGGTTCCTTCAATAAAATTTACAGGCACAAAACCTGATTTAATGCTTGATTGCTCCAGATAGATGGATTTGCTGCCTTTTATTTCACCTCCTGAGTCATTAATCCGGAAGCCATGCTCTTTGAGTAAGGTGTTAACCGATTCAACTTCTGTGTATTTTTTTAGATGATTAACACTGATGGTGAAATGATTGGCCCGAAACCCGAAGGCATATAGCCATGCAGCATATTCTGATTCCTTACGAAGATGTTCATACACTTCATGGGAAATACTTCCCCAAATTACCCCTGCATAAATCAATTCATCCGCATTAATTTCATCCAACTTTATTTTATCGAGTGTTTTCTCAATAATCGCTTGAAATTCAGGACTAAATTCTTTCCATAATAATTCACTGATAAAGACTCTGGGAGCAAGTTCATCACTTTCATGTTCAAAATGAACGGCTCGTAATTTCTTTTCAGCAAAGAAATATTCATTTTTTTGCTGATAACCAGCCTTTAGAAAAGGAGTGGCTAAGACATCAACGCCGACACGCGCATCCTGAAACGTGCGGAAAGCGATATGATCATTAATTACTTGCTCTCCTTCCGATTCAAAGAGATTATACACTTTCTCTACCGCCGGATTCTGAAGTCTGTAATCCACCCAAAGCCGGTCAAAAATTGCCTGATAATTCATACCTGATGTAATTGATTAAATGGTCTGTTTTGAGGGATAAAAACAGTACACATTGTTTTTTGTTCATGCCTAACAAATTCTATCTCCGAAGAAGGATATAATTTTTAAATCCTCCCAGGTTTCTACCACCCAACAGATTGTTTTCTATCCAGGTTAGTACACGGTAACGAATGTGTTCATGCTTATGTTTTTTCCGCATTTCGCTGATGGGACCTGAATATTGAAGCTCATCGGCCCAGTCGAATTTCTTCATCCATTCTTTCATGACTGCCGGATGACTCCCTTTAAAAATCTGTACACGATCGAGAGGGCCGTAATCATATAATTCAGCTTTGTGCTGGGCAGCATTTTCAACCCATTCTTTGCCTTTATGAATGGTATCGAGCGCTTTATTTTTGGTGCGCATCAATCGGGGAGGGCGAACCCATCCGTAATGATAAATATGCGCATTCGCTTTGACTACCTTCAGCTTAAAAGTTCCTTCCTGTTGACGGTAATTGAGTCCTTCGAAGCCTGGAATTCGACGAAATGATTGAGCGGATTCCCAGGAATGAATCTCCGCATCATTTCGTATAATCCGAATTTCATGTTTATACCATTTATGCGAAAAATGATAATGATTATAATCTCCCCAAAAATGATAATAATCAAACACAAAGCCTTCTACTTCCTTGTCATTCAGATATTTCTCGCAATTTTGACGAATAAAAGGCAAATCTTTTTCATGCACAACTTCATCCGCTTGTACATAGAATAGCCAATCACCTGTACAATAGGATTTGGCAATATCAGTCTGGTGTGCATTTTCCATTCCACGCGGATATTTCTCAATATCCCAAACGGTATCTATAATGCGGATTTTAGGGCTGTTTATCGCCAGAATTTCCTGACGCGACTGATCATCCTCATCTGAATTTCCTAAAGCCACCACAAATTCATCGCATATAGGAAGAATTGACTCAATAGCCTGACGTATCGGATAATAGAGTTTCGATACATTCTTGCCCATTGTAAATCCACTGATTTTCATATCGTTTCAGTTTAAATTGATAAGAATAATTGCTTAGCTGAAAACTTGCAAATCATGCAGTTTCCGATAGGTGCCATTTAATTTGATTAAATCTTCATGCCTACCTCGTTCGATAATCTCGCCATCTTGCATCACAAAAATTTCATCGGCATTCACAATCGTTGATAAACGATGCGCAATAATAATGGAAGTCCGGTTTTGCATCAGCCGGGTTAGCGC
>JAIPAR010000090.1 GCA_021739985.1 Bacteroidales bacterium | reverse complement strand
ATTGGAAGAAAATGCCAGTACTGATGTCGAAAACTTCTCGATTGAGGAACGCCCTTTCCCCTATGTCATTATGGTTGTTGGAGTAAATGGAGTGGGGAAGACAACCACTATTGGAAAATTGGCTTCTCAATTTAAAAAACAAGGCAAAAAAGTGATGTTGGGAGCGGCGGATACCTTCCGTGCCGCTGCCATCGAACAACTCGAAATTTGGGCTAAAAGAGTGGATGTTCCAATTATTAAGCAACAAATGGGCTCTGACCCGGCATCGGTTGCTTTTGACAGCCTTCAATCTGCAATTAATGCTAAGGCTGACATCGTAATTATTGATACCGCCGGCCGATTGCATAATAAAGTAAACCTGATGAATGAGCTTGGTAAAATTAAGCGAGTTCTTCAAAAGCTATCTCCAACTGCTCCCGATGAAGTGCTGCTCGTGCTCGATGGCTCAACCGGTCAAAATGCGTTTGAACAAGCTAAACAATTTACCGCGGCTACTGAAGTTACTGCTCTGGCCTTAACAAAACTTGATGGAACCGCCAAAGGTGGTGTCGTTATAGGCATATCTGACCAGTTCAAAATTCCGGTTAAATATATCGGTATTGGTGAGAAAATAGATGACCTGCAGCTTTTCCGTAAAAAAGAATTTGTGGACTCGCTGTTTAATCAATAAACATGGAAAAAAGACGAATTAAAACAATCAATATAATTAGCCTGGGTTGTTCCAAAAACTTGGTTGATACCGAACATCTAATGGCTCAGCTTAAACATAACCCTGTTAACCTTCGCTATGAAAGCAATGTGGTTAAAGCGGATGCTGTTGTTATCAACACCTGCGGTTTTATCAATGATGCCAAACAGCAATCCATTGATGTGATTCTGGAACAACTGGAAGCTAAAAAACAGGGGAAGGTCAAAGAGGTATATGTGATGGGATGTTTATCCGAACGCTACAAACCTGAACTGCTAAAGGAATTCCCGGATGCAGATGGTATTTTTGGCGTAAAAGATATCCCGGCAATTCTTCAAAAGCTTAATTATCAGTATGATATTAATCGCGAAGAGGAACGATTTGTTACAACATCGAGCCATTTCGCCTATTTGAAGATCTCTGAGGGTTGCGATAAAACCTGCTCTTTCTGTGCTATCCCGGGCATTCGGGGAAAACATCAATCCGTACCTATTGAAAAACTAATTCGGGAGGCTCAACAACTAGCCAATTCCGGAGTTAAGGAATTAATCCTGATTGCTCAGGATTTGACTTATTATGGCCATGATTTGTATCATCAGAATCGCCTGGCAGATTTACTAAAGGGATTGGCAGCCATCGAAAAGATTGAGTGGATTCGGCTTCATTATGCCTATCCAACAAAATTCCTGCATGAGACCCTTGAAATTATGGCTTCGGAGCCAAAAATATGTGCCTATTTGGATATCCCGTTTCAACATATTGATGATCAGGTTCTTACTAATATGCGACGGAATATTAATCAGGAGCATACCTATAAAATGATTGAACGAATCCGACAAACGGTGCCCGGAATTGCCTTGCGAACAACTTTACTGGTTGGACATCCCGGAGAAACTGAAGAAGCGTTTGAGGCTCTTAAAAAGTTTGTAAAAGAGGTTCGTTTTGAGCGACTGGGAGTTTTTACCTATTCGGAAGAAGAAGGAACTTACGGCGCCCGCACTTTCAAAGATGAGATTCCAGAGGACATCAAAGCAAAACGCGCAGATGAAATCATGCAATTGCAACAAGAAATATCTGCTGAAATTAATCAGCAGAAAGTTGGGAAAGTATTTAAAGTATTGATTGACCGTCAAGAGGGAACGTATTATATCGGGCGTACTGAGTTCGACAGTCCTGAAGTAGATGGGGAAGTCTTGATTGAAACTGACCAGGAAATTCCACTTGGAAGTTTTGTACAATGCCTTGTTAACGAGGCAGATGAATTCGATTTATATGCAAATTTGATATAAAAAAATCCGGTCAGTGACCGGATTTTTTTTTCTATTCAACATGTACTGTTATGTTTTCTTCAGGATCAAGATCCACCTGGATGATGGTTCCCTGAACTAAATTAGCCCGTATAATGATTTCGGCCATCTTGTCTTCCAGGTATTTTTGAATAGCTCTGCGGAGTGGCCGGGCTCCAAACTGGATGTCGTATCCTTTTTCAGCAATAAAATCCTTCGCTTTATCGGTCAGCTTCAATTCAAATCCCATATCGCTGACACGTTTATATAATCCAACTAATTCAATATCAATAATTTGATGGATATGTTCGCGTTTCAAAGTATTGAAAGTTACGACATCATCAATTCGATTTAAAAACTCGGGTGCGAAGGCATTTTTTAATGCTTTCTGAATCACGGACTTCGCATATTCATCATCCAAATCATCCTGAGCTTTCGATGAAAAACCGATACCTTTTCCAAAATCTTTCAATTGTTTCGTTCCGATATTGGAAGTCATAATGATAATGGAATTTTTAAAATCAACGCGACGACCCAGACTGTCTGTAAGCTGGCCTTCATCGAGCACTTGCAGGAGCAGATGGAAAACGTCCGGATGGGCTTTTTCAATTTCATCAAGTAAGATGATAGAGTAGGGTTTCCGTCTGACTTTTTCAGTTAACTGTCCCCCTTCTTCGTAACCAACATAGCCGGGAGGCGCTCCGACGAGACGTGAAACACTAAATTTTTCCATGTATTCGCTCATATCAACCCGAATAAGCGCTTCTTTAGAGTCGAAAAGTTGCTCAGCGAGGATTTTAGCCAGCTGAGTTTTTCCGACACCAGTGGGACCTAAAAAGATGAATGAGCCAATAGGACGGTTTGGGTCTTTCAGGCCGGCCCGGTTGCGTTGGATGGACTTGACAATTTTATTGATTGCCTCATCCTGACCAATGACTTTCTTTCGGATTTCTTCTGCGAGACTAAGCAGCCGGGAACCTTCAGCCTGAGCAATTCGCTGAACAGGTACGCCGGTCATCATGGCAACAACTTCGGCCACTTTTTCTTCATCTACTATTTCCCGATGATCTTTCAGGTCTTTTTCCCATTTCTTTTGTTCGTTTTCCAGGTCATTTTGAAGTTGCTTTTCGAAATCACGGAAACTGGCCGCTTTCTCAAAGTTTTGGCTTTTTACAGCTGCCACTTTATTTTGTTGCGCTTCGGTAATTTGTTTTTCAAGTTCTTCAATACGCTTGGGAACCTTGATATTACTAATATGTACACGGGAACCACTTTCATCCAGGGCATCAATTGCTTTATCCGGTAAATGCCGGTCGCTGATATATCGTTGGGTCAGTTTTACACAGGCTTGAATTGCTTCTGGTGTGTAAGTAACATTGTGATGGTCTTCGTATTTTTCTTTAATATTATTCAGAATCTCAATGGTTTCATCCGCTGAGGTTGGATCAACCATCACTTTTTGAAAACGGCGTTCCAGGGCGCCATCTTTTTCGATATGCTGCCTGTATTCATCCAGGGTGGTGGCACCGATACACTGAATTTCACCACGCGCAAGAGCCGGTTTAAGCATATTGGCAGCATCCAGCGACCCGGTTGCACCGCCGGCACCGACTATGGTATGGATTTCATCAATAAACAAAATCACATTGGTGGTTTTGGATAACTCATTCAGAATCGCTTTCATGCGTTCTTCAAATTGTCCACGGTATTTGGTTCCGGCAACAATTGAAGCCAAATCCAGCGACACGACACGTTTATCAAATAAAACCCTGGAAACTTTCTTTTCAATGATTCGAAGAGCTAAGCCTTCAGCAATTGCAGATTTCCCAACGCCTGGTTCCCCTATAAGCACCGGATTATTCTTTTTTCTCCGGGAGAGAATTTGGGCAAGGCGCTCAATTTCCATATCTCGGCCAACAATAGGGTCTAACCTCTTATCACGGGCAGCCTTGGTGATATCAATGCCAAAATTGTCAAGAACCGGTGTTTCAGAGTTTGTTTTGGCTGCTTTACTGCCAGGTTTACCGGTATTCCCAAAAGCAGGGCGGTCTTCTTCTTCCTCGCCTTCATCCGAAAAGTCAGATTGTGATTTAGGTTGATAACTTTCAATGCGCGATTTAACGATATCATAGTCCACATGATGATCTTCCAGATACAATGTTACCAGGCTTGTTTGATCTTTTAAGATAGCAAGCAACAGATGACCGGTATGAATTTCAGCATCTTTAAAAGCTCTTGCTTCCAGATAAATTAGCTTCAACACCCTTTCCGTTGGTTTAAGGAGCTGAATATCACCAGCGTCTGTGATGTTAACAACTTTGTCCTTGCGTATTTGGTTTTCAATCGATTTACGAAAATCGATTAAATCAATTTCTAACTCATTAAGAATATCGATAGCGATACCTTTGCCATCGCGGAGCATACCCAGCAATAAATGTTCGGTGCCGATGTAATCATTACCAAGCCTTACTGCTTCTTCACGACTGAAGGCGAGTACATCTCGTATTTGTTGTGAAAACTTAGAATCCATACTAAAATAATTTGTGGCAAGTTTATCAAAAACTTTGCAAACTTTATCGCTCTGACAATTTGTCCAGCTTTTAAACGCAAGCAAAATGGAATTATTCCTAAAGGTCAGAAAGATAATTAAGATTTTTTAAACACTTAGTGTTAATAAATACCTGATTTAAACCCTAATAATTCGGCTATTTTAAGTACATTCGTGTTCTTAAAAGAAGTCGATGATTTTCGTATGTAAATTATTGATTTATAAATAGTTGAAATAGAATAGTAATTGCATTAAAAAAATGAATGGCGAAGAAAAAATCCTTAAGATAAACATCGAAGAGGAGATGAAATCTGCTTACATCGATTATTCGATGTCGGTTATTGTCTCCAGAGCACTTCCCGATGTGCGGGATGGTATGAAACCTGTCCATCGAAGAGTATTGTTCGGGATGAACGAACTTGGTGTAAGCTCGGGTAAAGCGTATAAAAAATCGGCCAGGATTGTTGGGGAAGTTCTGGGTAAATATCACCCACACGGAGATTCATCCGTATATGAAGCAATGGTTCGGATGGCACAAGATTGGTCACTACGATATCCATTAGTTGACGGACAAGGTAACTTCGGTTCCGTGGATGGAGATAGCCCGGCTGCTATGCGATACACAGAAGCCAGATTAAATAAAATTGCCGAAGAAACCCTTGCTGACCTGGATAAGAATACGGTTAATTTTCAGTTAAATTTTGATGATTCGCTGGAAGAACCTACCGTTTTGCCAACCAAGCTGCCCGTTTTACTTTTGAATGGAGCATCCGGTATCGCTGTTGGGATGGCGACCAATATGCCACCTCATAATTTGACAGATACTGTAAGAGCTATTATAGCCTATATTGATAATAATGATATAACCATTGAAGAACTTACATCAATAATCAAAGCTCCGGATTTTCCAACCGGAGGGATTATATATGGTTATGAAGGCGTAAAGGAAGCCTATGAAACAGGCCGCGGTCGAATATTGATTCGCGGAAAAGCAGAAATTGAGGTAGATGACCATGGACGCGAGTCAATTATCGTTACCGAAATTCCGTACATGGTTAATAAAGCCGAGCTGATTAAAAAGATTGCTGATCTTGTTAATGAAAAGAAAATCGACGGAATTTCGAATGTAAATGATGAATCCGACCGGTCCGGTATGCGTATGGTGGTTACCCTTAAAAGGGATGCCAATTCCAATGTGGTTTTAACCAAATTGTTCAAATTCACTGCTTTACAAACTTCGTTTTCGGTGAATAATATTGCTTTGGTTGATGGACGACCCAGGACATTGACTCTTAAAGAGATGATTCATTATTTTGTAGAACATCGCCATGAAGTCGTAACCCGGAGAACTCAATATGAATTAGAGCAAGCGGAGAAAAAAGCTCATGTGCTTGAAGGATTGCTGATTGCATTGGATCATCTGGATGAAGTTATCAGCCTTATTCGTGCATCAAAAACAGTAGAAGATGCTAAGAATGGCCTGATGGAAAATTTCCATCTTTCTGAAATTCAAGCTAAAGCTATTCTCGAATTACGGCTTCAAAAATTAACAGGACTTGAGCGTGATAAGATTAAAGAAGAATACGATGAGCTGATTCGATTGATAAGTCATTTGAAGGAAATCCTGGAAAGTTTTGAACTTCGGATGCAAATCATTAAAGATGAATTACTTGATTTGAAAGCTCGATTTGGAGATGCTCGACGGACTGAAATTGTATATGCTTCAGAAGATATGAATCCGGAAGATTTCTATTCGGATGATGAAATGGCTATTACAATCTCACATCTCGGCTATATTAAACGTACTCCATTGATTGAGTATCGGACTCAAAACCGAGGTGGTGTGGGAGCAAAAGGCTCAGTGACGAGAGATGAGGATTTTGTGGAGCATTTATTTATTGCCAGTATGCACAATACCATGCTTTTCTTTACTGAAAAAGGAAAGTGCTTCTGGCTTAAAGTATATGAAATTCCGGAAGGTACCAAGCTTTCCAAAGGCCGTGCTATTCAGAATATCCTGACTATTGACTCAGATGATAAGGTGAAAGCGTATATCAACGTGAAAAACCTGAAGGATGAAGAATATGTCAATAATAATTTCATAGTTCTTTGCACAACGAAAGGTATCATTAAAAAGACCTCGTTGGAAGCTTATTCACGTCCACGCCAATCAGGTATTATTGCTATTAATGTTAGAGAAGGCGACCAGTTGCTTGCCGCCCGGATGACCAATGGCAATCATGAAATTTTGCTTGCCATCCGTTCCGGACGTGCTATTCGTTTCCATGAGAATAAAGTAAGACCCGTTGGACGTAATGCCGCAGGGGTTCGGGGAATTACCCTTTCCAATGAGCAAAGCGATGAGGTCGTTGGATTTGTAATTGCCGATGTTGGTGGTAACGAAGATATTTTAGTTGTATCTGAAAATGGATATGGAAAACGTTCAGCCAGAGAAGATTATAGGGTCACAAACCGGGGTGGGAAAGGAGTCAAAACCATCAATGTTACGGAAAAAACGGGTAGCCTGATTGCGATGATCTCTGTAATCGATTTGGATGATATTATGATTATTAACAAATCTGGACTTACTATTCGATTAGGAGTTGCGTCTTTACGCGTGATGGGTCGCGCTACCCAAGGTGTGAGACTGATTCAACTGAAAGATAATGATTCAATTGCAGCTGTAGCTTCTATCCAGCGGGATGAAAATGAACCGGCTGAAGTGGTCGCTCTGGCAGAACCATTGGAATACGATGAGGATTTCGATGGAGAATTGGATGAACTAGAGGAAGAGATTGATGAATCTGAAGAATCGGAGGAACTTGAAGAAGAAAATGCCAATGAATAATGGCAAGAATATTGGTAACTAAAAATTTAACAATTACTTACGTGAAGTAGGAATAATCAACTTACTTTTGCGTAATAAGACAGAAACTAAACATAAAAGCCATGAGAAAAATTCTTTTACTTGTCATCGCAAGTATTTTAGCCAACCTAAGCTTTGCCCAAAGTGCTAAGGTTCAGTCCTGTATCAATTATTTGAAGACTGAAAATTACAAGAAAGCAAAAATATCTATCGATGCTGCTGTGATTCACCCTAAAACTGTCAATGATGCTAAAGCCTGGTGGTATCATGGACAAACTTACCAGATTTTACATTCCCAGTGCGTAGATAAACAGCTTCCTGAGTATTGTGATTTAGCTCCGGATGCTCTTGAAACTTCGCTGAATTCGTTTATGAAAGCTATCAATTTGAACTGGATTGATCCCAAATGGAACACGCTGGATATCATGAAAAATGATGCTGATATGCAAGTTTTTGGAAGATTGGCCATGGATAAGAAAAATATCAGTAACTGGGATATCACATATGATATCATCTATGCCCGGATGAATTCGCTTTCAATTTCTTACTTTAATCAGGCTGTTAATCAATTAAATAGTCAGGATAAAGCTAATTACGAAAAGAGTATTAATTCATTCGATAAATCAATTCGTTTATCAAGTTTGATGAAATATGATACCCTTGCTTATTATTACTCTGCTTTAGCAGCTGAAAAAGCTGAAAAATGGCAAATGGCTGCTGATCGTTTTGGCAAACTTATTAGCATGGATTATGGCAAAACAAATGAAGATAAAATGCTTAATTATCGTAGTTTAGCTATAGCTTATCAAAATCTTGGGAATAACGACAAGTACATTGAAACTTTGCAAACCGGTGCAGACAAATATGGTTCAACCAGTACCATGCTGATGGACATGCTAATTAATTATTACCTGACGAATCATCAAAGTGCTACTGCTCTGGATTATCTTAACAAAGCCATTGAAAAGAATCCTACCAACGAAACCTATTATTTCGCCAAAGGAACCTTGCATGATGAACTAGGCGAATATGCTAATGCAGAACCTGCTTATTTAAAAGCGATTGAAGTAAAACCTGATTTCTACGATGCTATTTATAATCTCGGTGTATTATACAACAATAAAGCGGTTGAAGTTTTTGGGGTTGCTAAAGATTTGCCTATTAATGAACAGAAAAAATACGATGTGATGATGGAAGAAGGTAAAGGATATCTTCGGAAAGCATTGCCCTATATGGAACAGGCGCATACCATGCAACCTGAAGATATGAATCCAGTTATCAGTTTAAAAGGGATTTATTACACCTTAGGAATGCGTGAAAAGTCGGATGAAA
>JAIPAR010000089.1 GCA_021739985.1 Bacteroidales bacterium | reverse complement strand
TATTTCTCATTACTGGAATTTCGGCCCAATCGGCAAGCTTATTAATCCCTATGGATGAGAAGCAAACCAATCACCTGAAAGCCTATGGTATTGCCTACTGGACGCTTCAAAATGGAATCGAAATCGATTGGTTGCTAAATTACCGCGGAGGAAGTTTTTTGGTTTCCTTTTATAAAGATATCGAAAAAGAATGCCTTATCCGGGATGTATATTACGAAGTAATTGCTGATGGGCAAGTTATTCAAATCCTAAGTGAAATTTCGCGTGAGGAAGTGAATATGGATCAGGTGAAGTTGGAAAAAGCTCCCCGAATTGCTGTTTATTCTCCCAAGAACCTGCAACCCTGGGATGATGCAGTAACCCTTGCACTCACCTATGCTGAGATAAAGTATGATGTAGTGTATGATGAAGAAGTCCTGCGGGGAGATTTGACGAAATACGATTGGTTACACTTGCATCATGAAGATTTTACCGGTCAGTATGGGAAGTTTTATGCCGCCTACCGAAATATGCAGTGGTATAAAGATGATGTGGCTGCCAACGAAGAAATGGCAGCCCGGCTCGGTTATTCCAAAGTATCTAAACTCAAACTGGCCGTTGCTAAAACTATCAAGGAATTCGTGTTTAAAGGCGGATTTTTGTTTGCAATGTGTTCGGCGGCCGATTCGTACGATATCGCCCTGGCTGCTGAAAATACCGATATCTGTGAGTATATGTTTGATGGCGACCCTGCTGACCCGCAAGCTCAGGAAAAACTCGATTATTCCAATTGCCTTGCTTTTCAAAACTTTAAACTGGTTAAAGATCCGATGCGCTACGAATATTCGAATATCGATATGACAGAATCGAGGCAGGTTGCCAAAGAAGAAGATTATTTTACCTTATTTGAGTTTTCTGCCAAATGGGATCCTGTTCCTACCATGCTCTGCCAGAATCACACCTCCATGGTTCGGGGTTTCATGGGCCAAACCACTTCATTTAATGTGGAAACCATTAAGCCACACGTACTTATCATGGGTCAAAACAAAAAAGTAAGTGAAGCTCGCTACATTCACAGTGAATTTGGACAGGGAACCTGGACTTTTCTGGGTGGGCACGATCCGGAAGATTTTCAGCATCGGGTTGGTGAAGAAGCAACATTACTTGAAAAATACCCGAATTCGCCGGGGTATCGGCTAATTCTGAATAATGTATTATTCCCCGCTGCCAAAAAGAAAAAGCTCAAAACATAATGAGCTTTTTCTTTTTGTGTTCAAGGAAATGAATCTAACTAATTGAATGAATTTAGATTATAAGTTTTTCTCAAAGTATCGAGTAACTTTATCCATCAGGTGAACCCTGTCCCACCCCATAACATTATGCTCATGATTTGGATAGACAAAATAATCCACTTGTTTTTTCGCTTTAATCGCTTCATTTAAAAACTCCTGGCTATTCTGTGAAACTACGGTAGGATCAACTCCTCCCTGGATAATCAATAAATCGCCCTTCAGCTGCTTCGCTTTATCCAGGAGTGAAGTTTTCGCATAGCCTTCCGGGTTTTCTTCAGGAGTATCCATATAGCGCTCCCCATACATCACTTCGTAAAACTTCCAGTCAATAACCGGCCCGCCGGCAACACCCACTTTAAATACGTCCGGATAATTCACCATCATGGAGATAGTCATAAATCCTCCATAACTCCATCCATGTACTCCAATTCGGTTTTCATCCACAAAACCAGTCTTTTTCAGAAAATCAATCCCTTGCATTTGGTCAAGTACTTCAGCCTGGCCGCATTGGCGATGGATAACATTTTCAAAATCCCGGCCGCGATGTGCTGAGCCCCGATTATCAAGCGTAAACAGCACGTAGCCTTTTTGTGCCATATAAAACTCCCACAAACGGGCGCCACCCAAAAATTGATCGGTAACTAATTGAGCATGAGGACCACCATACACATACACAATGGCAGGATATTTCTTTGTTGGGTCGAAATCAACCGGTTTTATCATTCTACATTCAAGAGGAGTTGTTCCATCAGCTGATGGGATTGTAAACAGACTCATCTCGCCCATTTTATAATCTACATAAGGATTCCTGGCACGCAATAATTCAGAAACCTTTTTGCCATTTTCAGCATAAACTTCTATCAAATTAGGAACTTCGACCGAAGTGTTGAAGCAAACAAATTTCGATTGATTTTCATTAAACAGAATAGAATTCGTTCCTTTTTGAGGCGTAAGTTTTTTGAATGTTCCTTTATCAAGTGATATTTTCTCTATTTGACGTTGCTTTGGGTCTTCCCGATTGGTCTCCACATATATATGCTTTCCTTTTGCATCAAAATCGATAAAACCTGTGATTTCAAATTTTCCGCTTGTTATCTGTCGAATCAGTTTTCCTTCCGTATCATACAAATAAAGATGATTAAATCCATCACGCTCGCTTTGATATAAAAACTGAGTGGGATTTTCAGGCAGGAAAATCAGGGCATGTTCCGGCTCAACATAGCTGGGATGCGATTCTTCGAAAAGTGTTTTAATGAATAATCCGGTAGCCGCATCGTATTTATTCAGGGAAAGATGATTTTGGCCTCTATTTAATATGCCTACAAATATGAATTTCTCATCGGGGCTCCAGGTAACCATTGTAAGATACTGATCAACAGGACCTTCAATTTGAAGATAGGTAATTTGTCCGCTGCTCAACTGATAAACCCCAAGCTTTACCTGGTGGGAAGTCATTCCGGCCATCGGGTATTTGATATTCCGCAAAGTTGCCACCCTCTCGCTCACATCCACCAGCGGATAATCAGTCACCATACTTTCATCCATGCGATAAAAAGCCAAAGCATTTCCTTTGGGTGACCAAAAAATTCCATCTTCAATCCCAAATTCATTCCGGTGAACCGATTCGCCATAAACAAGACCATATTTTCCATCTATAGAGACTGCTATTTCTTTTCCGTCTTTCCATACAAATAAGTTATGATCTTTCACATAGGCAAAATCCCCGTTCTCAGATTCTTCCTGACCGCTCACACCTTCCGGAAAAACAACCTGTTTGACGATTTCTTTCTTATCCATCGAAAACCAATAGTTATTACCCATATAGGTAAAGCGAAACGATTGATTATCAAGCCAAAAAATCTGAGGGAAATAACGCATAGAATCAGTCATGAATGAACCTCTTCCTTTGTTCAATTCAGAAAGACTAAGCAGAGACTGAGTTTCTTTGCCCATCTCATTCATTTGCTTTAACTCATTCTTCTCAATCCAAGTCAACAAATTGGTTTCCCCACGCCAGGATAAATTCCTATAGTTCTCAGGCGCAAACTGTCTGTATTGACCGACAACTGCATCATCAATGGTAAAGAGTTTTGTTTGAGCCATTCCGGCTATACTCAGCAAAGCCAGCAGAACGAGGAGCATACTGTTTTTCATACTTTTCATATTAAAATTATAGGATACAATCGGATTTAGTATTGATATGTAGGTTTCGATTTTCAAATGTATAAGATTATCCAAGAACTTGGTCGCAAAATCAATTTGTATTTAAAGGTTTTACAGCAGTTCCCCGGTTTTAGAGGTCACTACTTGCAAATAGCCTGGATATCCGGCAGCCAGGTCTTTCCATTCCTGTACCTCAAAGCTATTATTATGCCAGATAAATCGAAAATCGCCCTGATACTTGCGAACCTGGTCCGATAAAGATTCAAACTCTTGCCTGGCTTTTCGTTCATCATATTTAAGTCGAAGCAATGAAACATCCATCAAAATAAAGGGAGATACCCACAAATTCATGGTTCGTTTCTCAAGGACATCAAACATGGGGTAGGAATAGCAAACTCCGCAACGAAAGCCATTTCGATCTTTAAAGCC
The DNA here is from genome assembly GCA_021739985.1 of Bacteroidales bacterium. Lineage (GTDB taxonomy): Bacteria > Bacteroidota > Bacteroidia > Bacteroidales > M50B96 > M50B96. The sequence continues at coordinate 4,959 of JAIPAR010000089.1, read as the reverse complement.
AAAAGAAGTATCCAGGTTAAATCCAAATTTTTCAGTTTGCCTGAAAGTATAGGGAACTTTAAATTGCAAAAAATGTCGCCTCAAAGTAGTTACATCCGGGAAAGTCCGTGTAAAGCGCTCATATTCAATTGCAAAAAGATCATCATCCCAAAAAGTATTAAATCCCGGATGCATCCCTACAGCATGTCCTCGTTCCTGGATTTGCTCCAGATAGCTTTGCAGCCGGCGCCCTTGAAAAGGGTAAACATCGGTATTAATGCCTTGCCCGGGCATCCAATAGAAGCGCGATTGTAAACCAAAACGCTCCGACTGATTCATTAAGTATTCGTAAGTCTCAAAGGGGTCGGAAGCTTTTTTAAAAAACTTTTGATAACCTGTTTGCCAGGTATTTCGGAAAGCATCCCCGGGACGGAAGTGAATAATATCAGCAGCAAGCGATTTAAACCAGGCAAGCATATCAGGGAAACGATCAGCGATGTCAATATCATGTTCAGGGAAAACCGAATAAGCCCGTTGGGTAGCCGGACATTCAAAGCCTTTTTGCACAAGCTGTTGCTTAATTGCATCAAGCCATTCATTTACAACCGGCCTGTGAAAAAAATCATATTTCACGGATAATTGAGACGATTCAGGAAATCGACCATACTCATCGGCAGCCTCATGGGATAAGGATTCCTCCCAGCGTGAAAGCATCAAAAAGGAGGCGGCTATGTAATCATTCTCGTTTAATTGATTTCCATCTGCCAGCATAGAAACCCCTGGTTTCCCGAAAAGGCATATGGTATGGAAATCATCTTCCGGAAATTGAGCTTTGCTTTCGGGTGGTGCCGGCAGATAGCTGGCATGCAGGTAAGATTCGTGCTCAATCCGGGCAAAAAATGCATCACGTATTAAAAGACTCTGCCCGGATGGAATTACAATCTCATACCAGTCAGCATCATGATGTTCAAATTGAACAGGGATTTGAAGAAATTCCTGGAATAATACCCGGAGGATATATTCTTTTTCGCTTGAAAAAGACGGATGAAACCGAATTGTAAGCGCCTGCGAAGACATGGGATTTACCGAAGATTATGCCAGTACCAGTCAACGGCTTCTTCAAGTCCCCGGCGGATGTCATGGCTTGGTTGATAGCCCAGCAGCTTTTTAGCTTTATCGACAGAGGCCAGGGAATGTTTTACATCTCCTGCCCTTTCAGGCCCGTAGATTGCTTCCACATGGGCAATATCAGCATCATAGGATGATAATAGCTCTTTTAAAATAGCCATGAGTTCATTGAGTGATGTATTATCACCAAAGGCTACATTATAAACTGTATTGGGAGCTTCCGGATGAGTAGCCAGGGCTGCTAATTGGTTTACCTGAACCACATTTTGGATGTAGGTAAAATCTCTGGAATGTGTTCCATCCCCATTGATAACCGGTGGATTCTTTTCTATAAGTGCCTTTACAAACTTTGGAATCACAGCAGCATAGGCACCAAAAGGGTCTTGTCGCTGTCCAAAGACATTAAAATATCGTAGTCCGATGGTTTCAATTTTATAGAGCTTTGAAAAAACCTCTGCATATAACTCATTGACATACTTGGTAATAGCATAGGGAGACAGAGGTTTTCCAATTTTATCTTCCACTTTGGGAAGATCCGGATGATCACCATAGGTGGATGAGCTGGCCGCATAAACCATACGCTTCACACCTTCATCCCTACAGGCTACCAGCATATTCAGAAAACCGGAAACATTTACTTCGTTGGAGGTAATCGGGTCATTAATAGAACGGGGAACCGAACCCAAAGCAGCCTGGTGAAGCACATGCTCTACTGATTTGACGGCTTCACGGCAAGTGTCCAGATTTCGAATATCTCCCTCGATAAGTCGAAAATTAGGGTGAGATAAAAATGCCTGGACATTTTCCCTCTTTCCAGTGGAAAAATTATCCAGACATACGACTTTATTATCTTGATTCAGAAGTGTTTCAACCAAATTGGAGCCAATAAAACCGGCACCCCCGGTAACCAATACTTTTGAGTGATGAATCATCATTATTTTGCGTAATTAACTGCACGAGTTTCACGGATGACTGTCACTTTAATCTGACCCGGATAGGTCATTTCATCCTGAATTTTCTTAGCAATATCAAATGACAGTTTTTCGGCATCTTCGTCGTTTATTTTTTCGCTACCTACAATAACCCGGAGCTCACGACCTGCCTGAATAGCATAGGTTTTCAGAACTCCCGGATAGGAAAGAGCCAGATTTTCGAGGTCTTTCAGACGTTTGATATACGATTCAACTACTTCGCGGCGGGCGCCTGGACGAGCACCGGAAATGGCGTCACAAACCTGAACGATGGGTGCAAGCATGCTGGTCATTTCCACTTCATCGTGGTGAGCACCGATGGCATTACAAATTTCCGGGATTTCTTTGTATTTCTCGGCAATTTTCATACCCAGAATAGCGTGTGGCAATTCAGGTTCATCATCCGGCACTTTTCCAATATCATGGAGTAATCCGGCACGTTTGGCAGCTTTCGGATTAAGGCCTAATTCACTGGCCATGATAGCACAAAGGTTTGCAACTTCGCGGGAGTGTTGGAGCAAATTTTGGCCATACGAGGAACGATATTTCATCTTACCGATTAAGCGGATAATTTCCGGATGCAGCCCATGGATACCAAGGTCGATGGCGGTACGTTTACCCACTTCAATGATTTCCTCTTCGATTTGTTTTTGTGTTTTTTGAACGATTTCCTCGATTCGAGCCGGGTGAATACGACCATCCGTAATCAGTTTATGAAGGGCGAGGCGTGCGATTTCACGACGGACAGGGTCGAATGCAGAGAGGATAATGGCTTCAGGCGTATCGTCAACAATAATTTCAACGCCGGTAGCAGCTTCCAGGGCTCTGATATTACGACCTTCTCTGCCAATGATACGGCCTTTAATTTCATCACTTTCGATATGAAAAACCGTAACCGCATTTTCGACGGCAGTTTCGGTAGCGACGCGCTGAATCGTTTGAAGGACAACACGTTTCGCTTCTTTATTCGCTGTCATTTTAGCTTCGTCCATAATCTCATTGATATAGGACATTGCTTCTGATTTGGCTTCATTTTTAAGTGACTCAATCAACTCATTTTTAGCATCTTCGGCAGAAAGACCTGCAACCGATTCCAATTTATCGACTTGTTCTTTGTGCATCCGTTCAAGGTCTGTATTTTTCTTTTCGACCAGAGCGAGTTGAGCAGTCAGGTTATTTTTAATAGTATCGGCTTCTTTTTTACTGATTTCCAGTTCACGTTGCCGTTTTTGGAGTTCTTCTTTACGTTGATTAAGAGCGAGTTCTTTCTGTTTGGCTCGATTTTCAGACTGGATGATTTGGTTATTTCGTTCATTCACCCGGTTTTCATGCTCAGCTTTCAGGGACAGAAATCTTTCTTTAGCTTCCAGAATTTTCTCTTCTTTTTTACGTTCAGCGATCATTTCAGCATCAGCTATAATGCTGATGCTTTTCTTTTTAAAAGCGGCTTGCCTGATGCCGAACATACCGGCACTCCCCACGATTAATCCTATTAATGCATATACAAATTCCATTTTTTAGATTAGTTAGTTAAAATTTATAAATTAAAAAAGCCCGACATTTTTCAAAGGAGTTTGAAAACCCCATAAAGACATGTATGAAGATGCCGGATAGATTCTTGCTTCCACTGCTTTCCGGAGAAAGACTCAATGAGTTGAGGCCTGCCTTACGCTATCCGAGCGGTCAACAATTTTTAAAGTGTTGAGTTCTCAAACACAGGGTTGAAAAATGCGGGCAATTTTTTCGTTTTTTATCAAAGAACGTTTATTTTACTCTTCGAGGATTTGGTCTAATTTTCGGCTTATCCTGCTGATAGCTTCCTCATCCAGAACAACTTCCTTTCGGTGCTTTTCGACAACCAGCTCCCTGGCTATCTCCAGCGTTACCATTGCTAATATATCAAATTTTTCTTTATCAGAAAAATGTATCTGATAATCTTGCATTCTTTTGTTGATAATTTTCGCTGACAGGCGAATTAGTTCCTCATCGGACTCATTGTCCTTCTCCACCCAGACGGGTAGCTGGAGATTTCCAAGGTTGACATGTATAATTCGTTCTTCAGCCATCGTATCAATCATTACCCAGAAGAGCAATACAATTATCTACTTCCCGCAAGACCTCCTGAATGGCTTTCTTTGCTAAATGGGCATCTTCGCCTTGGTTTAGGAAAGCTTTGCTTATCTGGAGGGCTTTATATTTGTCTTTATACTCAGCCAATTCACGTGCAAGAGCTTCATTCCTAGACGTTAACTGTCCCACATTTTTTTCAAGTGCAGTAGCCTTCCTTTGCAGGTCCTGGTGCTTTTGCACCAACTCCGTAACCCGGCTCTCTATCTTGAAAACATCTGTCATTCTGCTAAGTACAATTTTATGCAAATGTAAAATTGGAACAGCACATCTCAAAATTATACGGTGCCAAATCTTACCTTCTCCTGTATTTTGTTCATAATCCCTCCTAAATAAAGGACTAAAAGGTCTGAAAACTCTACGCTGTCAGTATTCCGGTTGATTATTTGCTTGAAGGCTGAATCAATACGATAAGACTAATTCTATCTTTGCAGCATTAATTGAAGTCCCTATGCACAAGCAAAATCAGTCTTTTTCATTTTCAACAATCAGTTTCACGCTTTTTTGGGTCCTATTTTCCACACTGTTGCAAGCGCAAAAAAACCACCCGGTGGATTCTTTCCGAAAGCCTGTGGATATTCCTATTTTTCTTTCCGGAAATTTCGGCGAATTGCGTAGTTCTCACTTTCACACGGGGATAGATATAAAAACGCAGGGAAAGACAGGGATTCCCTTGCATGCTATTGAAGATGGATGGATTTCCCGAATAGGCATTAATGCAGGAGGATATGGCAATGTGCTGTATATAGAGCAC
>JAIPAR010000003.1 GCA_021739985.1 Bacteroidales bacterium | reverse complement strand
TTAGTTGGTGGAGTTCCCTATTTTAATAAAGGAGTTTATACTGGCCTCCTCGCGGCCTTTACGGACATCACCAAGCGCAAGAATGCAGAGATCGAACTAATTAAACTCTCTACCGCCGTTACTCAAAGTCCTTCTGTTATAGCCATAACTGATACCGATGGAAACCTGCAATATGCAAATCCGAAATTTACTGAAATTACTGGTTTTAGCTTAGATGAAGCCATCGGGAAAAATCCCCGAATATTGAAATCCGGAGAACATTCTGATGAAATTTACAAAGAACTTTGGGAAACCATAACATCGGGAGAAGTTTGGCGAGGAGAGTTTCAAAATAAAAAGAAAAACGGTAAATTGTTTTGGGAATTAGCTTCTGTTTCGCCCATTTTTGATGAGCAAGGCAAAATCATCAACTATATTAAAGTTGCTGAAGATATTACAGAACGCAAACAGGCGGAAAACAATTTCAAACATTCCATCGATGAATCGCCATTAGGTATTCGAATTGTAAACCAGGAAGGGAAAACTATCTATGTCAACAAAGAGCTATTGGATATTTATGAATTCTCGTCTCTTGATGAATTTCTTTACACCAGTGCCGTAGAAAGGTACACTGAGAAAAGCTATCAGGAGCATCAGGAAAGGAAAAAAATCCGACAAGCCGGCGGGGATACCTCTAATTATGAAATAAGCATCCGGAGAAAAAACGGAGAAATCAGGTACATAAAAGTGTGGCGTAAAGAAGTAATCTGGAATAGAGAAAAACATTTTCAGGTAATTAACCAGGATATTACAGAACTAAAACAGCTTAATACTGATTTGATACTGGCTAAAGAAAAAGCAGAAGAAAGTAATCGCCTGAAAACAGCTTTTCTTAATAATATGAGCCACGAAATACGCACCCCTCTAAACGGGATTACAGGCTTTATTGGACTCCTGCAAGATTCTGATATTGATAATGAACAGAAACAACATTATTTCGATATCATAAATAAAAGCAGCGACAGATTAATTGCCACGGTTACTGATATTATTGATATTTCGAGAATTGAAGCTGGTTTGGTTAACGTTTCTAAAACGGAGGTGTCGGTAAATAAAATTCTGGATGAACAGTATAACTTTTTTTACCAACAGGCAAAAGCTAAAGAGCTGGAACTGATTTATAAACCATGCCTATCGGATAAAGAAACACGCTTTGTTACCGACAAGCACAAATTGGAAGGAATACTAACCAACCTGATTAAGAACGCTATAAAATTTACCAAAAAGGGAGAAATTACTTTTGCTTGCTCCCTAAAAAAAGCGCAGGATACGGAATACCTGGAGTTTTATGTAAAAGATACTGGAATAGGAATACCCGCAAATAGGATTGATGCTATTTTTAACCGTTTTGAACAAGCCGATATTGAAGATTCAAGAGTTTATGAAGGCTCGGGCCTTGGGCTTGCCATTGCTAAATCGTATGTTGATATGCTTGGAGGACATATTAGTGTAACTTCAAAAGAAGGTTCTGGATCAACCTTCACTTTTTGCATTCCATATTCGACTCTATTTGTAAAAGAATGCGATGATACAGAAAACATAAATAAGGAACCACAAACAGCTTTAAGTAATCTATCAGTGATCATAGCCGAGGATGATGAAACCAGTAAAATGCTTTTTGGTGTTATCTTTAAAAATACCTTTAGCCAAATTATCTATACAAAAAATGGTCAGGAGACCATTGATTTATGTCGTGAGAACCCTGAAACTGATCTCATTCTTATGGACATCAAAATGCCCGGCATGAGCGGATATGATGCCACCCGAGAAATCCGGAAATTTAATAGCAATGTAGTAATCATTGCCCAAACGGCCTTTGGATTTACAGGCGACAGGGAAAAGGCAATAGAAGCCGGATGCAACGACTATATTGCAAAACCCATTAATAAAGAGGAGCTTCTTTTATTAGTGCAAAAGTATTTTGGAAGATAATTCTAAAGAAAAAGGAGGATCGTTTTCAGGCAAGTTATTTCATTGATTAAGCCACGAATTCACGAATTGATTAAGCCACGAATTCACGAATTGATTTTGCCACGAATTCACGAATTGATTTTGCCACGAATTCACGAATTAATCAGCCACGAATTCACGAATTAATCAGCCACGAATTCACGAATTGATTAAGCCACGAATTCACGAATTGATTAAGCCACGAATTCACGAATTAATCAGCCACGGATTCACGAATTGAGTAGCCACGGATTCACGAATTAATCTGCCACGAATTCACGAATTAATTTTGCCACGAATTCACGAATTAATCAGCCACGAATTCACGAATTAATCAGCCACGAATTCACGAATTAATCTGCCACGAATTCACGAATTAATCAGCCACGAATTCACGAATTGATTAAGCCACGAATTCACGAATTAATAAGCCACGAATTCACGAATTAATCAGCCACGAATTCACGAATTGATTTTGCCACGAATTCACGAATTCACCATTAATCATTAACCATTATAACCTGCTTGATAAATCTTTTGTATGTTTGAATAGATTAAATTTTATACAAGATGAAAGGCTTTTGGCTGACTTTTATGGGTCTAATGCTGGGATTCCGGCTTTTCGCCCAAACTCCCGGTGAACTGGCAGATGTGACTCATTATCAAATCAATCTGGATATTTCGGATTTTACCAATCAGCAAATCTCAGGCTCCTGCCTGGTGACTTTTAAAGCTTTGCAAACCAATCAGCAAAGCATCCAATTAGAATTGTGGAACCTGACTGTCGATTCTGTGGTAGCCAACCATCTGACTTCATATACTTACGATGGCTCGATTATTTCGGTGAATTTCGATACGATTTTATCCTTGAATGAAAATCATCAGGTTCATGTTTATTACCATGGGCATCCGATGGTTGACCCGACTGGTTGGGGCGGATTCCTATTCAGCTCCGGAATTGCTTTTAATCTGGGAGTCGGCTTTGGGGCCAACCCCCACAATTTGGGCAAAGCCTGGTTCCCTTGTGTGGACACATTTACCGATCGGGCTAGCTATGAATACTTTATCAAAACAGGCATTCTCCATACAGTTACTTGCAGCGGCATCCATATAAACTCATACCCGGAAGATTACCCCGTGAATAAATTTATCCATCATTGGAAGCTGGATGAAGCTATTCCCACGTATCTGGCGTCTGTAGCAGTTTCAAACTATCAGGTTATTATTGATTCGATACAGGGTATTGAAAGAATGATTCCGGTTAGCCATTACCTACAACCCTCGATTGCCGGAAATACGAATTCATTTGTACATCTTCCGGATGCTTTGCATGCTTTTGAAAGTAAATATGGCCCATATCGCTGGCCTCGAATCGGATATGTAAATACACCTGTTGGCGCGATGGAGCACGTTTGTAATATTGCATTCCCAACGGGTTATATTGATGGTACATTATCGGGTGAACGAACGATGGCTCATGAGCTTGCTCATGCCTGGTTTGGCAATCTCATCACCTGTGAAACCGCTGAAGACATGTGGATTAACGAAGGATGGGCGAGTTTCCTCGAAGAAGATTTCATGGAGGCTGTGTATGGTAAAGAAGCGGCTAAGGACTATGCCCGCAGCCGGCATGCGCTGAATTTACGCACCCTTCATCATGAGGAAGGCCATCTCCCACTCTACGGAATCGGAAATGAAGATACCTACTCATCGACCATCTATAAAAAAGGGGCCGATATGGCTCATAGCTTGCGTGGATATTTGGGCGACAGCGTTTTTTATGCAGCTCTGACCCAGCTCATGCAGGATTCCGCTTTTAATGATGTATCGGTTAGCGACTTAAATACCTATCTCAGCGACCGCAGCGGGATTGATTTACAGCCCTTCTTCGATGCTCATATTTATCAACCCGGCTGGCTGCATTTTTCCATCGATTCCACCGTACTTATACCGGCCGGGAACGGAACGGCTGTCACAGTTTATGTGAGACAGCGAAAAAAAGATGCTGATAACTACCATATTCATACACGCTTAAAAATCGGTTTTCTTAAACCCGACCTGAGTATGCAATACGAATGGTTTAGTATGATGGATACGATTGGAAATCAATCTTATATACTTGATTTCGATCCAATCGACATCATTCTTGACCCGGCAGAAGACTATATGGATGCAACAACGGACCAATGGGTAACGATGAAAGCCGGAACAACGGGCACACTGGCAGATACCTACTTCAAGTATGAAATAGATGCAAACTCCGACAGTGCCTATGTAAGAGTGGAACAAAACTGGATTGCGCCGGATAATTTCAAAACTCCTCATCCCAATTACATTTTAAGTAATTCGCGCTATTGGAAGATACAAGGATATATCCCACCAGGTTTTTCAGGGATGTTCAAGTTTCATTATTCCAGCGAAACGACCTCAAGCGGAATGCTCGATTATACCTGGTTTACCTATCCAATGTCAGCAGATTCATTGGTACTACTTTACCGAACGGGACCTGAAACCGACTGGCAGGAAATCAGCTTTATTCGCCAGGGATTTACCCGTGTAGGTTATTTATCGACCACCGAAGTAGAGAAAGGTGAATATACGCTGGCATTCAGAGATCGCAGTTTAAACATCGATGAAAATGTACTGAGCAACAAACTGAAAATCTTTCCAAATCCAGCCAGCGACAGCATCACCATTGACAAAAATTCGAATAAGGAAATCGTAATGCAAGTATTCGATTCTCAGGGCAGAATGGTAGAATCCATGCTCCTTCCCGAAGGAAAATATACAAGTCAAATCCCTTTACATCCATCCTGGAAGGGATTGTTTACACTTCGATTCCTGCAAAATGGAAAAACCATTCATCAAAGTAAAATTGTCATTAACTAGTTAGCTTTACGAGAGAATCCGGAAATAAACCGGTGAACGCTATATTCCATTCGGTAAAAAATCACTTGTTTTGCAGCATGACACGAGAAGAGCGGACCCAACAAGTTGTAGCCTATTTTCTGGAGGCAATGCCAGTTGCTGAAACCGAGTTACTCTATCAAAGTCCGTATGAACTGCTGGTTGCTGTTATCCTATCAGCTCAATGCACCGATAAGCGGGTCAATCTGATTACGCTGGCTTTTTTTGAACGTTTTCCTACAGCAGAAGTCCTGGCTGCTTCATCGGTTGAAGAGATTTTTGAATTTATCAAAAGCTGCTCCTATCCAAACAATAAAGCGAAGAACTTGTCCGGCATGGCCAAGATGCTTCATGAAGATTTTAAAGATGTGGTGCCATCTGAGATTGAAGAGTTGGTAAAACTGCCTGGAGTTGGCAGGAAAACAGCCAATGTAGTAGCCTCTGTAGTGTTTGATTTACCAGCCATGGCAGTCGATACACACGTTTTTAGAGTATCGGCGCGTATCGGATTATCCGAAAATGCGCGAACCCCCTTGGAAACCGAAAAGCAATTGATTCAATTTATCCCGGAGGAGCTTATCAGCAAAGCACATCATTGGCTGATTTTACATGGAAGATATGTATGCCAGGCCCGAAAACCAGCTTGCATGGAATGTGGGCTCAAACATCTTTGCCGAAAATTTGCCGATGATACGGCATTATCGATTCATTCTCAAATCTGATTTCCATGACCTTGCTATTCTTTAACCTCGAGCATATCGACTTATATTCACCCTGGATTATTCTCATTATCATTCTGGCCGGGTTTTTAACGGGCATCATCAATACCATTGCCGGCAGCGGTTCGATTATCAATTTTAGTTTATTTACGATGCTGGGACTTCCGGCGGGAGTTGCCAATGGCACCATGCGACTTGGCGTGGTCATGCAAACTCTTGCTTCCAGTTTATACTTTTTGAAACACAAAAAGCTTGCGGTGAAAACCGGTTTAATCATGGGCGTTCCTATCATTGCCGGGACTATTCTGGGTGCCTTGCTGGCCGCAGAAATCGATGAGAAATATTTTGAAAAAATCATTGCCGTTGTAATGGTGCTGTTATTAGGCACTCTCTTTTTTAAGCCTGAAAAGTGGATTCAGGGACAAGCTGACAAGGTCAAAGAGAAACCAACTTATTTTCAACTATTTATCTACTTCATCATTGGTATTTATGGGGGATTTATCCACATCGGAGTGGGCATTTTTATGCTCGCAGCGATGGTGCTGGTATCCGGCTACGATTTAGTAATAGCTAACGGACTTAAAGTCTTTACAGTGTTTTTATATACCCCCTTCGCTATTTTGGTTTTCAGTTTGGAAGGACAAATGGATTTATACATTGGATTGATATCTGCCATTGGGAATTTAGCCGGTGGTATTGTCGCCAGTAAAATGGCCGTTCACAAAGGCGCCGGCTTCATTCGATGGTTCCTAATTGTAGTAATCATCTTATTCATTCTCAATTTATTGCTGAAATAGGAGATCCCCCACACTTCCGCAAAAGTCTTCACAGGGAACTTAAAATGAGAAGGTCAATCATCTCCCAAAAAGATGTTGCATAAAATATGAATTCGACTCATTTTCCGTGCTTACATTGAGAATTGGACCTAAAAAAGAGTAAATTTGACCAACTATAATGCCGGTTTCTGAAACGAAATGAGTTTTACAACCTGAGAGGCATTAATAATTAAATCTACCATGGAAATATTTAAAGAGTTAGAACCTTTATTGCAGACATTTTGGTTCATTGCCATTCCGGCCAGTCTGATTTTTATTATTCAAACTATCATGACTTTTGTTGGTGCAGATGCATCCGATGGGGTTGATGCTGATTTTGAAGGTGATTTGGAAGGTGCAGATGCTCCATTTCAACTCTTCTCGTTACGAAACCTTATTAATTTCCTTTTAGGTTTTAGCTGGACCGGCATATCTTTCTACACGACTGTGTCGAACCCCACCCTACTCATCTTACTATCATTTACAATCGGAATTGCATTTGTTCTCTTATTTTTCCTGGTCATCCAACAACTTCAAAAGCTGGCAGAGAATAATTCTTTTCGGCTTATAGATACTTTGAATAAGACTGCTGATGTTTATTTAACTATTCCGGCCAATAAGTCCGGGAAAGGAAAAATCATCATCAGTGTAAAAGGCTCCGTTCATGAATTGGAAGCGATGACTGAGCACGAAAAAATCAGCTCCGGAGCAGTAGTTAAAATCGTAAAAATTGAAAGTGATGTACTTATTGTCGAATCTATATAATCAAATAACCATGACCCCGATAACCATTATAGTTGTAGCTGTAGTAGTCCTGTTTGTTACAATCACCGCTTTAGTCTCACGATTTAAACGTTGCCCTTCTGATAAGATTTTAGTAGTTTATGGACGTACGGGCGGCACTTCAGCCAAATGTATCCATGGAGGAGGCGTTTTCATTTGGCCGGTTATTCAGGATTATGCTTTTCTGGATTTAAAACCTTTGTCGATTGAAGCCAATTTAACCAATGCACTGAGTCGGCAGAATATCCGTGTTGATGTTCCCTGTCGATTCACAATTGCCATATCAACCGAATCTGATTCCATGAATACGGCAGCTGAACGTTTACTTGGACTAACCTCCGAGCAAATACAAGAGCTGGCCAAAGATATCCTTTTTGGACAGTTACGTTTAGTAATTGCTACCATGACCATTGAAGAAATTAACTCCGATCGGGATAAATTTCTGGATAATATCTCAAAGAATGTTGATAGTGAACTTAAAAAGATTGGTTTAAAACTCATTAACGTCAACGTAACGGATATTAAAGACGAATCCGGGTATATTGAAGCATTAGGGAAAGAAGCTGCTGCAAAAGCTATCAATGAAGCAAAAATCAGCGTTGCTGAGCAGGAAAAAATTGGAGAAACCGGAAAAGCAATGGCCGACCGGGAAAAAGATACGCAAATCGCCGAAACACATCGTGACAGAGATGTTAAGATTGCTAACACAATTAAAGACAAAGAAGTGAGTATTGCTACTGCGGTAAGGGATGAAACCATTGGAAAAGCTGAGGCTCAGCGAGATACCCGTGTAAAAACCTCCGAAGCAAATGCAGTCGCCATTCAAGGTGAAAATGAGGCCAAAATCGCCATCGCAAAATCAGAAGCTAACCGTCGGGAAAAAGAAGCTGAAGCTTTACGAATTGCTCTTGCATCAGAAAAAGTACAAGAAGCCAAAGCGCTCGAAGAATCTTATGTGGCTGAGCAAAAAGCAGAGTTAGCCCGTTCGGAAAGGGAGCGTTCAACCCAAATTGCAAATATTGTTGTCCCGGCTCAAATCGCTAAAGAAAGAGCCATTATTGAAGCACAAGCTGCCGCCGAAACTATTCGGGTTAATGCAAAAGGTGAAGCAGACGCCATATTTGCCAAAATGGAAGCTGAAGCTAAAGGGCTCTATGAAATTCTGACTAAACAAGCCGAAGGATACAAACAAGTAGTTGAAGCTTCAGGCGGAGACCCCAATAAAGCCTTCCAACTCCTTTTAATCGAGAAACTTCCTGAATTAGTTAAAACACAGGTTGAGGCTGTCAAAAATATTAAAATTGACAAAATCACCGTTTGGGATTCGGGAAATGGCTCCCATGACAATGGCAACTCTTCGACCGCTAACTTTGTTTCCGGAATGATGAGAACAGTTCCACCTCTAAATGATTTGTTCAATATGGCCGGATTGAACTTACCCAGTTTTTTGAAAGGAGCTGATCAAAAACCTGAAACCGAAGATTTGGCAGAGGAACCAAAACCATAATTCATTTACACGCTCTCCCAAACTTATTCGTACATTCAGGTTATTCAAAAATATCAGGAATGAAGCATTTTGTTGCAGGAGTTTAGCGAAGAGCTGAAATTAGATTTCCCCAATCATTCAAATAATTGTTTGAATGGGAAGGGTCTAAGCAAGCTATAAATCCGGAAGAGCATCTCTTAGAGCAATAAGCCTCTTCAAGTTATTAGCCTTTGCTGAAAAGCAAAAAGACCCTGCAAAAGCTACCTGCATTGAAGCTATGGAATTCGCCACCAGCAAAAATCCCGAAATTGCTGATGAAAATATGCTTCGCTTTGTCACAAAAACACTCGAATCGAAAGCCCCGAGAGTTAGGTGGGAAAGTGCTCTTATGTTTTAAACATATGCCAAGTACTTCTCCTATTTATGTCCCTATTATCAGAGAATTATCTCTAAAAAAAATGTTTTCTCTGTTGATTTTTTGAAGAATTTTTTGTTTTTTTAACAAAACATAAATTCCTCCCCAAATGAAACAGATTCTATACACAGCATTTTTTACCGTATTATTGGGCTTTAACTCTTTCTCCCAATCAAACTATACCTTAGTTACACTCGGTTTGGAAGACATTTTTGAAAGTGGACCAACTGAATTTGAAGCTGGAGATATCGATGCTGACGGAGATATTGATTTAATTTCCGTTGGTGATCATATGAACCCGGGTTATACGAATGAACAGGGACTCATGGTTTATAAAAACAATGGGAATGGAACAGTATGGACCAAAACGATGTCAGGAGGTTTTGGATATGGTGGGATTGCCCTCGGTGATGTTAATAATGATGGAGATATGGATGTTGCTTATGGAATACATCATTATGAATCAAATCCAGGGATTCCAGATTTTGGAGATCAAAAACTGGAAGTTGTTTTAGGAGATGGCACCGGATATAGTTGGACTCCATATGATGATAATCTGGCCATGCAAGGGCAGGTTTGGGGAATGTTTGGTTGCGATTTTGCAGATGTAGATAATAATGGGCTCCTCGATTTAGGTGCTAATTCCTTCGGATCGCCTGATGGGGTATGGATTTATAGAAACAATGGGAATGGCTCCTGGTCAGTATTCAGTGGTGCAACAGTTGGTAATTCAGGACATAATTTAATTTTTGGAGATTTTGATAATGACGGATATGTCGATTTTATGGCCAATAATACACAGTTCAATGGACAGCAGGGACAAATCTGGCGAAATTCCGGCACAGGGCAATTCGAAAGCATGAATGCCGGATGGACAGTTCCACCCACCTACGGCTATTATCCCCGATTTGCATTGGCAGATATTGATCAGGATGGAGCCAAAGAAATTGCAATTTCATATGCTGGTTACCCGCAGGTATTTGACTACGAACCAGGCACAGCATCATGGACACCGATGAACACCGGACTTCCCGGAACTTCGATAGGGATGCTATATCCTGCCCTGGGAGATATGAATAACGATGGGTATATCGATTTGCTGGCTTTCACCAGTGGAGAAATAAAAATATACTCCGGCAATGGCGCCGGCACCTGGCTGTTGAGCGATTCGATTGCTATCGCTGAAACTACTTGCAGTGATATGAAACTAGCCGATTTTGACCATAATGGCTCACTGGATATTGCCTATTGGGGAAAAAACAATGGCGCAAATATGATGCGGGTTTATCTTCGAAACGGAACGGCCCCCTCCTTGGGCATAAATCCCGTCTTTCCCCAAGGAAACGAAATCTTTTGCATGAATTCTGTCCAGTTTATTAAATGGAAATCGGCTGTTCCCGGAGGAGATTCTGCATTTGTTTCTATTGCAATATCATCCACCGGACAGGCAGGACCTTATACAAATATTGCTACAAACATACCAAACTCAGGTACTTATCAATGGACAACTCCGGTAATTAGTTCTACAAATCTTTACTTACGTTTTATCATTCAAACGACAAATGGAGTTGACACGAGCTTTACGGCATCTGCATTCAGCATTCAATCCTGTTATGAAACGCTTCTCCTGCCTGGTCCTATTACAGGCTTGGCAGTAGCATGCCCGGGTGAAACTGTAACTTACACGGTGCCGGCTGCTTTTGGCGCTACCTCCTATAGCTGGACATTGCCAATCGGCTGGTCTGGGTCTTCCAATAGCAACACCATTACTGTCAACACCGGAAATCTGAGTGGTACCATTTCAGTAACTGCCGTCGGGGCAACCGGGCAATCCTCGCCTGAATCATTCATAGTAACCATCATCGAAGTTGACAATATCCTTTCACTATCCGGACAAACCTTAACTGCGAGCAATTTAGCCACTTCCTGGCAATGGATAGATTGCATCAGCGGACTTGTAATTCCGGGAGCATATTCATCCAACTTTACTGCTACACAGGAAGGTTCATATGCAGCTATCATTGAGCAAAATGGATGTATTGACACTTCCTCCTGCTATGATATCAACCTGGGAGGAAATCCTCCTGTTATTCCAGGACAGGTTATTGGGTCATACCAAATATGTCAGGGTGAAACAATTGAATACAGTATCCCTGTTACCTTCGGCGCAACTTCCTATGAGTGGACTATTCCAACCGGATGGACTGGATCATCTACTTCGAATACAATAGTATTGCAAGCCGGAAATACAAGTGGTTATGTATCTGTTGTGGCAATTGCTTCAACCGGGCAATCCCAGCCGGAGGAAATCTATATTACAGTTATTGAGTTAGATACTACGGTTATCATTTCAGGTTCCTTGCTCACAGCCTCGGCGAATGCATCATCCTGGCAATGGTATGATTGTACAACGAATCAAGCTATCTCATCCGCAACAAACCAAAGCTATACCGCTGAAGTAACCGGAAATTATGCGGTTATAATTGAGCATAATGGATGCGTTGACACTTCCTCCTGCCACAGAGTGTTTGGTTTATCAATTTTAGATTTGCCTGGTCAAAAAGGATTTAGAATTCTTCCGAATCCAACCACCGGAATAATCAACATTCAGGGAAATTCGAACCCAGACTTCTATGTAATCACAGATATCATTGGAAATCATATCATTACGAAAAGCAATTACCCGAAATCAAGAAATCTCGATGTTTCTAATTTGCCGGAAGGAGTATATTTTCTTACCTTGTATGCCGGGAAAGACAAATTTACCTTTAAGTTAATCAAATTGGATAACTAATTGATTTAAAGGCTGTAGAAAGCCTCCGGCATCCCAATATCACGGGAAACCAGAGAAAGCATCAGAAAATAAAATGTCCTATCATGACGTTGAGGAAAATAGACAAGTCGGACGACTGAACTAGAATGCTGCCAACAAAGCGGTAGCAAAAGAAAGCATCAGATTGAATTCAACTAAATTAGGAAGTTGACTTTCAATTCGTTTGAATGGAAAGAGATTCATGCATTCATTGTATAATAAATACATTTTCTAATTCAGAAGTCACCGAAAGGTCGCAACCGAAATAGAGTAAAAATGTAGCATCAGGCTAAAAACCTGATGAATAAAACTAAAATGAAAAACATGAGTTTAAAACAATCTTTTTTGTATGAAGGCCGAAAATTTACTTCCATTGATTTATGGAAAGATGTAACCGAAAAGGAATGGAATAATCCGAACTGGCAACTTAAGAATGCCATTCGCTCTGTGCATCAGTTAAAAAAAGTAATTCGTTTAACTGAATTTCAAGCTTCTGAAATCGAAAGAGTTATCAACCAGTTAAGGTCTGAGGGGAAAGAGCCTTTGCGAATTACACCTTATTATGCTTCACTCATACAAGAAGACCCCTTTCATCCGGAAATGCTCCCCGGCGAAAAAGCGGAAAGGCGCTTAGACCCAATCTTTTGGCAGAGTGTACCGACTCCGGCTAATCTTTTTTTTCCCGATACCGGTATCGAAGGAGCCATGCAGGAAGGTTCAAGATCGTATGGCGCATGCTATCAACGATATCCCAATCGTGTAGCACTTTTTGTGGCCGAAAACACCAGCTGCGCCTCTTATTGTGTTCACTGCCAACGCGCTAAATCACTCGATTCTTCGGTGGATGTTAATTCTGCCGAAATTAATAAAGGATTATTCTACATCGCTTATAATCAAAACATTGATGAAGTCTTGGTTACAGGAGGTGACGCATTAATGATAAGTAAAAGACGCCTGCAATACGTCCTGGAGGAATTAAGCAAAATTCCGCATCTCCGCGCTATCCGAATTGCTACTAGAGTCCCCGTGGTCATGCCCATGGCTATCACCGATGAATTACTAAACCTTATCAAACAATCAGTTAACAAATTCAATGAAGGAATTGAAAAATATGTGTATTTCATGACGCATATCAATCATTATCAAGAAATTACTAAAGAGCTTCATGAGGCTGTGAAAAAAATAAGAAATCATGGTTTTACAATTAAAAATCAGACGGTTCTTTTAAATCACGTGAATGACTATTATAAAACCTTATCGGAAACTTTTCGCAGAATGTTTTGGATTGGTGTTCATCCCTATTACCTGTTGCAATGTCATAAAGAAAAAGGAATTGTTCACTTCATCACTCCTATTCAGGTAGGAAAGATTTATATGAAACATCTACAAGGTTGGCTTTCCGGCATTACGGTACCAAAGTATGCCGCAAATATAGAAGGCGGCGGCGGTAAAGTGATGTTAATCCCTTCGGGACACGATACTTTAAATACTGGAAGAACCATTGAAGATAATATCTCCGAAAGTCATGCCACTGTCCATACCTGGGATAACCGTACAATCTTTGTGTATGAAGCGCTTGGAAGAACAACTAAAGACGAATTTGATCGAAGTGTTGAAATAATGGATGCTTTTATTGGACGGAAAGGAGTATTTCTTCCGAAACTTATTCTGGTAAATAAAGAAGGGAAACATATCAGAACAACGAATCGAACCAACCTTCCCAGTCTTGAAAAAGTTAAAAAAGCCGAGCTCTTGGATTACGAAATGAGCCATAAAAAAATGCCGATTACAAATCCTGCCGAAATTGCCCACTTACTTGACAAGCAATTTAAAGAATCGAGCTACAACGAGGGAATAGAATAAGCAAGATTTTTTTTTACAGACTAGTTTAATTGTTTAACTTCATTGGACAAATAATTGAGTGACCAAATTGGTCAATCATATCAATATATGCCTGATAAACAATTTTTTATCCGATGAAATCGTATCAATCTGACTTGGTCTTCGAAAACATCAATTATACCCTAAAGAGCTTTCCCACCGGAGAGTACGAAGATTGCCGGTTCATATCCTGCGATTTATCGGGCTGTGATTTATCAGAATGCGTGTTTACCGATTGCCGATTTGAAGATTGCAATTTGAGTATGACCAAACTAATCCTAACCACCTTTCGGGATACTCACTTTAAGAATTGTAAAATGCTGGGATTAGCTTTCGATACCTGCAATGAATTCGGTCTGTCTTTTACGTTTGAAAACTGTCAGTTGAATCATTCTACTTTCTATAAGCGGAATTTGAAGAAAATACGGTTTGCTGGTTCCCGGCTGGAAGAAGTTGATTTTACAGAATGTAATTTAAGCGAAGCAGTCTTTGATTCCTGTGATTTGCTTAATGCTCAGTTCGACAGGACTAATCTGGAGAAGGCGGATTTCCGAACTGCCTTTAATTTTATCATTGATCCCGAGAACAATCGATTAAAGAAAGCCAGATTCTCAAACTCCGGGCTCAGCGGCCTGCTCCAAAAATACGATTTACGCATTGAAATGTAATCTAAAAAGATTCTCCTATGGCTGCCGAAACAAATTTCTCATTAATTGTGAATCATCCACAAAAGACTATCCATTACACGCATACCGGCGTGCTTAATAAGGAAGAAATTGGATTGGCATGGACTGAACTGCTCAAGATGGAAGAATTTACACAATTGAAATACAATTTACTGACTGATTATTCTGAAGCTTATTTTGATATGGCGGTTTCCGATTGTGATCTGATAGTCAATTTCTTAGCAACCTTGGAACCTGTTTTAAAGGATAAAAAACAGGCTATGATTGTCAGTGAGCCGAGGAATACTGCTCTCTGCCTGCTTTTTGAAAGCGAGGCCAATAAGCATATTGGCTTTATAGTACGTATTTTTTCCTCCAGGCCGGCTGCTATTCAATGGCTCCGGCAATAAATAAGCTTGATTTCTTTTGCATCTTCTTTTCTAATCTTCCCGATATTTCAAATTGTTTTGGGCGTTCCCCTTCGGGTCGGGCTTTCCGTTTCAAGTCCTCGCTCGCGCCCCCGTGTAATCCGCTCAAATCCGTGAAATCCTCTTTCCTCGCTCCTATCTCCGTCTCGTAGGAGTGGCTCGCTCCGGGCTTTCCACTCCAATCCCTAACGCTCGCTAAGGTTAATCCCGAAAGCTTTCGGGAAAAGTTTTCGGTAGTTTGATCTTCAATTATTCCCTCTGTCTAGGCCTTCAAGGTTTTTATTGAAAGGCGCACCACGATACCTTCAATGTTATCGGTAGTTGAATGGTCAATTATCCCCTCTTTCTAGACCTTCAAGGTTTTATTGATTTGGCGATGAGCCCATCCTCCCGATTACTATTAGGATTATGGGTCTAGACAAAGACGTGCTCAGCCTAAGGTCGTTGAGGTGCAATATTAATAGAAAACGGATGCTTCCTATTTTTCTGGCGCGGGTTCCACGCTGCTATCTCTGGAATAGAATGCTGGCAACCCGCGCAAAAGAAGCGCCAAAAGGCTGATTCTTTGATTTCCAACCTTATGGCACTTCGACTCTCTATCTAATTTTTTTATCTGAGCTACTGATTTAATTTAATGGTCTTATCCCGAAGGGATTATTTGTATATCGCAATTTGTTATCGTTTTATGATGCGATCCCAAAGGGATTTTGTGTCCTTTATTTATATTGGCTTTTTATCATTTTTTAAGAACATAAATTCTTCCATGATGAAAAAGATATATATTTTTGTATCGTAAACGATATAATCTAAAACGATATAAAAAATGAATACACCTTTCTATACATTCTCTGCTACAAGTCTTCAAGGTAAAGAAATTAGCATGGAGTCCTACCGGGGAAAAACGATTCTGATAGTTAACACAGCCAGCAAATGTGGATTAACTCCGCAATACGACGGACTCGAAAAATTGTACCAAAAATACCTCCCGAAAGATTTTGTAATCCTGGGTTTTCCCTGTAATCAATTTGCCAATCAGGAACCCGGCGATGCCAAAACTATTCAGGAAGAATGTCTGATTAATTACGGCGTAACGTTCCCGATGTTTGCCAAAATTGACGTAAATGGGGAGAATGCACATCCCATTTACAAGTATTTGAAAAGCAAATTAAATGGTACATTTGGGAGCCGAATTAAGTGGAATTTTACTAAATTTTTAATTGATTCAAATGGGAAACCTGTTAAACGATTTTCTCCTTTTACCAAGCCGGAAACGATTGACAAATTTCTTGCTAAGTATTTAGACTAATACCCATGCCGTACGAACAACTCAAACTCAGTAATCAGCTTTGCTTTCCGGTTTACACGGCATCAAGGCTGATTACCCGTGAATATCAACCCTATTTGTCGAGGTTAAACCTCACCTATCCACAATATTTGGTGATGATGGTTTTATGGGAAAATGATTCCATTACGGTGAGTGAAATAACTACAAAACTTCTCCTAAACACTAACACGATTACTCCCTTATTGAAAAGAATGGAGATGAACGGCATTATTCATCGCTCACGCTCACAAAGCGATGAGCGCCAAGTTCTTATCAAACTCACCGAAAAAGGCAAAGCGTTGGAGGAGAAGGCTGCTCAAATACCCTTAGAGTTGTTAAAGAATTTAGAAAACGAAAACATTTCAATGCCAAAGTTGGTTGACCTGCGGGATGTACTGAACGAACTAATTCAGTATCTCCAGGCTAAAAATGAAACCCTAATGTTGGAAGGCGATTAAAGCATGAGGAAGTATCTTACACGGACAATCTGGGTATTATCGTTGATAAGCCTATTTACTGATATGGCCAGTGAGATGCTATATCCAATCATGCCTATCTATCTGAAAACCATTGGATTTTCAATTGTTCTTATTGGGATATTGGAGGGATTGGCGGAAGCAACAGCCGGTTTGAGTAAAGGCTATTTTGGGAAGCGCTCAGATGTTAGTGGGAAAAGAGCTCCATTCATACAGCTTGGTTATGCTTTAAGTGCCATCTCAAAGCCAATGATGGCTCTGTTTGTATTCCCGGTCTGGATTTTCTTAGCCCGAACGATGGACCGATTTGGCAAAGGAATCCGAACAGGAGCCAGAGATGCCTTATTATCTGACGAAGCGACACCGGCCACTAAAGGAAAAGTTTTCGGATTTCATCGGTCAATGGACACCCTGGGAGCTGTGATTGGCCCTTTACTAGCTTTGCTATATCTGTATTTTTATCCCGAGGATTATAAGACACTCTTCCTGTTAGCCTTAGCTCCAGGTTTGTTGGCAATTGCATCCTCCTTTCTGATAAAAGATAAACCCACTTATCAACCAAAACCAAGCGAAAAGATTCGCTTTTTTTCATTCTTGAGCTATTGGAAAACAAGTCCGGCAGCTTATAAGCAATTGGTGGTTGGTCTCTTAGTTTTCACGCTCTTTAATAGTTCCGATGTATTTCTGTTGCTCAAAGCAAAGGAAGCCGGATTAAGTGATACAGCAGTAATTGGGGTGTATATTTTTTATAATTTGATCTATGCACTTTTTGCATTTCCATTGGGGATTTTAGCTGATAAAATCGGTTTGAAGCGCATTTTTGTAGGTGGATTAATCATGTTTGGAGTTGTGTATGTGGGCATGGCGTTTAGCCAAGATTTGATATGGATAGCTATTTTGTTTTTCTTATATGGAATTTATGCCGCTGCTACAGAAGGCATTTCGAAAGCCTGGATTTCAAATATATCGGAGAAAAAAGATACAGCTACAGCAATTGGGACTTTTGCAGGTTTTCAGAGCATCGGCACTATGCTGGCCAGCTCGCTAACCGGCTTTGTTTGGTATCAGTTTGGAGCAACGGCAGCCTTTCTTAGCTCAGGGATAGTTGCTGTCCTGGTTGCCGGCTATTTTATTTTGTACATCCCCCACCCCAAATCATGTAATTCGTGAATCCGTGGCTCAACCAATTCGTGAATCCGTGGCTTTCTCAATTCGTGAATCCGTGGCTAAATCAATTCGTGAATCCGTGGCAAACACATTCGTGAATCCGTGGCTCAACCAATTCGTGAATCCGTGGCTAAATCAATTCGTGAATCCGTGGCTTATCAATTCGTGAATCCGTGGCTACTCAATTCGTGAATCCGTGGCTAACTCAATTCGTGAATCCGTGGCTCGACCAATTCGTGAATCCGTGGCTTTCTCAATTCGTGAATCCGTGGCTTTCTCAATTCGTGAATCCGTGGCTTTCTCAATTCGTGAATCCGTGGCTTTCTCAATTCGTGAATCCGTGGCTTAACCAATTCGTGAATCCGTGGCTCAACCAATTCGTGAATCCGTGGCTACCCAATTCGTGAATCCGTGGCTACCCAATTCGTGAATCCGTTGCTAACTCAATTCGTGAATCCGTGGCTTAACCAATTCGTGAATCCGTGGTTCAACCAATTCGTGAATCCGTGGCTCAACCAATTCGTGAATCCGTGGCTCAACCAATTCGTGAATCCGTGGCTAACTCAATTCGTGAATCCGTGGCTCAACCAATTCGTGAATCCGTGGCTACTCAATTCGCGAATCCGTGGCTAACCAATTCGTGAATCCGTGGCTTAACCAATTCGTGAATCCGTGGCTACTCAATTCGTGAATCCGTGGCTAAAAAATATCCCAGCTATGAATCAATAGTACTAAACCACAAAATAGAACCTGCATTCGACGTAAAATTTCAAATCCCCATTCAAGTTGCAGTATATTAGCAAGTAACTATATTTATTATCTATCGAAAATGGGCTTAACAGAAATTATTTACAAAGAAGAGAGTTACTTGATCAATGGAATTTGCATGGAAATACATCGAAATCTGGGATCCGGCTTTCTGGAAGTAGTGTACAAAGATGCACTGGAATATGAGTTTATTGCCGCTAATATCTTTTATGATAGGGAAAAGGAATATCAAGTGAGATATAAAGATATTGTTCTACCTCACCTTTTTAAAGCCGATTTTGTAGTCTTCGGGAAAATCATTCTGGAAGTAAAAGCTACCTCCATGATGAACCCGTTGTTTACCGCTCAAACAATTAATTACCTTAAAATCTCCGGAAACAAACTGGGAATTTTAGCCAACTTTGGAGAAAACAGTCTGGTAACCAAAAGAATAGTATTATAGCAGCTCTCCTGTGGTTAATAAAATTTAAAAGAATGAACCCCCGAATCAAAATCCGGTTTATATTTGAAATCTCAAGCGAATCCTATGAAAAGAATCGAAAATATCCTGGAGCAATTTATCTTTTTCAGCAGGTGGATGCAGCTCCCCATTTATCTCGGCCTAATCGTCGCATCCCTGGTTTATGCCTTCAAGTTTTTTATCCAACTGCACCATCTAATCTTCGAATTCCAGGTAATGAATGAAAACATGATCTTGCTATCAGTCCTGGGATTGATAGACATTTCCATGGTAATCAATTTATTAGTCGTAGTCTTCATTGGTGGTTATGTCACTTTTGTAAGTAAAATTGATTTTCAGGGTCACGAAGATCGACCGGTTTGGTTAAGTAAAATTAATTCCAGCACATTAAAGATTAAGCTAATCGTTTCATTAGTAAGTATCTCCGGAGTTCATCTGCTTAAAACCTTTATCGACATCCACAATATTCCGCTACAAGATGCCATTATGCAGGTTGCCATTCACCTGGTCTTTATCTTATCTGCACTACTTCTGGCCTACACCGATAAAATCATGCATCACTCACCGGATGAAGAGGAATAATATCAATAATCATTCACCATCAATCTTTAACCATCAATCATTAACCATCAATCATTAACCATTTATCATTAACCATAAAGCTGCATGCATAAACCTGATGATCAGTAGCTGATTCAACTCCCTATCAAGCCTTATCAACCAATCTCCCGGAATTTTGATACTTTTGACCGAATTTCAAAAACAATCATTGTGGCTATCAGTTTTCTGCAGGCAGAGAGTATTACCAAAACATACGGAGACCTAATCCTCTTCGAGAACATCAATATCAGCATCGATAAAGACCAAAAAATCGCACTGATAGCCAAAAATGGCGCCGGGAAAACTTCTATGCTGAATATCCTGGCCGGCCTCGACTTGCCTGATTCCGGCCTTATCTCCAAAAGAAACAATCTGCAAATCGGCTACCTGCAACAAGACCCGGATTTTGACCCCGAATCAACTATCCTGGAGCAAGTCCTCTCATCTGATTCTGAATTTTCGACTGCTGTTCGCAACTACGAGATTGCGCTTGTTAATGAAAATAAATCCGCGTTGGAAAAAGCCTTACAGCGCATGGAAGATTTACAAGCCTGGGATTTCGAAGCCAAAATCAAACAAATCCTCAGTAAACTCGGTTTTAATCAATTTCAGCAAAAAATCAAACAGCTTTCCGGTGGACAAAAAAAAAGGCTCGCATTGGCAATACTTTTGATTGATCAACCCGAATTGTTGATTCTTGATGAACCTACCAACCACCTGGATCTGGAAATGATTGAATGGCTCGAATCTTACTTAAAAGACAGTAATTCAACTTTGTTCATGGTCACCCACGACCGCTATTTTCTCGACCGGGTTTGTAACGAAATTATCGAACTCGATGGAAGAGAACTCTTTACCTATCGAGGCAATTACTCGTATTTTCTCGAAAAACGTGAATTACGCATCGAAAATTTTAATGCTTCTGTTGATAGAGCTAAAAATACCTACCGCAAAGAGCTTGACTGGATGCGCCGAATGCCTCAAGCGCGCACTACCAAATCAAAATCCCGTATTGAATCTTTTTATCAGCTTAAAGAAGAAGCCAGTCGCCGTATGCATGACAAGCAAATCAATCTTAATATCAAAATTGAACGCCTTGGAAAAAAGATACTCGAACTGCATTACCTTTCAAAATCTTTCGAACAACAACTCCTTTTCAAAGACTTTAACTACAAATTTGTACGTGGCGAAAAAATTGGAATTGTAGGGAAAAATGGCTGCGGAAAATCAACCTTCCTCAATATCATTACCGGTGATCTACGGGCCGACAGCGGAACCATCGATTTAGGCGAAACTGTCAAATTTGGCTATTATCGTCAGGATGGAATTCAATTCAATGAAAACACCCGCGTTATCGACGTTGTAAAGGAAAAAGCTGAGATTGTTACTTTAGGAGATGGAAGAAAACTTTCGGTTAGCCAATTTCTGAGCTATTTCCTGTTCCCGAATGAAATGCATAATCAACCGGTTACCAAGCTTTCGGGCGGCGAAAAACGAAGATTGTATCTCCTCACTATCTTGATGCAAAATCCCAATTTTCTAATATTGGACGAACCAACCAACGACCTCGATATCATGACCTTAAGTGTCCTGGAGGATTATCTGCAACATTATTCCGGTTGTGTATTGATTGTTAGCCACGACCGCTATTTTCTGGATAAAGTGATTGATCATGTTTTTGCCTTTGAAGGTGATGGGATTATCAAAGATTACCCGGGCGATTACAGTTTATATCGGGAATACAAAGCCAGCAGGATGGCCGGAGAAATAAAAACAGCTCGCGATGAAGCTCCGGAGAAGAAAAAATACAATACTTCAACTAAAAAATTCTCTTTTAAGGATAAGCATGAATATGAACAACTTATCATAGAATTAGAAACACTTGCTGCCCAAAAAGCAAACCTAGAAGAAGCACTCAATTCCGGGAAATTACCTGTACAGGAATTGATTCAAAAAACCGAAGAATTAGGTAAATTGCTAACTCTTTTGGATGAAAAAGAAATTCGTTGGCTCGAATTGGATGAAATGATAAACAGCTAATTTTTAATACGATAAGAATTATCAAGCAATGAAAAGCGCAGACGCAAAAACCAGAATTGAATTACTGAGAAAAGAGCTGGAAAAACATAATCACAACTATTATGTTCTTTCTCAGCCTATTATCTCCGATTTTGAGTACGATTTGCTCATGCAGGACCTCGATGCATTGGAAAAAAAATTCCCGGAATGGGCTGACCCTAATTCACCAACCAAACGAGTCGGTAGCGACACCTTGACCGAATTTCGTCAGGTAGCGCATCAATATCCCATGCTTTCCTTAGGAAATACTTATAATCAGGAAGAATTGCAGGATTTCGACCAGCGTGTTCGGAAATCTTTAGGAGACGAGCCCTTTGAATATGTCTGCGAACTGAAATATGATGGCGCCGCTATCAATCTTTATTATGAAAATGGTAAACTAATTCATGCTTTAACCCGCGGGGATGGAGTTTTAGGTGATGATGTGACTTCGAATATCAAAACAATTCGCAGCATCCCGCTAACATTATTGGGTACCGACTGGCCGGAACGATTTGAAATCCGCGGCGAAGTTTATATGCCGGTAGATGCTTTTCGTAAAATGAATGAAGAACGCGAAGCCCGCGGTGAGCAAGCATTTGCAAATCCTCGCAACTCCGCAGCCGGCAGCCTTAAAATCCTTAACTCCTCCGAAGTAGCCAAAAGACCTCTGGAATGTTTCCTTTATTATCTTGCGGGTGCAACCCTGCCCTTTCCAACGCATTATGAAAACATTCAGAAAGCTGCCGGCTGGGGTTTTAACATTCCTCCCTACATCGAACTAAAATCCTCTATCGAAGATGTTTACGAATTCATCCATTACTGGGATAAAGAACGTGAAAATCTACCCTTTGCAATCGATGGAATCGTTCTCAAAGTCAACAGTTTACGTCAGCAGGAAGAACTTGGATTTACCGCTAAATCTCCCCGCTGGGCTATCAGTTACAAGTTCAAGGCTGAGCAGGCTAGAACCCGACTGCTTTCCATCGATTTTCAGGTCGGCCGAACTGGTACGGTAACTCCGGTTGCCAATCTGGAGCCTGTATTGCTGGCCGGCACGACCGTAAAAAGAGCTTCGCTCCATAATGCCGACCAAATTGCACTGTTGGATATTCGCTTGCTAGATTATGTACTCGTCGAAAAAGGCGGTGAAATCATCCCCAAAATTGTAGGAGTCGATAAAGAAGCACGAAGTGAAGAGACTGAGTCATTTGCATTTATCGATACTTGTCCGGAATGCGGCACTCCTCTTGAGCGCGAAGAAGGATTTGCAGCTCATTTCTGTCCCAACGAAGATGGCTGTCCTCCTCAAATCAAAGGCAAAATCATCCATTTCATAGGTCGTAAAGCTATGAATTTGGAGAGCCTGGGCGAAGAAAGCATCCATCAGCTTTACGAGGCCGGCCTGATCCGAAATATAGCTGATTTATACAGCCTCAAAAAGGAAGATTTACTTCAGTTAGAGCGATTTGGCGAAAAATCAGCCGACAATATCCTGAATGGAATCGAACAATCGAAACAGATACCCTGGGCGAAATGTTTATTTGCATTGGGAATTCGTCATGTGGGCGAAACGGTTGCGAAAAAACTGAGTAAAAAATTCACTTCCATCGATGCTTTACGGGCTGCCACCCTCGAGGAGCTACTCCAGGTTGATGAGATTGGAGAGAAAATTGCAGGTAGTTTGCTGGATTATTTCAGCCAGCCCCAACATATAGAATTGATTGCGCGTTTGCAGGCAGCCGGCCTCCAACTGGAGTCTTTCGAAACCGATACCAGCCTTTCCGATACCCTGACAGGAAAATCCTTTGTCATTTCGGGCACTTTTACTCGCCATTCCCGCGATGAGCTCAAAAATCTTATCGAAGCCCACGGTGGCAAGAATCTCAGCTCGGTTACGGCCAAGACCCATTATTTGCTGGCCGGTGATGGCATTGGTCCCGCCAAATTGCAAAAAGCTGAATCCCTCAAAATCCCAATCATTTCCGAAGAAGATTTCGAAGCCATGCTTCCCGAAAACATTATATGATAGTGCATTTCAATAGACACTTGCAGGCAGTTCCTCACTCAAAGATGGTTGATTCGTTGATTTGTTGATGAGATTCCTCACTACACTTCGTTCCATTCGGAAAGACTAGAAATTTTATTTAACTCCCTCCCCGCAAATCAGGTATGATTGTGAGTCTTGCGTCTTTACAATCTAAACCTCTACAATTGAATTGAACGCAGCGAAATCCCGAGAACGAAGCGACTCGGGACAAATCAACAATCGTTGGAAAGAGGTAGGTCGCAGAATTAAAATTAAAGTATGGATTAATTAGTCAATGGCAAGTCGGACAAGAAATTCCCCTACACGGACAACATACAAACCGGCAGGTAAATTGACAGGCACTGTTGTTTCTGCATCAGCTATCTCAAACACTTGTACCAGCTTACCATCAAAGGATATTATTTGACCGCTTAACCCGTACACTGGGGTTGCTAAATGGAGCGTGAAAAAATGTCGGGCCGGATTTGGATATATCTGCATTAAAGTGGTAGAGTGAGAACTAACCACATTCGGAATTGGCTCCAATTGAAAGTTTAGGATGCGCTGTTCATCCGCCTGAATAGGCTGAGCATACACAGTTTGAGAATAATAACCGGGCGCCGAACAAACCAGCGTATAGGTTCCCGCATAAACTTGTCGGGAATAAAATCCTTGGCTAGCAGCACTATACACCTCCGAATGGTCTATATCATGATCCAGCAATTGAATCCTGGCACGGATGGGCTCAGTTGTTACGGCATCGGTCACCAAACCGGAGAATCCCTTATGAACCTGCTGCATATACTGCAAGATGGACCGATAGTTGGCTTCCCAGAATGCAGGCAAGGATGAGCCGGCCGGCATTTTCACATTGCTGATTTCGTAGGTCACTTCCCGGCCATATGCATAGTAATTCATAAAATCCTGCCGGCCGCCGGTTAGCGAATACCAGGAATAGCCATGCGTAATTCCATTATTAAAGGACGTAAGATACGACTCCCATCCAGCCGGGGCATAGGCATGCACCGTATCCGCAAAAGCGCGCGAAATAGCTTCATACCAGGCATCATCCGCATGACGCTGTGCCCAGGTGTCCCAGGGATAATTCACTACCTCTGTGCCTCCGTGAATATTCATTGCCAAATGAATAGGATGGGAAAGTATAAATTCCATCTGAGCTAAATTTTCGCTCTGCCAGGGATGATTGTCCGGATGATTGCCAAACTGGGCGTCCGGGAAATTTCGGTTCAAATCAATAGAATTTGCATTGTACCGGGTTGCGCCATTCACCGATTGGTCTCCGCCAGCATACGCACCGTCCGGGTTAGCTAAGGGATTGATATAAACGATAGTATTATCCAATAAATCGCTTACCACCGCATCCGTCCCATAAGAGGACAAGAGATAATCTATCATCCGGATTAATAGTACATAGCCGGTTGTTTCATCGCCATGCATCGTACTGGTGAGATATACCGCAGGCTTTGGTTCCTGTGAATTTAAATCCGAAGCGAGGCTTACCACTAAAATCTCTTTCCCACTTTCACTATACCCAATCGTATCGATCCGACAGTACTGAGGATAGTTTTGTGGAAATTCATGCATAATTTCCAGATATACTTGCCAGCTTGGATAATAATCCCAGCTATTTCGCAGATTTTCATTTTTAGTTTGATGATTGATAAGTAGCGATGGTGCCGGCAGCACTTCAAAGCGTGGATTCAAAGCTAAAAATTGCTCAAAGCCGGCTGCATTTGCATAAGCTAATATCTTATCATTCAAAACATTATCGATATCAACACAATTAGCCAGGTCAGAAATCGAAAACTCCTGATTGCGAGGAATAGACAAATATACTTCGCCGCGCTCCCGGAGGATTTGCCGGGCCGAAAAGCGCTCCTCCAAACCTTGCTGGCTTATTCCCGAAAAGGCAAGCAGCAAGCTTATCAAACTAAAAAGAAAACGCTTTTTCATAAACCTAGACATTAAAACGAATGTGCAGAATATCCCCATCTTTTACGAGGTAGCTTTTACCCTCTACTCTGAACTTGCCGGCTGTTTTTACGGCATGCTCGCTTCCATAATGCACAAAATCTTCGTACGACATCACCTCAGCACGAATAAATCCGCGCTCCAAATCGCTATGAATAACCCCGGCAGCCTGAGGAGCGGTAGCCCCTTTATGAATCGTCCAGGCACGTATCTCCTTGGGTCCAACGGTGAAGAAAGTTTCTAGGTCTAGCAAGGAATAGGCTGAACGAATCAGTTTATTAACACCCGGTTCGCTTAAGCCGGCATCCTGCAGAAAAACCAGCCTGTCGTCTTCATCTTCCAAACTCGAAATATCAGCTTCCAATGCACCTGCAATCACAAGGATTTCAGCATCTCTTCCGGCATACGCAGCTCTAACTTGATCTACATATTTGTTCCCGGTAATGGCACTTGCTTCATCTACATTACAAACAAACATCACCGGTTTCATAGTTAGCAAAAATAAATCTGCCACATGCTTCTGATCTTCTTCCGAAACAGGCGCTGTACGTGCATTCTGGAAATCTTCAAGATGCGCTTTATACACCTGGAGTACGTCCAGCACTTTTTTAGCATCCTTTTCCCCTACTCTGACCAATTTCTCCTGACGCATAATTTTGCGTTCCACCGATTCTAAATCCTTGATTTGCAACTCCAAATCGATGGTTTCAATATCCCGTACCGGATTAACTGAACCATCCACGTGAGGAAGGTTCTCATCATCAAAACATCTCACCACATGAATCAAAGCATCCGTATTTCGAATATCCGACAAAAAGGAATTCCCAACGCCTTCCCCTTTGTTTGCGCCTCGGGTAAGACCCGGAATATCCAGGATTTCCACTGATGTAGGTATCAGCTTTTCCGTAGGTTGAAACTTCTCCAGCGCTCTAAGCCGGGGATCTGGAACGGAAATCATTCCCACATTTGATTTGTTTGTACTAAACGCAAAAGCTGTTGCTTCCGCTTTTGTATTTGATATACAATTGAATAAGGTCGTTTTTCCAACATTGGTTATCCCAATAATCCCGCACTGTAAAGCCATGTAATAGGGTATAAAATTTAACAAAGGACAAAAATAATCAAATTTTCAGATTACTTTTGTCCGCCATAAAACTGGGAGTTATGACATCACTAGAAAGCTTAAAAAAAATAGCCACACAAGTTCGCCGCGATATCCTCAGAATGGTTCATGCACAAGCATCCGGGCATCCCGGAGGTTCGCTGGGAACTGCTGATTTTTTTACGGCACTTTATTTTCAACACATGCAATTTAATCCTGCGAACTTCGCAATGGATGGCAAGGATGAAGATATGTTCTTTTTAAGCAACGGACATTTATCGGCTGTTTGGTACAGTGTGTTAGCCCGTTCAGGCTTTTTCCCTATCAGCGAATTAGCTACCTTCCGAACCATTAATTCCCGTTTACAAGGGCATCCTACCAATGAAGAAGGACTTCCCGGCATTAGGGTTGCCAGTGGTTCCCTCGGACAGGGGGTTTCAGTTGCTGCCGGCGCAGCTTTAGCTAAAAAACTGAATAACGACCCGCATATAGTATATTGTTTAACCGGAGATGGTGAGCTTCAGGAAGGTCAAATCTGGGAAGCTGCTATGTTTGCCGTTCATCAACAAATCGATAATCTAGTTGTAGCAGTCGATTACAATAAAAAACAAATCGACGGGCCAACCGACTCGGTATTAAGCTTGGGTAATCTGACTGCCAAGTGGGAAGCTTTCGGCTGGATTGTGCTGGAATGCAATGGCAACGATATGGAAAAATTACTCATCTGTCTCACGAAAGCCAAAAATCTTAGCGGCCAGAGCAAACCAATCGTTATCCTGATGCACACCGAAATGGGCATGGGTGTTGATTTTATGATGGGAACCCATGAATGGCATGGAGTAGCTCCAAACGATGAGCAATTATCACGCGCATTGGCTCAATTGGAAGAAACGATTGGTGATTATTAAACTTAATTAAGATTTCGCTTAAATGAATGTTCAGGAATAATACTTATCCTTGCACATTAAAGATATTGTAAGATACTAGAAATAATTAACAGACTGATATGAAGATACTTAAAATTACGGCTATTCTGGTTATCACCATGTTTATTGTGGCCGGATTCTTCACCAAAGGCTCAACAGAAACCCATGAAGCAAATCCCTATGCAGATGCTGTGGTAGGTCTTAATATAGGCGATAAAGCCCCCGAATTGGCCTTTCCCGGTCCAGATGGAAAAATTATTAAACTGTCCGATTTAAAAGGGCAAGTTGTTTTGATTGATTTTTGGGCAAGCTGGTGTGGACCTTGTCGGCGTGAAAACCCGAATGTGGTAGATGCCTACAAAAAATATCATGCTAAAAAATTCAAAAACGGTAAAGGATTCACGGTTTACTCCGTATCTCTCGATCGCGATAAAGCCCGTTGGGAACAAGCTATCACAGCCGATGCACTCGAATGGCCTTATCATGTAAGCGATTTAAAACATTGGCAATCCGAGGGTGCCGCCATTTATCGGGTCAACAGCATTCCTTCCAATTTCCTGATTGATGGGGATGGAATTATCATTGATAAAAATCTTCGTGGGATGAATCTTCATGTAACCCTGGAAAGTATCCTGGCCAAATAAGAAGCTTTTCCTGATAAAAATTATAAACCTGTCCGCTGTGACAGGTTTTTTTTTGCGATTTTTCTCCGAAGTTTTACTTTTTTCAACTTACTTGCTCTTTTTGGGGTCTCTGGCTTTTTCAAAGATAGATAATACAGCCGGGCAGGTTTCTGCATTCTTCAGGCTTAGATTCAACAATTGATGAAATTTAACCCGGTCGGTATGTGGATATTCTCTGCAGGCTTTGGGGCGGGCTTCATAAACGCTGCAGTAATTATCATTCTGTAAAAACGGACATGGCATCGTTTTAAAAACATAATCCATATCTTCATCAATTCGAAGATACATGTCTATAAATCGAGAGGCTTTAATACCTGTAAATTTGGCAAGTTGCTGAATATCCCGATCAGTAATTCGGGGACCCAGTGTGCGGCAACAATTGGCACAAGTCAGGCAATCAATCTCGCTGAAAGCCTCCTCATGCAAGCCATGAATCAATTGGTCCAGCTTACCGGGTGGCATTTTTTTTAGCTGGAGCACCAGCTTTTGATTTTCCTTTTTCTGTTGAAGTGCAGCTGCTTTGTGACTGGCTGCATCAAACCAAAAAGTATTCATACGGTATTAATTTTCTACGATTGATACTCTTAGTCTTTTAACATTCTGGTCTTACGAAGGTAAGTTCAGATAAATCTAATTAGATTGATTTTGGTTACGCAGCTGCACTTTTCGCTGAGACAGGTATAATCCGCCAATAACTACCAGGATTCCCAACATTTTCTGGATTGTAATCATTTCATTCAGAATAAAATAGGCCGAAATTGCTGTAAAAACCGGGATTAGATTGGCAAACACGGTAGCTCTACTGATGCCCACATTTCTCACACTATAGATATAAAGGATAAACGCCACCGCTGAACACAAAATAGCGAGTTCGAACAGGGGAATAAACATCCCTTTAACAAAAATAGCACTACTTAAAGTAGGTAAATCCATGATAAGAAAGAAAGGTAAGAACCAGAATATACCCAATCCAAGCTGATACACGATGACTGTAAAAGTATTGTACCGCTGAATATATTTAAGGAGAACCAGCCCATAGCCCACAGCCGCCAGGACAGCTACAAACAAAAACAAAATACCTATGGGTTTAAAATTAAGATCCGCAGCCCCTTCGAAAACAATTACGCCTACACCGGCAAACGAAAGCATCATCCCCAACATATTGACAATTCCAAATCTTTCTTTCAGAATGGAGAATCCTGCAATAGCCGCAAAAATGGGAATGGTTGATATCACCACAGCACCCACCGTTGAGCTAACATATTGCATTCCAAAGCTTTCACCCATAAAATAGGCAAACGGCTGAAAAAAGGATAAAGCAATAAAAGCCGGCAGGTCTTTTTTCAACATCTTTTGCAGCTTGCCCATCAAAATAGCCACAACAGCTAAAATAGTCACCGCGATTAGCAAACGGAAAAAAACCAATGTAACGGGAGGAAGATAAACCAGTACTTGTTTGTACCAAACAAAGGATAAAGCCCATAACAATTCGGCTGTTATCAGCGCAGCATATACTTTTAGTCCGGTAGCAGTCTTTTCCATGGCTATTTTCTTGCATTAAAACCTAAAAAAAAACCCCGCCTAAGGCGAGGAGTTTCTTCATTCTATTTGGGGTGAAAGACCGGATTCGAACCGGCGACCTTTGGAACCACAATCCAACGTTCTAACCTACTGAACTACATTCACCATGTTTTGCGGTTGCAAATGTAATACAAATTTTTGAACGATAAATCCTCTTCATTAAAAATCTTACAGCTTATCACTAAACTTCAATAATCTGATTATCATTTACATACCAAATAAATGCCTGTACATTCGGAAACTTCATTTCATTCAATAGTTCCTTATACTCAGCAATTTGTCGGTTGTACTTTGCCTGTGGGCTTCCAAATTTATAATCCACAACGATGGTTTCCGTAGGAGAAAACATAAGACGGTCGGGGATTTTAACTTTCCCCGGGACAGCCAGTATTCCCGTTTCATTGCGCACCGACCAGGCATGAGAGAACCAATTCTTTGCCTGAGGATTTTCCATGCGACTCTTCATTAACTCCAGAAAGCCGGCTGCTTCGGATACATGCATACTTCCATCGCTAAGCGCCTGCTGCACACTCTTTTCAAAATCCTCTTCATATTTCACCGCCGATAAAACGGCATGATAAACCAAACCCAGGTCACGTGCTGAATTGGTTTCTTCATTCCAGAACAGCTCTTTATACGAGTGTTGGAAAAGCAATTCCGGCTTATATGCTTCCAATTGATAATCGTTGATTTTCAGATGATTAACTTCTTCTTTAGGAGCAACAACCGGCGCTTTGAGAACTCCTAAGCTGAAGCTGTTTTCGTTTATCTGCAAAGGAATCAACCCAGCAGAAGCAAATTCTTCCAAAAATCCGGGACTTTGAAGCGCCGGCCAAATAAAAGAGGCTATTTGAGAAGCTGATTCCTTAGTCGTTTCGGGCATCCAAACGATTAAAGCTGACTTGGCACGGGTGAAAGCCACGTATAAAACATTTAAATTATCGACAAAAGATTGCAGCTTCTCTTGCAGATAGAAGGAGCTGAAATGCGAATTCAATAACTGTTTGGAATAGACCACGGGATAAACCGGAATAGCATCGAATGGCTTTTGAGAACTATGGCACCACATAACTTCCTTATGAGATGAGGAGTGATCCAATCCCCAGTCACAGAATGGAATCAGAACCGCTTCGAATTCCATTCCCTTGGCTTTATGGATGGTCATAATACGAATAGCATCGCTGCCGGCCGGCATTTGAATCTTCACACTTTTCCCCTTAGATTCCCATCGCTCGAGCAAATCTTGAATCGAAAGCACTTGTAATTGGTTTTCATCATTCAACCAATCGGTAAAACTTTCTACAAATAACCACTCTTTCTCCATTTGCTTCAAGTTAAACAGTCGAATAATTTCAGCCACCAGTTCGCCAATGGGCATGAATTGCAGGGACTGGATAAATTCATCAACCGACTCAGGTATGAAGGCCTGTAGGAACTCATCCAATCGATAGGATTCAAGCACTTGCTGAAAATCTTGCTGCCTAAGGGTACAAAGGTATTCCAGCATCGCAACCCGGGCAATCAGGTCAGCGGGATTAACAATGAACTTTAGCGTATCCACGATGAAATTAATCAATCCGGAGCTTTGCAATTCGAGGGCGTCCACCGAAAGAATGTCGAAAACGTAGCGACTGTCTGCTGCAAGTGCATGGCGATACTCAAGAAAATAAGCAGCTACTTCTCGCCCTTCAGCGGTAGTACGAGTCAGTATGCTTATATCTCCCGCCTTGTAGCCCGCATCCTGCAATGTTTCAACCTGTTTTACCAACAAAGGAAGCAGCGCAGCATGGTCCTCTTTTTTCTTTGTTTTAGGCATCCGTTTAAATGAGACATATCCGCTATCTGCCGAATTTCGTACAGATGGAAAGTGCTGAGCAGCATCCTGGTATGCTTCCCGAATGGAAAGCCCTTTTTGCAATTCCACATTTGTTTCAGACAGATAAAAATCTTCGATTAAACCCGGCAGGAAGGTAAAAAGAGCTGAGTTAAACCCGATGATTTCCTTCCGACTTCGCCAGTTCTGTGTAAGATGCTCAAGACTGGGATTAAAGGCAGCTAATTGCTTGCCCGCCTTGTCGGCGAGAATCGTCCAATCTCCATTTCTCCAGCGATAAATAGATTGTTTCACATCGCCCACCACCATCACTTGATTCTGCTCACTCAGAGAATTTTGCACCAGGGGAAGAAAATTATTCCATTGCAGGACGCTGGTGTCCTGAAACTCATCAATCATCATATGACGAATCCGCTGGCCTGTCTTTTCAAAGATGAAAGGACTATCACCGGAATCAATCAAACCATTGATTAAACGATTGGTATCTGAAATCAAAAAGATTTGTTTCTCCCGTAAAATCTCACGAATTGAAAGAGCCAATTCATTCAGGATGGCCAGCGAATAGAAATTGCTTAAGATGACATGAGAAGTCACATAATTCGGCAGACCCTCATCAATAAACTGAATGGCCTTGCTGAATAAATCAAGAAGTCCGTTTTCCTGAGCCCGGGTAATTTCAGCTTTAATCGAAGGAGCAGCAGTCTTGGAATACCATTTTTCAGGGTTGGAAGCTGTTTCACGCATCGTATCGGTGACATCATACCTTTCATCCACCAGATTCTGAAACAATCGAATAAAGCCTTTTCCTTTTCCGCTAAAATCATTCACACTCAGGCCGGCTGCCTGAATCATCCGAATTCCCTTATTTCCAATATCAGTTAATTCATTTTCAAACGAATTAATCTGCTTATATAATTCGACTAAGAAATTTGAAAGATCAGTCTCGTTTTCAGCGAGCGCATATACCACCGGGGCGAAAAGTTGAAAATCTTCTTTAAATAATTCCTGACCTAATTCCCTGATTCCTTTGCGAATATCCCAGGATGAGCCTTTGGTAATTTGATTATTGGAAAACTCCAGCATCCATTTTTTCAAGCGCTTACTACTTTCCAATTTGGTGTACAACCTTTGTATAGCTTCATCTAAAATTAAGTTGTGATCCAGCTCGATTGATAATGAGTCAAACAAACCTGACTCCCAGGCAAAAGCTCTCAAAATTTGTTGAAAGAACTTATCAATGGTAGAAACGCTAAAGGAAGAATAATTAAACAGAATGAGATTTAAAGCCTTTCCGGCATTTTTTGCTACCTCATCCGGAGCCATTTGCAAATCCTTACACAAAAAGTCCAAATGATTACCTGCTTTTCCGGTTGACAAGCTGTGAAGCTCAGTCAAGATCCTGGATTTCATCTCCTCGGTAGCTTTATTCGTAAAAGTCACTGCCAGAATATGCCTGAAATCTTCAGGATTTTTAATCACCAGGCGCAAGTATTCGCGTGTTAGGTGAAAGGTTTTTCCGGAGCCGGCTGATGCTCGGTAAATCTTCATATACAGAGGTTTATCTCAAAAAAATTGTGTATGGCGATGCCTTTTTCAGAGCATCTGCTCATTCGTTTGGCCTTCGCATTTTATACTTGACCCTAAATCATTCAACAAAATAGATAAAAAAATCGTCCGGTCAACCGCATTGTACCGGGAAGATTTATAAATTTGTCCGGATTTGTAAAATTGAGATAAAAATTGAAACAAATGAAGAGAATTTTAGCCCTTTTATTAACAGTTATCACTTTCACTGCCGTTGCACAAGTGAGCACTGACCGTATCGCAACCTTGCCTATCGGTTCTGTATTAACTTTAAAAAGTGACTATGTCATCCAACCCTACGAAGGAACGATTTCGGTTAAATCTACAGATCCAAGTTATGGAGTTTGTAATATTGTATTTGCTTCCAAAGAAACCCGACGCATTCTAAAAGCCGGCACGCAATTCACCTTTGACCATATCGAAGTTTTACCCGATGGCATTAAATTGATTATCAAGGAGAAAATCAGTTATGTCTATTTCGGCGAAGTCTTGAATAAAGACAATTTAAAAATCTCAGCACTGGAGAAAATATTTGATATTACCTATCCGGCCATCGAAGAATTCTAACTAAAATTCTGCATTATTTCGGTTGTTTTGCCGAATAAAAAAATTGAAGATAAACAGTATCACCAGGGTTGACCCAAAAAGGATGACCAGGGTTTTAACTATTTTGAACATAACATCTTCAATCTGAATAATTTCCCACACCGAAAGGACCGAGATTAAGGTGGCCAGCAAAACGATGGAAATCAATAAATACGAAACTATCTTTTTAGCACTTTCCATATTATTCCTTTTTAAGTAGATGAACATATAACGTCAATTCAAGGATTGTGTTACATCGTTGAATCATTTTACCTTGCTGATATATTTCCCAAAAGCCCTCATTTACTTTCACTCCGGTAAGATTTTCCGGATTATTGGTAGGTTCTACTTCCAGGTTCATTCTTTCCAATGCCTTGATTGTCCATTGATAAGCAAGCCCATTTCCCAGGATAAAAACTTGCCCGTTTCTTTTTCGGGGAAGATAAAACTCCCCGGTATCTTCCTGAATATTCAGTGCCTGACCAGACATGATTTCCTGAAGACGCCCATTCAGCATAAAGTCCTCCGGGGCACCATCATGCAATTGCTGGTCATGAATGAGCCACAATTTCCCGGCTTCCCGCATGGCAATACTCAAATCATGAATCGAAAAGAGAATACATTTGTCATGAAGCCGGCTGAGTTCTGAGAGCATCCTCACAATTTCAAATTTATGGCTTATATCCAGAAAAGCGATGGGTTCGTCTAATAAAATGATGCTGGTTTGCTGGGCTAAAGCCCTGGCTATCATTCCTCTCTGCTTTTCCCCATCACTCAATTCATCAAAAAGTTTTGTGCGAAGCGAATTAAGCCCCGTAATTTCGAGCGCTTCCTCACAATATCTTCTGTCATCTTTCGACAAACGGCCTAAAATACCTGTATAAGGGAAGCGCCCCAGACTCACCAAATCAACCAGCTTCAAATTATTTACTTGAATCCAGTCCGTTGAAACATAGGCAATTTCTTTGGCAATTTCAGAAGAAGGAATCGTATGTAAATCTTTCCCATGCAAAAAAACCTGACCTCCCAAAGCCTCTTGTAAACCTCCAAGTGTCCGAATGAAGGTGCTTTTTCCGGAGCCATTTTTTCCGGCCAGGGCGATAAAATCACCGGCATGCAATTCCAGACTCAAGTCTTGCAAAATCGGCAAACTAAGCTTCCGGGTTTTATATCCTATGGATAAATTCCGCGTTTCAAGTACTATTTTGGTGCGATTTACTTCCATACCTTAATTCCTTGATTCACAAAAATCAAATAAATGACCACCGGAATGCCAATTAAGGCTGTGATAGAATTGATTGGCAGAATAATATCTCCGCCCGGAGCTTGAGCAAGCAAATCGCTTATAATCATTAATAAACTGCCTATCAATAAATTACCTGCAAATAATACGCGATGGCTTGCAGTTTGGAAACTGATTCGGGTAATATGAGGTACCGCAATTCCGATAAAACCAATTGGACCGCAAAAGGCAGTCACACTTCCGGCTAAAATACTGGTGCTAAGCAAAATCATAATACGGGAACGTTTTAAATTCACTCCCAGGCTTTTCGCGTGACTTTCGCCCAAATTCCAGGCATCCATTGCCTTCAGATTAAGGAATGCCAGAACAAGTCCAACCCCGGTAACCGGGATTAACCAGCTAAGCTGCTCACGGCTTACATTGCCAAGGCTTCCCATCGTCCAAATAACAAAGCTCTTCAACGAAGATTCATGGCTGAAATACTGAAGGATGGTTACCAGTGAAGAAACTGCGCTGCCAATTAAAACGCCTAAAATCAGCAAAGTAATATTATTCTTAACTCGTAAAGATGTCAGGAAGACCAGGAGAAGCACTAGCCCGGAACCCAGCCAGGCCGCGAAAATAATGGATGAGGAGCCGGGTGTTAGGGGAACCATTGAATCGGAAAGGAAAGAAAATCCCAGCATCAGAATGGCAACACCCAAACTTGCGCCGGAGCTGATTCCAAGCACATAAGGACCTGCCAAAGGATTTCGAAACAAGCTCTGCATCTGTAATCCACTGACAGACAGTGCCATACCGGCAATAATAGCTGTAAGCAGTTTGGGTAACCTAAATTCGAATAGAATTGTTTGCCAACTGGCAACCTGTGTATCGGATCCGCTCAGCATTCCCAAAATATCAGATACAGGAATATCAACACTTCCGGTGGTAAGACTCCAGGCAGCAACCAGCAAAAGCAAGACGCTTAAGCCGGCTAATAACATCCAAATACGATATGATGAGCTTTGAACTGACATTCTATGCTAATCCACTAAAAACCTGAATCGCTAGTGGAAAGATTGTAACTTCAACAGGAGTTTCCCCACAATTTTCCCCATCAGTTTCGATTAGTACATTGGGTGATGATTGAACCACAACTCGCCTGGCGGTGAAAGTCTTCACTTCCTTTAAAGCCAAATGGCTGCCATCGTAGAGTTTCGGAACACTTCGCACCATCTTGAAATGTGTAATATGACGAATAGTTGTAATATCCAATAAACCATCATTATAAATAGCATTAGGCAATTGTTTCATTCCACCGCCATTATATTGACCAATCCCAATCGAGAAGCTTAGGAGCGTATCTTCAAATGGAGTATCATCAATCATCAATTTTACCTTACTTGATTTAAATTTAAACATGCTGGTAAAAAGAGCCAGCAAATATGTAAAAGCACTTCCCTTGCCATTTTGCTTCAATTGATTCGTTTTTCGAGCAACAAAAGCATCAAATCCACCGCCGGCTACATTTATAAAGTATCGCTTATTCTCGGGATGATTGAGCGAAGTAACCAGACCAACGTCCTGTTTCACGATTTTACCTTCAGCAATGAGTCGCACAGCCTCCGGATAATCGTTTGGAACCAGCATTGTTCGGCCCCAGTCATTCCCTGAACCCACCGGAATATTTCCGATAACCAACTCGCTCACAGAAACATGGTCCTGACGCATAGCACCATTAAGAACTTCGTTCAGCGTACCATCACCGCCA
This sequence comes from Bacteroidales bacterium, assembly GCA_021739985.1. Classification (GTDB taxonomy): domain Bacteria; phylum Bacteroidota; class Bacteroidia; order Bacteroidales; family M50B96; genus M50B96. The sequence goes on along the minus strand of JAIPAR010000003.1, from coordinate 14,635 downwards.
ACACCGACAATCCTACGAAACCCCTGACGAATCAGGTCTTCTGCCAGATTCATCGCATGACCCTGATAATCCGTTTTAAGGACGGTATATTCCAAACCATGCTTTTGTAATTCTGCCTCAATCCGATGGAGGTCTTTCTTGCCAAGGCTATTCCCGGCATTCTCGTTTACTACCAGTCCTATGCGTTCCAATATTTTATGAATTTTTATAGGTTGAAATCATCACTTGTGAAAAAGTTCAAATATAATAAATTGCAAAATTGCTTTATTTAATAGATTTTTGCGTCTCAAATATTTAAATCTATATGTCTAAAATAATTGCATTAGCAAATCAGAAAGGGGGAGTTGGGAAAACAACAACCGCGATTAATCTGGCCGCAAGTCTGGCAGCCCTTGAAAAAAGGGTGCTGGTGGTAGATGCTGACCCCCAGGGAAATGCAACTTCAGGACTAGGATTTGATGTTCGAAATGTAAAAACCGGCATCTACGAATGCCTGGTTGACGGAGTAAATGCAAAGGATGCTATCTTACATACCGAGGTAGAAGGTCTTGATTTAATTCCATCCAACATTGATTTAGTGGGAGCAGAAATTGAAATGCTTTCAATGACCAATCGCGAAAAAGTCATGAAATTAGCCCTGGAAGAAATAAGCCGGGATTATGATTTCACCTTAATCGATTGTTCTCCTTCTTTAGGTTTGATTACTGTAAATGCCTTGTCAGCTGCCGATTCTGTCATTATTCCGGTTCAATGTGAGTACTTTGCACTTGAAGGACTTGGAAAACTACTCAATACAATCAAAATTATTCAGAGTCGCCTCAATCCTGATTTACAAATCGAAGGATTTTTGCTGACGATGTTTGATTCACGCTTACGCCTTTCAAATCAGGTTGTTGAAGAGGTAAATAAACATTTCCGGGATATGGTTTTTGAAACCATCATCAATCGAAATGTGACACTGGGAGAAGCTCCAAGTTACGGAAAACCTGCCTTGCTATACGATGCAAATTCTTCAGGATCGAAATCCTACCTTAATCTTGCCAGAGAGCTGCTGCAAAAGAACAGTCTCACCAAGATGAACGCAAATCAAAAATCTGTTAACTAAGATGGTAGCTACAAAAAAGACCGCTTTAGGCAGAGGACTGGGAGCATTAATTGATGATGCAGAAAAGCAACAGCATCCCGTTTCCGGTATCAGCAACGATATTGAACTAAGTAAAATCATCATCAATCCACACCAACCCCGTGAGAAATTTGATGAGAACGCTTTACTCGAACTGGCAGCTTCCATCAAAGAATTGGGCGTTATTCAACCCATTACTGTTCGGGAAATTGCCCCTGACCAATTTCAGATTATTTCCGGCGAGCGCCGAACCCGGGCCGCAAAGATGATTGGTTTGACCAGTATTCCTGCCTATGTCCGCAAAGCAAACGATACTGAAATGCTGGAAATGGCTCTGGTAGAAAATATCCAGCGTGAAGATTTAAATCCCATCGAAATCGCTTTTTCCTATAACCGTTTGATTGAAGAATTCTCTCTCACTCAGGAAATTCTCTCTGAGCGAGTTGGAAAAAAAAGAAGTACAGTCACTAATTACCTTCGATTACTTAAACTTCCTCCGGAAATTCAAAAAGGACTTCAGAATAAAAAAATCTCCATGGGACATGCACGTGCTATTGTCGCCATTGAGCAGGAGGCCATGCAACTTAAGATTACAGCCGATGTGATTGAAAAAGAACTATCTGTTCGTCAAACGGAAGAGATAGTTCGAAAATTTTTAAACCCTCAACCTAAAAAAACAAAACCGGCCAAATCTTCTAACCCGGAAGCTTATGCCGCTCTTCATACCCAACTTGAAACCTTCTTTGGCAATCAAATCGATTTCACCCGAAACAATAAAGGGAAAGGAAAAATAGTTATTCCTTTCAAATCAGATGCAGAACTGGAAAAAATCATTGCTGCATTTGACCGACTTAAAGCCTGATTCGTTTTGAATGAAACTCAAAAACATATCGTTTTAACACTAACTTTTCTCCTGCTTGGGCTGGTTCCACAACAAGCCTATAGTCAAGATTCTACGCCCGATTCAAAGGATTCCTCTTCGGTAGTAATTCATAGTCCGGCAAGAGCCACTGTGATGTCTGCCATTCTCCCTGGGCTTGGTCAGGCTTACAATAAAAAATACTGGAAAATCCCTATCATTTATGCAGGCGTTGCTGGTATTGGATATCTCATCAAATTCAATAATGATTCATATAAATCCAGTAAAAACTTGTATATTGCAGAGTCAGAGCTTGATACTCCCAATGCAATATCAATGTCCCGTTATCAGGCGGAAGCATTATATTATCGGCGAAACAGAGATTTGTCAATTATCGGTCTGTTAGCTTTTTGGGGATTGAATGTGATTGATGCAAATGTGGATGCCCACTTTATGCATTTTGATATTAGTCCTGACTTAAGTATGAATATTAACCCGGTGTACCAGTTAACGAGTACCGGCCAGTTAATTCCGCATCTAAGCTTTAGTATGAATTTTTAAACTTGTTCAAATGAAAAGTCCTGACGTTTAACCATACCTCAACTGATGATAAAAACCCGGACATTTCTGCCAAGAAAACAGAATTATTAAGAACAAAAATCACAACCAATGAAATATAAGCTAATCCTGATTCCCGCCCTGCTCCTGACTTTTGCTCATTTTTCAATTGCTCAGTCAGAGCAAGCCATGAATTCAGGTCATTCGGATTTAGTAACCGAAAACCTGACTTCAACAGAGGTTCCTATGGATTCAACTATCATTGAAAGTTTTTACACATCCAGCGATTACTTCAAAAATCTGGATAGCCTGGCAAATAACTGGTTTGTTAAACGAGCTGAAGCTCTTCGCTACACCAATGACCAAACATGGAATCCGGCTGACTCGGCCTGGAAAACTCCTGGTCCCGAATTCTCAGATTCCATTTATTCAGCTCGTCTCGAACGAATTGAATCAATTTTTGACCTCACATACAACGAACAAGTAAAAGCCTACATTCATGTATATACCCAGAAAAAACGCGAAAAACTATCCGTTTTACTGGGTATGGCCGATTATTACTTTCCCATATTTGAACAAATTTTCCTGGAATACGGCCTTCCTACTGAGCTTAAGTATTTAGCTGTCATAGAATCAGCTTTAAACCCGGATGCTACTTCACGCATGGGCGCTGCCGGTTTATGGCAGTTTATGTATCAAACTGGTAAAAATTACAAGCTCGAAATCAATACGGATATTGACCAACGTCGCGACCCTATTCAATCGACCTATGCTGCTGCAAGCTATCTTAAAGATTTATACGCTATGTTTGGTGATTGGACATTAGCGATTGCCGCATACAACTGTGGACCTGGCAATGTAAAGAAAGCGATTGCCCGAACAGGTGGAAAAACAAGTTTCTGGGATATTTATTATCGTTTACCTAAAGAAACCCGAGGCTATGTTCCCGCTTTTATCGGAGCTACTTATGCCATGCATTATTACAAAGACCACGGTATATATCCGATGAAAATTGATATGACACTGGCTGTTGATACGGTTCACGTCAATCGGGAAATTCATTTCAAGCAGATAGCTGAAGTACTGCAAATACCTGTGGAAATAATTGAAGTTTTAAATCCACAGTATAAAAGAGATTTGATTCCGGCTAAAACCAAAAGCTATGCCGTAGTCCTTCCTGTTGAGTATGTTGTTCCCTTTATCAATTATGAAGACAGCATCTTCAATCATAAACGTGTCGAGTATTTCGACCCTTCCAAACGCAATTTAAAGCCAACAGAGGTTGCTTCCCATGGAGCTCAGCCTTCCGGTACTACCCGCCTCTATTACAAAGTGAAGCAAGGCGATAATGTGACTTATATTGCTGATTGGTATGATATCAGCGTATCCGAATTAAAAGCATGGAATAATATCGGACGAAAAAACTTCATCAAAGCAGGACAACGATTAGTTATTTATGTGCCGGAAAGCAAAAAGTCGCGCTACGAAAGCATCAATGCCATGAGTTTCAGCGAAAAACAGAAACTTTAGCTAGCGTTTAAATACTGCCTCTAACTCTACAGATAATAAAGGTTTTTCGATAATAATTCCGGCTTTATCCACCACAAAGAATGAAGGAGTTGCGTAGATGTTAAACGCTTTAACCAGCGGACTTTCCCAGGATAAGCCATCAAAAACCTGAATCCATTCGGCTTGATAAGCTTTCGTGAATTCCTTCCAGGATTCCAGGTCAGTATCGAGAGAAACCGATACAACCTCAACTATTTTATCTTGTTGATTTTCATACAGATTCATCAGCTCTGGATATATTTCTCTGCAGTGTGGACAGGAAGATGACCAAAAGAAAAACACCAGTTTATCGACATTTAATTTAGCCAGGGTATGCTTTCTCTGTTGGTAATCAACAAACTCGAGGACTGGCGCCGGCTTGCCAATGGCTAATCGCTGAAAATTCTCCAGACGGGCTTGAAGATCCGACTTCAACTTCAAATTCTCACAATCCTGCGTTTGCTGATAGTTCTCAGCCAGATGAACAATCACTTCATCAAACCCATATTGTTGAAAGCCATCGGTCAGATATTCAATCATATAATCTTTTAAAATTGGGTCTTGAACAGGTCTTGAGAAAACGATATCCACAGCCCTTTTAAAAGCATCGCCCATTTGCTCCCGGGAATACTCCGGATCCGCAAAAAGAGATAAAAATTCAATTAAGCGAGCAGGGTAGGCATCACTGTATAACAAGGCAGGTTTATCAAAACTGGTATAATCAAAAAAATGCACCTGCATATATTCAAATTGCTCTTCCTCAGTCATACCGGCCGGAACATAAGCAGGTTGCATAAATGAAATATAATCAACAACCCAGGTACCTGAAAATCGTTCTTGTTTATCTTTAATCCAGGCTTCAAAATTCCGTTGCAGGGATTCAAATGTAGCAGAAGCAGTCTGGAAAAAATCATCAGCCTCCGGATAATATAAAAGCACCGGATTAAGCAATTCTTTCTTTAATAAATATGATTTTCGTTCATGAAGATAATCATAATACACCTGATTTTCAATTGATTGAACTACATACATAGAATCCATTGGAAACTGAGCATCTGTTCGCACCCAAATATCTTCCTGATTAAAAATAATATCAGCAAAAGATTTCGGTCCAAAACTAATGCGATACATACCTACATGCGCCTGGGGTGAAAAGTAATGCACAAAAGAGCCCTCTTTCGAAAGCTTCAGGGTATCTTCCAGCATGAATTTATCGCCATACATGCGGTATAAAAGCAAGCTTGTTTTGGTAGGAGATTGAATATCAAGTTTTAATTGATACTGAGAGTTAGCAGTAAAGCTAATCAGGAGGATTAGAATTGACAGAAAAATGCGCTGATTACTCATGTATTTTAATCAATTTAAAAGAATCATAAATATCGCCCGATTGTAATTGTATTTGGTAAATCCCAGCCGGCAAGCCCCCTGTTTCAATCTCCAATTGCTCATTGCATCGCTCCATGCGAAGATTAAGCACGCGGCCCTGCATATCACGAACAACAATCTGACAATCTGATAGTTGATTCTCATTTGCCTGTAAACTGCAATTTCCTGAGGTTGGATTTGGAAAAAGAGTAAAGACTGATTCCCCGGGAGCATCCGGAATAGCCGAATGCTGCACAGTGACCATTTTGCAAATCATGGAGCCGACACCAATTGTATTGGATGCTTCCAGGCAAACTTCATATTCACCTCCAGTTGCAAAGCTATACACCGGATGCTGATCAAATGAAAAACCGACCCCATCTCCAAAAGACCAAGTCCAATCAGTTGGATACATCGTTGATATATCGGTGAAAGTAATTTCTCCATCACCCGTTTGGAGCCATGAGAAATTTGAAACCGGAGCCGTATAATAATTGATGTTAATATTCTGACAAAGTGTATCACTTCCTAAGTAATTGCTTACTTCGAGGCATACTGAAAATATTCCATTTGTGCTATAGGTATGAGCCGGGTTTTCATTCAAATTCAAATTACTTCCATCACCAAAGTTCCATTTCCACTGAGTAGGAAGGCCATTACTATTATCGATAAATAAAATAAGTGGAGACAAAGAACTTGAAATCGTGAAAGAAGCAACAGGAATCATATAATTCTGGAATGAAATAGTCTGACAAATTGTATCGGCTCCATAAGCATTTCCAACAATCAGACACACTTCGTAATAACCATTCTGTGCATAACTATGAGAAGGGTTTTGTAAGGTGCTGGTTGCACCATCTCCAAAGCTCCAATTCCAATAAGTAGGTTGATTCTGAATAGAATCGGAACTTTGATCATGAAAAGACACTGTGGCCGTTGTGTTGATACTATAGGTAAAAAATGCTTCAGGAGCAGTGAAAGTATTAATATAGACCAAATTACAATATGTTGTACTCCCATAGGTGTTGGCTGTAGTTAAACATACATTATAAACCCCATTATCCGGGAATAAGTGATACGGTTCCTGCAAAGGGCTTAGGGGAGACCCATCTCCAAAGTTCCAGCTCCATGAATCCGGTGAATTTGTAATCCCGCTACTAGTCATATCATAAAACTGAATGTAAGGTGAAGTAGCCAAACTATAACCAAACATGGTTTGAGGAGCTGTATAATCATCAATTATGATCGTCTGGCAAATAGTATCAAACCCATAATTATTGCCAACAACCAGACAAACAGTGAAGGTGTCATTATGAGTAAAGGTGTACATTGGATTTAAGTAAGACCAGGTATTGCCATTATCATCAAAATCCCAAAACCAATTTGTGGGGTAACCGGTGGATGTATCCTGAAACAAAATCTCCGGAGAATAATCTGTTATAAAGGTATAACCGGCAACAGGAGAAGTACAATTACTAATCTCAACGAATTCACAATATGTATCAGTACTAATTCCATTATTCACGGTAAGACAGACATGATAAATTCCATTTTGATTAAAAACATAGACAGGATTTTGTGTCAGAGGAAGAATGGTTCCGTCATCAAAATCCCATTCCCAATTAATAGGATTCCCGGTTGACAAATCAGTGAAGCTAATCTGGGGATCAGCAGATAAATCGAGACTAAATAAAGCATTCGGAGCTCCAGAAATTGGCGTTGTTACCAGTCGGAAATGCAAATCATAAAAACTAAGCGACCAGGTAATTCCATTATAAAAATAGGAATGATTTCCATTTCCCGGACTGGAAACAGGAGTATAATGTTGAGAAGTTGGGCTGGTATAACCAACAAATACAGAACCAGACAAGCCTGCCAGGGAATCAACATAGGGTCGTAAATCCAATCGTGTCATTTTGTGTGGGCTATCCGGATTAGCTTCAGGAGTAAAGTAAAAAGGAACAACCAAATCGGAACCCGGCACCCCATTATTATCCGACCAAATATGGAACTGAATGGGTCCATTTACGATGAATGGATCTGTGTAAGTTCGTATTAATGCCGCTACCACAGTAGTTAAACCGTTTAAATCAATTTTAACTGCAGCAGCCTGATACACTGCTATTTGCCCAACATTTTGTACAAAATCGACACTTCCGTTATCATATAAAATATGATTTCCGGCAATGTATTCATATACCTTTGAGGTATCCGTATTAGGAGTAGTTGCCAAATCAGATGCCACGATATAATAACTCACCCAAGACCCAGGACTTTGCGGAGGAATGGAAAACATCCAATCATTCGAATTATAATAATACCCTGGTAAAACTCCCTGAAATACCGAATCGACCCAATAATGAAGATTGGCAGAGGCAACACCGGAAATATCTATAATTTCAGCTTGAACAAAAAAAGTATCTAATTCTCCTTCAAAGAATGCTGGTCCTTGATGCAAAATCATGGGAGGGGTTACATCTTCCGTATAGCTTACAATCTGGAAATTGTCAGCCGAAAAGCCTTCATAATTTAGGGCTTGGTCACTACTAAAACGAAATCGTACTTTTACTTGCGAATAACCAACAAATCCTCCTATTGAAAAGGAATATCTCCACCAGGCGCTATCTCCTGTAAAGGAAGTAACATTAATCCAACTTGCTCCATTATCAATTGAAGCATCCACATATAAATAATCAAATGAGTATTCGATATTATAGGTAGCTGCAAACTCTACATAGGCATCTGTTGCTAAGCTCAAATCCACTGATGTATCCATGGTTGCATAGGAAGTTTCCATATTTAGATAATTCCCCATAGGACTCTCTGTCATGCCGTACAAGCCTGTAAAAGCATTGGATGACAGTCCCCAATTACCCGTAAAAGTCCAATTACCTGATCCATTTTCAAAATCATCAAAAAACTCAATCGTTTGACTTTGTAACGAGGTGCTCATTAATAAAGGAACAAGCATTACCAGAACCAGTTTTAATAGCCATCTAACTAATCTCATATCTTAAAGGATTTTAAAGTAACTTGAATAAAATACATTATTGATTAAAACTAAGCGGATAATTAAATCCTATATAGGGCATTACTTGGTGATGTATTTGGAGTCCTTTATCACTAGTTGGGACAAAAGTCCATTTATAGTCAACTCCAAGAAGCAGGTAATTCATGATTTTGTAAGCAATTATTGCATTGGCATTCGAATATTCATCCAATTTTACAACATCTTCCAGCTTCACAATACCAGGACGATAATATTTGGCACTTAAATAAAATTTAGGAATCAAATCCGGGATATGCACGTTGGCAAATACGGCCGCCGGATGAGTAGCATCCACAACATCCGGAATCATGACTCCACCTCCCACAAAAATCTTTTCTATCATATTAAACACGAGCGAGCCGTAAATACCTTTAGTTGCTTCGGCGGAAGCTAGTGCCAGGATTTTTTCATTTTTATTGACTTCATATTGATAATCAAAGAATTGAGGCATGAAATAATTCGTGTACCATAGGCGCTCAACCCTGGCATTCAGTTGAATAGCTTTAAAAAGTAAATTAACACGTGTGGCAATCCCTACAGAAAAACCTTGACCGTCTCCATAAGATCCTAATAATGAATCGACTGCAAAATTAGTCGATTTAACATTCAGGGTTTGAATATAGCCGGCTGCCAGATCATTCTTCATCAAGCGGCCATACTGAGCATACGTGGTAATGGAAAAAACGTCATTATTAAAAAGGAATAATCCCAAATCAGCTGAGAGGCCTGTCATTCCATCCTTCAGATAAGAATTTGTAGCAACATCCTGGCTATTATCATCCATAAAAAGCGATTTGGTTTGATCGTAATCGGTAACCAGGCCAATACCAACTTCTAAGGTTTTCAAAATTGGAATGTCTGTGTTTCCGAGAGGTTTAATATAAGGACGAATGGCAAAGAGATTAAAGGAAGCAGGGTCAAAATTGCTATATATCCCTTCGATGCCATAAATCTTTTTAAACTGAACATCAAACTCCACACCAATAGTTCGTTTTTCGAAACTAATTGAATTAGTATAATTATTCATCAAAATCCCAAATCCCAAATAGGCTCCTGTAAGCCTTCCAACACGTACATACACATGGTCTTTCTTCTTTTTCCCCCAGCGCAAATAATCAATCAGTCTTAACCAGGCAACGCCATCTTTAAATTCTTCCGTACGGATTTCATTTCTTTCAATATTATACATCAGTGGAACATTCAGGCCCATTCCGAACTTTCCAATTGCCAGTTCTGGTTGAAACCGAATTCCCAGATGGAATTCTCCATCAATACTAACCATGCCCAAATTTAAGTTCAATCCGGTTGGATTTTCAAAGAAAGATGAAGCACTATTAGCAATCTCAGCAGCCGATTGAGCTCTTACCTGGTAATGCCCTATCAGACCAAGAATAAGTAGCGTAAAACAAAAAGTTTTCATCATTAGTAATTTTAGACCATATTCTGAAACTTAAAAAGTCCGAATGGAAATGTACAACTTTTTTCTATAACAGAGACATCTGCACGAATTGGGGGGCAGACTTTTAACATTCGAGCTTATTTTAAACTATTAAGCAAGATACGGAAATCATTTTTAATACTATACTCTTTCGAGTAAAGTAAATTGGCTTTTTCAATTAATTCAGTTGTCAAATGCAATGAATCAAATTGAGAGACCGGAGAAAAGACTCCTTCCTTGATCTGAGGCAGATGTTTTATTGAAACTTCATTCCCGATATAATATCCTACCCAGGATTTTTTCCCTCTTAGCACTTGAAACAACTGTTGTAACTTCCCAATTGAAGCAGGATACGAAAGCCATAAGACTGGAAATGCAGGTATCATCAATAAAGACGCCCCAATATCGAAGAAACGTTTGGTGCGAACATTTTCGATTCTGGCAATAGAATTATGGCTGATTACATACAATTCACCGGCTGTATCAATTGAATTGCTTCCAATAACTGAAATACTTCCTTGCGGAGCAATCTTAAAATCAACCTGAATATCTGATAATTGGTGCATTTGCTGAATAATCTCCCTGGACTCAATATCTTTTCCAGAAAAAATAATTTCATCAACTGCATTAATTTGCACAATTTCATGTAATTGCTGTATTGAGCCAAGAAAATCGTCCTGCGGGAAGGAGGAAGACGGACTAACCATTCCAATAACTTCCGCTTTCAAATTTGTTTGATTAATCAAGGATTGGATTCGGGTTGCCTCATCAATAGTGGCTACTATCAAAATTCGCTTTGAACCATTTCCAGAAGGTTGATATCCCGGTAGGTTGATTTTCCCGGCTAGCCATCGAAACAGCATCGTACTACTTAAAGCCCATCCAAACCCTAGCAGAATAATGGCGCGAGAAAAGCGCAAATCTTCCCGTAACAAGCTATAAAGCAATAGAATAAGAATAGTCCCGAGAGCTAATCCTCGCATTACTTTCCCAAAACTTACCGGATGTTGATATGCACGAAGCATAAACATAGAACCTACCCAAATGGCTGAATAGGCCGGAACCATTATTTGCAGCAGGAAATCAGGATAATAGCCCGGATGAAACTGGTAAGTTTCCCACCAGGGTAAAAGCAGATAGAATCCGGCATAAATTAACCCGGCATCTATTAGCGGAGGAAATACTTTGCGCATATATCGACTTATTACAGCCATACCTGCCCGAAGATAAATAGCCAATTGTATAATGAAGATATAAATGCCGGCATTCTTTGCTGAGAAATGTTTACGGGCAAATAAAATCATTGCCTGATAAAAAATCTTGACATAGTTGATGCTCCCCTTTTTGGTACTCTCTCCTTTATAATGAATAATTGTGATATCAGAGAGATAATAGTTCGAATAACCAGCCTCTAAAATCCTGTAGCTCAAATCAATATCTTCACCATACATGAAAAATTGCTCATCCAGCAAACCAATCTTATCAAGTACCGATTTTCTCAAAAACATAAAAGCTCCAGCCAGAATTTCGACCTTATGAGATTTATTTTTGTCGAGATGTCCTAAATAATAGCGGGCAAAAGTCTTTGAATGAGGGAAAAGTGCAGTCAGTCCAAATATCTTATAAAAAGAAACCGACGGAGTTGGCATGGCACGTTTTGATTCCGGCAGAAACCGGCCTTTCCCATCTATCATTTTTACACCAATACCACCTGCATCCGAATTTTCATCAGCAAAAGCAATCAATTTTCGAAAACTATCTTCCTCAACCACCGTATCAGGATTCAATAAAAGGATATAGCGACCAGTAGCCAGCCTGATAGCCTGATTATTAGCCTTGGAAAAACCCACATTCTCCTGATTGCTAATCAACTTCACCCAGGGAAATAATTCATGAACCATAGCACAAGAGCCGTCAACCGATTGATTATCGACTACAAAGACTTCTGCATCAAGACCTTTTACAGCTTTTTCAACTGAATGAAGGCATTGCTCCAGAAAGTAGCGCACATTGTAGTTAACGATTACAACCGATAAATCCATGCTTAGAAAGATTGGGCAGAAGTATAAAACGGGGTACGGTTAAGAATGGAGCGACCTAATGTAACTTCGTCGGCATATTCCAGTTCATCACCAATTCCGATACCGCGGGCAATGGTGCTTATTTCAATCGGGAATCCTGAAAGTCTCCGATAAAGATAAAAATTGGTAGTATCCCCTTCGACAGTTGTGCTGAGAGCCAGGATAAGTTCACGAATCCCGCCTGCCTGCACGCGGTCGAGCAACAATTGAATTGCCAGATCGCCCGGACCAATTCCATCCATCGGTGATATTTTTCCTCCCAAAACGTGATATAATCCGTTAAATTGCCGGGTTGCTTCGATGGCCATCACATCCCGAATATCTTCCACGATGCAAATAAGACTGGAATCCCTACGGGAATCACCGCAAATTTGGCACAATTCCTCATCCGACACATTATTACAGACCCGGCAGTACTTAATTTCTTTCTTCAGTTGAATCAAAGCTGTTCCGAATTGCTCCACTTCCAATTCACCTCTTTTCAGCAGATGAAGAGCCAGCCTCAGGGCTGTCTTCTTTCCGATACCCGGCAGGCTGGATAATTCCCTGACGGCGTTTTCCAATAAAACAGATGAAAATCGATCTACCTCCATATACTTAAATTGCTTGTCAAAAATAGGATTTATCTTTTTCTATTCGGGTAGAAATCCGTACTTTTATGAAAGCTTAGTTTTAACAAGAAGAATCCTAATTTCGACGATTGTGAGTTAAGCCTGAAATAATAGCACTAAAATTATCAAAAGATGAAAACACTTGTAATGATTGTAGGAATACTATTTGCTGTGTTAATGCTGGTTGCCGTACTCACTGCCAATTCACTTTGGGCCGGAAAAATGAATGAATTCCTGCGCAAGTTCTTTTACAAAAAGGAAGGAGATCAAGTATAGTATTGATTTCCAATGAAATGATATATTTTTCACCGGCCAAAATTAATATTGGGCTCAGCGTTCTTGCCAGGCGACCTGATGGTTATCATTCCATTGAAAGCCTGTTGTATCCGGTTCCCCTTCACGATTTGATAGAGATTCAAGCTATTGAAAGCGAAACCAATCGAATTGATCTCAGGCTAAGCGGCTGCCCGATTGAGCAAAGCCAGCCCAACAGCATTAACAAAGCCTATTTCCAATTAGCTCAATTATTTTCGTTGCCGGCCGTTCGCGTATATCTTCATAAACAGATTCCGGCGAAGAGCGGGTTAGGAGGAGGTTCAGGAGATGCAAGCACTTTTTTAAAGGCGATGATTTCTCAATTTAAGCTTAAGCTAAAAGAAGGACAGCTTTTTGATTTAGCCTTGCAAAACGGCAGCGATTGCCCATTCTTTTTACAAAGCCAGCCAGCTATAGTTACGGGGCGGGGCGAAAAGTTAGAGGCTTTCACTCCTATTCTAAATAAGTTATTTCTAGTCCTTTTGTTTGATGAAAAAGGAATCAGCACCCGGGAAGCTTTCGAATCAGTGCAAATACAACCGTACTCTCCCAAATTGGCAGACTTGCTACAAGAACCTATAGAAAGTTGGAGGGATCAGATTTTCAATGATTTTGAAGCGTATGCATTCCGGCAGATGCCTGAATTGCTTGCAAAGAAGCAAAGTTTGTATGAAGCCGGCGCCTTGTATGCCTCACTAAGTGGCTCCGGTTCAGTCGTTTATGGAATTTTCAAAACACCTCCGGCCAAGACATTCAAGACTCCTCACTGGAAAGGATATTTATAAAAAAAGTCCGGCGCTTGCCGGACTTTTTATTTTTTTTATCCTAATTCAATCATGATAAAATTCTTAGGGACATTTTCACCCTCTTTAACGTTAATTTTCTTGACCGTACAATTAAATGGAGCTTCCAGACGATTCTTCATTTTCATAGCTTCAAGAATCATCAAACGATGACCTTTTTTTACGTTTTGACCCTCTTTAACAAGAATTTTCCCAACGGTGCCGGGAATAAAAGCAATAATATGCTTTTCATTCACCGGTTCGAAACGAATTCTCTTTTCAAACTTAACCGTCAAATCAGTTTTGTACTTTGTACCATCAATAATCAACGTTTTATATCGATGTTTTTTGACATTATCTGCGGAATTTTCCATACCCATTTTTTTTGATGATTAATACAATGTCTGTGAATCCTTCAACTGACTAGAATGGAGGAATTCCGTGTTTTTTATATGGGCGATCGGCCACTTTATTGGCAGAAATCTCAATAGCATGAAGAATGACGTTTCGGGTTTCAGTTGGTTCAATTACGGAATCAACATATCCTTTCGAGGCAGCAACATAAGGATTAGCAAATTTTTCTTTGTATTCCTTAATTTTCAACTGACGCATTTTCTCCGGATCTTCGGCGGTTGTAATTTCTTTTCGGAAGATAATATTAGCAGCACCTTCAGGACCCATTACAGCGATTTCAGCACTTGGCCAAGCGAAAACAAAATCAGCCCGTAAATGGCGGGAATTCATAGCGATGTATCCACCACCATAGGCTTTCCGAATAATAACGGTAATTTTAGGAACGGTGGCTTCTGAATAGGCATAGAGCAATTTAGCCCCATGACGGATAACACCTGCATGTTCCTGATCGATACCAGGTAGATAACCCGGAAGGTCAACCAAGGTAACAAT
>JAIPAR010000088.1 GCA_021739985.1 Bacteroidales bacterium | reverse complement strand
GGTGAAGGGAAAAGGGGTTGCTTTAACTTACTCCCCATCTATTTTGCTAAATCCCCTATTTCCCTTTGTCGAGAATCAAATAAGCTTGCCTGGGTTTAAATTCTTATGCTATTTTACTTGAACTGAAATGGGAGTTGGAAATAGATTGATAAGAATTGGCAGTAACAAAAAAGCCGGCTTGCGACCGGCTTATGTTGTTGCCCCAAAAGGATTCGAACCAATAATTCTTCCGTTCAATACGGACTGTGTTGCCGTTTACACCACAGGGCAATTAAAGAAGTTGTCCGACTAGGATTCGAACCTAGACAGGCAGAACCAAAATCTGCAGTGCTACCATTACACCATCGAACAATCCTGTGTAAAATCGAGTGGCAAAAATATAAAAAAACAGAGAATCGCAAAGCATAAAAGAAAATTTTTTCCATCAGATATTTTTCCGTCTTTTGAATAGTTTTTTGATGTATAAAATCAAGTTCGATGAAAGACTATCGCTTTTATAATAATTTGCTGGGATGGGTCAGTTTTGTGCTGGCTGCAATCACGTATCTACTTACTATTGAGCCTACTGTGAGCTTATGGGACTGTGGAGAATTCATTACGACGGGAAGTAAACTGGAAGTTGGCCACCCTCCGGGAGCACCTCTTTTCATGCTGTTGGGACGGTTCTTTTCCATTTTTGCCGGTAGCCCGGGGCAAATTGCGATGATGATGAATGTTATATCCGCCCTGGCAAGCGCTTTTACGATTCTTTTCTTGTTCTGGACGATTACCAGGTTAGCACGCAAATTGATTCAGGACGGCGAATTTTCAACGGGCAAACAAATTGCAGTGCTTTCAGCCGGACTCATTGGAGCGCTGGCCTATGCTTTCTCCGACACCTTTTGGTTCTCGGCTGTCGAAGCAGAAGTGTATGCCTTATCTTCGCTATTAACCGCAGTTGTGTTTTGGCTGATTTTGAGATGGGAAGATGAAGCCGATGCCCCATTTGCAAATCGTTGGCTTATCCTCATAGCGTATGTGATGGGCTTGTCGATTGGCGTACACTTATTGAATTTGCTGGCTATTCCGGCGCTGGTTTTTGTATTCTATTTCCGCAAATTTACGGTTAGCCGGAAAGGAATTATCTATGCATCCATCCTTGCTATTCTGATTCTGGGTATTATCCAGTACGGAATCATTCCGGGCGTTGTAAGCCTGGCCGCTTCCTTCGAACTCCTTTTCGTCAATTCCTTCGGACTTCCCTATAACTCTGGGGTTATCTTTTATGGTTTGGTGATAATCGGTGGATTAGTGTATGGATTGTATTATACCCATCAAAAAGCAAAATTCCTGTTGCACCAAATTCTGCTCAGCTTGGTAGTTATGTTAATTGGATATAGTTCTTACTCCGTAATTGTGATTCGCTCCTATGCCAATTTACCTTTGGATGAGAACAATCCTGAAAATGTATTTTCACTGTTAAGTTACTTAAATCGAGACCAATACGGACATGGACCCTTGCTCTACGGGGAACAGTATTCAGCGCCAATTCTTGGAACCGAAGAAGATTTAGTTTCGTATCGTAAAGTAAATGGCAAATATGTTAAATATCCGGTTCGGGAGAAAAGCATCTTCGATGACAGGTTTAAAACCATTTTCCCCCGGATGTACAGCCGGCAACAATCACACATCAATGCCTATAAATCCTGGGGAGATATCGAGGGGAAAACTATTTCATCCACCAATATGCGTGGTGAGCGTGAAAATCTCGTCATGCCAACTTTTGGGGAGAACCTTCGCTTCTTCTTCAAATATCAACTCAATCATATGTATATCCGATACCTGATGTGGAATTTTGCCGGCCGGCAAAACGATCAGCAAGGCTTTGGAAATACGATGGACGGCAACTGGATAAGCGGTATCCCTTTTATTGACCGTTTTTTAATTGGTAGCCAGGATAAAATGCCTGCACACATGAAAAACGACCCAAGCCGCAACACTTACTTTTTATTGCCTTTCATTTTGGGAATTGCCGGGTTAAGTTATCAGTATGCACGGAGCAAGAAATCCTTCACCGTGGTTGGTTTACTCTTTTTCTTTACAGGAATCGCCATTGTGTTGTATTTGAATCAAACGCCCTATCAACCTCGTGAACGGGATTATGCTTACGCCGGGTCCTTCTATGCTTTTGCTATCTGGATTGGGTTGGGAATTCTGTGGATGTATGAAATTGCAAAACGATGGTTGAGCGATCATCTCGCGGCTCTGGTTTCTGGAGGTTTATTCCTGATTTTGGTTCCCGGTATTATGCTGGCTCAAAACTATGATGACCATAATCGCTCCGGCAGATACTATGCAAGGGATTTAGCCCGTAACTTCCTCAATAGTTGCGAGAAAAATGCTTTAATTTTTACCTATGGAGATAATGATACTTTCCCCCTTTGGTATATTCAGGAAGTTGAAGGTTATCGAACCGATGTGCGGGTTGTTAATATGAGTCTGCTTAGCACCGACTGGTACACAAATCAACTTCGCAATCAATATTACGACAGTCAGCCGGTAAAAATGAGCTTTACTCCGGAGAAAATCGAGCAAGGAACCCGGGATCAGATTTTAATTATCGATCAGGTAAAGGAATACAAGAACGTAAAAGATTTGCTCAAATGGGTATCCAGTGATGATGCCCGTACCTTATATCGTATTAATCAAGATGTTAGCATTCATTATTTGCCCGGGAAAAGACTTCAGTTACCGGTGGATAAAGCAAAAGTGTTGGCAAACGGAACTGTTCAACCTGAAGATGCAGCCTTGAT
Source organism: Bacteroidales bacterium (assembly GCA_021739985.1). Classification (GTDB taxonomy): domain Bacteria; phylum Bacteroidota; class Bacteroidia; order Bacteroidales; family M50B96; genus M50B96. The sequence goes on along the minus strand of JAIPAR010000088.1, from coordinate 6,167 downwards.
TGAGGACTATGTTCAATGGAATATGAAACCATCTTCCATTATCAAAAATGAAATGATGGTGTTGGATATCTTAGCTGAAAACGAATGGGAACGTCCGATTTACTTTGCAATCAGTGCACCCTCCGATAGTTATCTGAATCTGGATGAGTATTTGCAGCTGGAAGGTTTTGCCTATCGGTTGGTTCCGATTAAAACAGTCAATCAGGATAATTCAACAGGACGGGTAAACAAGAAAGTTTTGTATCAGAATATCATGAACGAATTCACCTGGGGGAATGTCAGCAATCCGGATGTTTGGGTGGATGAATATACCCGCCGGCAAATTGGAATCACCGATGCGCGCACTGTTTTTGCACGACTGGCGTTGGAGTACATTCGTGATAACGAGTACACCAAAGCTATTGAGGTCTTAGACCGAAGCATCAAAGAATTGCCTGATAGTCAGGTTCCTTTTGATCAGCGTATGCTTAGCTATGTAAAAGCCTATTATTTATGCAACGCACCGGAAAAAGCCAATGCGCTCGCAGAAACTATTCTGGCTCGCTATGAAGCCGAAAACGCTTACTTTGAAAGCCTGAAAGCTCCGTATTTCAATTACACCGAGCAGGATCGGCGACTGGCGGGCTTCATGATTAGCACAATCAAAGATTTACAAAAATCGTATCAGAAGTAAATGGGAATAGTTGCTGTTAATGATATGGAGTTTTACTCCTATCATGGTCATTTTCAGGAAGAACAATTGGTTGGGAATCATTTTCGGGTGCATGTCTGGCTGGAATTTGATTGCACCAAAGCCTCCGAAACCGATCATTTGCACGATGCTTTGGATTACCAACAAGTGTATGCCGTGGTGAAGGAGGAAATGGAAAAGCCTTCGAAGCTCCTGGAGCACCTGGGAGGCCGAATTCTCGACCGATTTCAGGCTTCATTTCCTGATGTCGCTGAAGCAACTGTTAAAATCGAAAAAATGAATCCGCCTCTGGGTGGGAAGATTAAATCGGTGAGTGTTGAACTTAGCCGAAAATTTATTTGAGCGTTTAAAGAAATCCATTATTTTTGCAGCCTCAAATGCTGGTCAGTTGGCCGAGTGGCTAGGCAGTGGTCTGCAAAACCTCGTACAGCGGTTCGACTCCGCTACTGACCTCAACACCAGACAGACCTCCTGAACGCTCAGGGGGTCTTCTTGTTTAAGCAACTTCCCCTTTCTCGAAATGTGTCGATTTGTTGATTTGACAAAGGTCCTTCTTTTGATTGTTGATTTGTTGATTCGTTTATTTGTTGATTTGTTGTTTTAAATTGATGGAAGGAGTATTTAAGTTATGAGTGTGTGACTTGTGTCCTGTGTCTTTCTCAACCTCAAAAAATAAACAAATCAACAAATCAACAAATCAACAAGTTTTTGGGTGTTCCCCTTCGGGTTTGCAAGTCCTCGCGAGCGCCCCTTACATGTTTCGCCGAGCCCGTCTTTCCTCTTTCCTCCTTCCTCCTTCCTCCTTCCTCTTTCCTCTTTCCTCAGGCGAAGCCGTTCCTCCTTCCTCCTTCCTCTTTCCTCCTTCCTCTTTCCTCAGGCGAAGCCGTTCCTCTTTCCTCCTTCCTCAGGCGAAGCCGTTCCTCTTTCCTCGTTCCTCCTTCCTCTTTCCTCTTTCCTCGGGCGAAGCCGTTCCTCTTTCCTCCTTCCTCCCATTTCGGGCTTTCCACTGCAATCCCTAACGCCGAAATACCACAAATTCACTATAAACCACTACGATTGCAAATGAAGAGTAGCAAATGTTGTCCATTTATAATTATTATTTGACTTGTATTGGATATTACAAATTCATTAATATATTTGTAACCATTGTATAAGGTTAAACCATGTGGTTATGGAAGAGTATTTGACACTTGCAGAAACATCTGAACTATTAGGTAAAAGCAAAGAGACATTGAGACGCTGGGATAGGAAAGGCAAACTCTGTGCAGTTCGTGAGCCAATAAGCAATTATCGTGTTTACAATAAAAATGAAGTTCAAACTTTATTTACCGATTTTCTAGATAAGAACATCAATGATACTACCTCTAATTTTGTTGAACCTGAGAATGATTACAAAGTTATAGAATTATTTGCTGGTGCTGGTGGTTTGGCTGTTGGTCTGGAAAAAGCTGGTTTAAATTGTGTTGCATTAAATGACATTGACAAATGGGCTTGTCAGACCTTGCGTAGAAATCGACCAAACTGGAAAGTCTTTGAAGGCGACATAAAGAATTTTAATTTTTCAGAATACTATAATAGAGTTGATGTTGTAGCTGGTGGGTTTCCATGTCAAGCCTTTAGTTATGCAGGGAAAAAGCTTGGTTTAGCTGATGCAAGAGGAACGTTGTTTTACGAATTTGCAAGAGTTGTCAAGGAAGTAAATCCGCCTATTTGTATTGGGGAAAATGTCCGAGGTTTATTAAGCCATGAAAATGGTAAAACATTGCAAGGCATGATTTCAATTTTAGACGAGATCGGATACAATGTTGTTCCTTTCCAAGTATTAAAAGCTATAAATTATAGAGTTCCACAAAAAAGAGAACGATTAATTTTAGTTGGAATACGCAAGGATATTAATTTAAAATACGAGTATCCTAAACCACATAAGAAAATATACACTTTAAAAGATGCTCTAAAAAAAAGCGACTTATTTGAGACTAATGTCCCAAAATCTGATGGAGCTAAATATCCAAAAAGCAAAGTGGAAGTCTTAGATTTAGTCCCGCCCAAAGGGTATTGGCGTGATTTGCCATTAGAAATTCAAAAACAATTTATGGGTGGAAGTTTTTATCTCGGTGGTGGAAAAACAGGAATGGCGCGAAGAATTGGTTGGGACGAGCCTTGTTTAACTTTAACATGCAGTCCTGCTCAAAAGCAAACCGAACGTTGCCATCCTGACGAAACCCGTCCGTTTACAGTCCGTGAGTATGCCAGAATACAAACGTTTCCTGATGATTGGAAATTCGAGGGTTCAATGGCACAACAATATAAGCAAATTGGAAATGCAGTTCCGGTTAACTTAGGAACAGAAGTCGGTTATTCTATTGTGAAATTCTTAAACCAATACTACAACTTGTTAAAACCCAGATAATAACTATAGTTCTCAAATGTAATTTGGTTGATAATAGTTCTTTTAGACGACTCGATTTCTGTCTGTATTTCATTTAATGCAGAGTTTTCTTCTATTTCTTCAAGTTGGTCAACAGATTGTAAATAGTCTTTGATGGCTTCTGGAAGAACCTGATAAAGTTGGAACATAGCATCTTCTTTTCCAGATAGTAACGCATAAAATTGGTCGCCAGAAATTTTATACACCCTGCTGTGACTATATTCCTTACTGTTGATATCGCCACTCCACAACTCACAGAAACTACTTTTTGCTAAAATCTGAACCCAGTAGCACTTCGCCTTTTTGAAGTCGTTTGCATACCGAGCTAATTTTTGGAAAAGAGCTTCTGCAGCGCTGCTATTCATTGTGTTATGCTTATTTTTAATGTCAGCAAATAATGTATCATCGTTGGCTTTGATGTCATAACCACTCAAATTCCCAGCTTCATATCCACTTATTCCGCCTAAAATTTGTTCGTGAAAAATTCCAATGGAATTGTTAATTGACTTATCGACTTGCCTCAAAATTTCTGATTCTATAAGACTTTCTTCGTCTAATTTGTTGAACTTTGAATCAAAGGTCAGTTTAATTGTATCAACCTTGTTTGAGTAAAAATTCTTTTTGTTAATATTATTTTTCGCCTTTAAATAAGCTTTGTGAAGATTGCCAATGCAGTAGAGCAAATGTTCGTCAGAGATAAAGTCAACATATTTATTTTTCATAACTGTACTCTATGGTATTTCAATCGCTAAATTAATATTAAAAGCTATATAAGAATTAATCCACTGAAAATTACAACATCACATTGGGATTCTGAATAACGTTTTATAGCTTCCTCCTATACTTTTGTTCACAAAATTCAAATAGAAGGAGAAACCAATCACAACCAAATCCTTGAATGACAAGGGTTTGTTTGGGTCTCGGTGTGCAAGGGGCGGGGCAAGGACGGGCTCGGCGAAACATGTAAGGGGCGCTCGCGAGGACTTGCAGCGGAAAGCCCGACCCGTAGGGGAACGCCCAAAAACTTGTTGATTTGTTTAATCGTTTAATCGTTTAATCCTAATTTAAAAATTCGTGAACTCGCAGTTTAAAACTGATGGAAATAGAAACGGCCTTCGGCCTGAGGAAGGTGGAGGAGCTATTAAACGTCCTATTTCATCTGGCGTTGATATTAATATCCAAACCTGAGTTTAACTGGGTTTTGAACAATCGGTATTTCATCGATATCATGAAATAACGACCGATAGTATTTGTGCGTCGCTCCATCAAATAATTCAACTGACTGACACGCTCCAAGCCTGTATTCATATCAAACACATCATAACAAGACAGGCTGAGAGAGCCTCGATGATCCTTCATGAAAAAGCGCGTTGCTTCAGCTTTAAGCAATGGGATATCAATCTGATTTCCAAAACTTTCCGCTTCATATCTTGTCATGTCAAAGCTCACAGCAAAATGCCAGTTTTTGGTAGGAGTGTAACTTATTTCAGTCCATCCGCTAATCGTTACATAGGTTTTGTTGAGGGACTCCATGATGGAATACCGCGCGTCGGAGAACTCGAAAGTTCCTCCCAGTGAGATATCCAGCTTATCGCTTTTCCTGGAATAAAAACTTAAGGAAACCGAATGCCTGAAATTGGTTAAACGGTTATCGGCACCATTCACCAAACTGATTCCCTGCGAAACAGTCTCATTTAGAGCGACTTTCCCATTCAATCCAATTTTTCGAATGGGCATCGAAAATTCGAAACCGGCTCCGGCTCTGTAATCATCTTTCACATTCACCAAGGTCGTTAATTGTGAAAAATCGGGCAGAATAGTTTGCGACAGATTGATTTTATCCAGTGTATAAGTGGCATTTAAATTAGCAAACATGGAAATTTGGGAAAACTGATCAAACATCATCCAATTCGCTTGCAGCGTATGCATCTTCTCGGGGGATAAATCCCTGTTTCCCACAAAGAGATTCAGAGGATTTGCATAGGTGCTAACCGGCAGGAGCTGCGAAGATTGCGGTGCATCGAGCGCTGATTGATAAAAAACCGAAAAACTTCTGCTTTGACGATAATCATAGCGCCAGGAAGCTGCGGGCAACAACTGCATCACATGCTTTCTGATTGGGTCTTCTATAGATAAGTCATTGAACAAGAAGCCCTTTTCAAGATTCGTTGATACTGAAAGCTTCGACTTTTTGGTATTATACTTTAGGGAAATTCCGGCATTTACGGCCATATAGGAAGATACAAATCCCGGGCTAAGCGAATCCACCGGGATTTCGGCAGCGTCGCTGAATCCATTTAGTCTGTTAATTTTATCCTGAATTCCACTAAAATCCAGTGAAGGAACCACATACAAGAGCTTTCCAATTTTTCGGGTTGCCGAGGCCGATGCTTGATATTGTGTCTTTAATCCCTCCTCATCGAGAAAGCGGCTTTCAGCCAGGAGACTTTCCGGATTATACATTTGTGTCAAGTTGCTCCAGTCAGAAGCAGCCAACGAGGATTGTATATGATACTGAGCACTAATCTTCGCTATCTTCCAATTAGTTGTCCCTTTCTTTAAATAGTCAGCTTTAAGATTAGCCTGAAAGAGATGACTCTGTTTATTCGAGTATCCGGTTAAACCGTTCACTAAATCCGATTGGTCAAATGTTTGCGAGAAACTCGATTCGCTCTGGTCTCCATAGGTAAGCATGAGACTTCCGTCCACCTTCAGATTCCTCAGCGAATCAATCCGGTTTTTCCACCCTAAATTAATTCTGTTTGAACGGTCCTTCGACAAGACCTCTGATTCCGATTCAGTTTGATAAGAACCGGATGGGATAAAATTGCTTGATTCAATGGTTTCGAGCAGGTTTTTATTGGCTCCGCTACCGAGGTAAGAGATGTTAAACCGGTTGTTTTTTCTGGCTTCGTACATATAATTTAAGCCGGCAGCACCCGATGTAACCAATCCGCTAACCGGCCTGCCCAAATCAACGGGCATATTTCCATCCATATCGGACGAAATTGTAATACCTCCCCCGGACATCATACTTTGTAATCCTCC
>JAIPAR010000087.1 GCA_021739985.1 Bacteroidales bacterium | reverse complement strand
TTACCATTAGCGCGTCTCGAAAGCTTTCGGGACGCCTTCGGGCAAGTCCTCGGCGTTAGGGATTGCAGTGGAAAGCCCGGAGCGGGGCATTCAATCCCGCACAGTGGGTGGATGGTTGCGTTCCCCGCGAGGACTTGCAACGGAAAGCCCGACCCGAAGGGGAACGCCCAAAAAAATGTTTATTTGTTGATTCGTTTATTTGTTGATTCGTTTATTTGTTGATTCGTTTAATCGTTGATTCGTTTAATCGTCCCGAATCGCTCCGCTCTCGGGATTTCGCTGCGCTCAATTGATTTGTCCCGAATCAACAAATCAACAAATCAACAAGTCATTGAAGGGGGAAAAGCTGCGACTGAGGATAGAGAATCGTGAGATATTCCTTAAAAAAATAAATAATCAATTACCGAAATAAGTATATTTGTCCTGATTATAGGAAAATAAACACTAAAAACTAACCGAATGGCAAAAGTAGTAGTACTGGGAGCCGGAATCTCTGGTCACACCGCTGCATTGTACCTGAAACACAAACTGGGGAAAAAGCACGAAGTGATTGTGGTGAGCCCCAATAGCAATTATCAGTGGATTCCTTCCAATATTTGGGTAGGCGTTGGCCTGATGACACCGGATCAGGTTAAATTTAAACTCGAACCTGTCTATAAAAAGCAAGGTATTGTTTACAAACAAGCTAAAGCCGTTTCCATTCATCCCGAAGGAAGTAACTCGCAAAAGAAAGGATTTGTTACCGTAGAGCATGTTTCCGAATCGCAAAAAGGTGAAACAGAAATTATTGACTACGATTATTTAGTTAATGCCACCGGACCTAAACTGAATTTCGGAGCTACCGAAGGCCTGGGACCTGATTTAAACACGCAATCGGTATGTACTTTCGACCATGCAGCCCATGCCTGGAAACATTTGAAAGAAGCATTGGATAAAATGGAACGGGGCGAAAAGCAGACTTTCCTCATTGGAACAGGTCATGCTATGGCTACTTGCCAGGGTGCTGCCTTTGAGTATGCCTTAAATATTGCTTTTGAAGTCAATAAACGGAAATTGCATCATCTGGCCGAAATCATTTGGATTACCAACGAGTACGAATTAGGCGATTTTGGCATGGGCGGGGCTTACGTGAAGCGTGGAGGGTATATCACACCTACCAAAATCTTTACGGAATCGATTTTAGCAGAATATGGAATTCGCTGGATTAAACAGGCCGGTGTTTATAAAGTTGAACCCGGACTTGCTCATTATGAAACACTTGATGGACAATATCATACACAAGCCTTTGATTTTGCGATGCTGATTCCGGGATTTGCCGGAGCCGGTATGAAAGCATTTGATAAAAATGGAGAAGATATTTCAGCCTCCGTTTTTGCTCCTAACGGGATGATGAAGGTTGATGCCGATTATAGCCCGAAAGCCTATGAAAACTGGAAATCCAGCGACTGGCCAAGCATCTATCAATCACCTGTGTATGATAATTTATACGCTGCCGGAATTGCCTTTGCTCCTCCCCACCCGATGAGTAAGCCGATGGAAAGTCCCAATGGTACTAAAATTTTCCCTACGCCTCCACGAACCGGAATGCCTTCGGGTGTTATTGGAAAAGTAGTCGCGTTAAATATTGTGCATCGCATTAACAGTGGCAAAAACGAGCATCCTCATAAAGCATCCATGGTTCGCATGGGTGCAGCCTGCATCGTTTCGGCCGGATATGGCTTCCTACACGGACAAGCTGCAACCATGACTGTTTCTCCCATCGTTCCGGACTGGGAAAAATACCCGGAATATGGACGGGATATAAATAAAACAGTTGGAGTGGTCGGTTTAGCCGGGCATTGGATGAAATTATTTATGCATTACATGTTTATTTATAAAGCAAAAGCCAACCCGGGTTGGAATCTTATCCCTGAATAATATAAAAACGAAATACTATGGCAACAAATATTCACGATAGGCTGCAAAATACTCCTTATGAAGTACAATCTTTTGCAACAAGACCCTCCAAAGCAACTTTATTCTGGAGAAGATGTGTAATCAAACAAATCATTTTGTTTTTCACATTGAATCTTAAAATCATGCGGATTGTAGTAGGAGGTCACTCCTAGCCTGCTTTAAGCGCCAATCACCACATTCCAGACCCTTATTTCGTGGCGAAGAACCAATCCTTCCCTGACATAAGGGTCTGCTTGTATAAAAGATTCAATAATGGAAGGATTTTCTACCTTGAAAACTAACACACTTTGGTTAGCGGGCTCAGCCAGCGCGCCGGCCATCAACATATGACCTTGTAAAAAAAATGATTCAGCCAGTGCTAAATGTTCCGATCTCCAGGCGACCCTTTTCTCCAGGTAGTCGTCTGACAAATAGTTTATCAATAGATAATACTGCATAGTGAAGCTTGTATAATTTTATCGTCTAAATTAAGCAAATATTTAAACCCGAATACTAAAATCCTAATCTTCTCAAAATCAAACCTATGAAAAAACTGATTCTGATTTTCAGCCTCTTTGCGCTGGTGAACATGGCCTACAGCCAGGACACCAAAGTGTTTGGAGATAAAACACATGAAATCAATCTGGGAGTATTATCTCCGTTCGCTTATCATGACCAGGTAATTTACCCGTATTATTTGGATGCTTATTACGGTCCCTATTATTACAATGATAACAGCTACATTCCGGTTTATTTGAAGTATAAATTCCATTTCTGGAATTTTGCTGCCAGAGCCTCTTTTGGGGTAAGATACCAACAAGAAGAAAACACCCAAACACCAACATATTCCTATGAAAACGCTGCATTATCAACCAGTGTTAAAGTTGGATTGCAATATCAGCATCAATTAAAACGAGTACAGATATTTTATGGTATCGATTTATATCAAACCCAGTATGTATCAACCAACGAAAGTTCATCTCAATATGATAACGGAAGTGGAATTCAATACTACTCCAGTAAATATGAGTACACCCGGACTGAAAAAGGAATTAGCCCATTCCTTGGTATCCAATACTATTTGAATGAGCATTTTAGTTTGGGTGTTGAATCGTCATATATGATTGGAAAATATATGAATAAAACACAATACAACCTGGATTTGCCCTCCAAGTCTCATGGAACCAGAATGCAGCAGGATCAGGTTGCACTCATTTCAGTCAATGTTCATTTCTAATAGATCCTAAACAATTCACATAAGCAGCCCGCCGGAAAGTCGGGCTGTTATTGTTTTAAAAGCAAGCGTTCTTTTCAATGGAAAATTTATCTTTGCACAAAAATTTGTTATGAAACCATTCATCCTGTTCATTACACTTGTATCATCCATAATTATCTTTTCGTCCTGTTCTCAGTGTATGTCTTGCGTCATTAGCGGCAATTCCCTCGATGATAGTATTTATGTTGATACGACATTGGTTATGTATGATGATTTTTGTGGTACCTTATCAGAAGTTGATGCTTTTGAAGCAGATGTCAAATTTGAATCTGATGCAAGATATTGTGTAACCTATACTATTCGGAAATTCATTGATGATGCAGCTTTGGCAGTATATACAAAATGTGGAAGCCTGGAGGATATTCAAGCATTTAAGGTGTATTTAGAAGATGATGTATTGAATAGTCAATATGCGGGACAAGATGTGTATTTAAAATTAGATGCTTCTGTTCCAAATCCGGGAACGTACAATTGCATCAAAGTAAATGACTAACTAACAAGCTCCAAAATCCTGAATTGATTTATATAAGATTCAAAAAGCCACCCGATTAGGTGGCTTTTTTTGTTTTTACGAAAAGTTCAATGATTCATTCGATTCTTATAATCTTACCCCATTGAAAGAATGATGTTAAACTAAAAATCATCTGTAAAATATTTTTTATGTCTTAAGATGACAATCATCAGTTTTTTCATTACCTTAGCCTATTAAATTGTTAAAAAAATGTAAATTATGAGTTAAATTTATTACCAACCCATTTCCTAACCTAAAAACTTACTTTATGAGAAAAATTACGCTGTTACTGACCTTCCTTGTGATGGTGGTTATGACTGTATCCGCCCAGCAACGATCGGTCTCGGGTACCGTCAAAAGTGCTGATGACGGTTCTACGCTTCCCGGAGTATCGGTGGTAGTTAAAGGGACATCCTATGGTACCATTACCAATATGGATGGCTACTACACCCTAAAACTACCAGATGGAGCAAAAACATTACAATTTTCTTTTGTCGGGATGAAAAATCTCGAAGTTACTATTAGTGCATCAAGTGTTATTGATGTATCGATGGAAGCAGATTTGTTAAAAGTAGATGAAGTATTGGTCACAGCCATTGGTATTTCCCGAGAGAAAAAAGCGCTGGGATATTCCGTACAAACGGTTGATGCTGAAGCCATTGAGCGTTCAAATGCTACCGACTTCGTAAATGCGTTAAATGCCAAAACGGCCGGGGTTCAAATTGGTTCTTCCTCTGGAACAGCCGGTGCTTCAACCTACATTACCATTCGGGGCGCCGCCTCTATTGGTGAAGGTAACCAACCTTTGTTTGTAGTGGATGGTATTCCTATTGAAACAGGACAATCCTGGGGAGGGAGTACCTACGATACCGAAGGAGCCGGGTCTTCATCCCGGAGTATCGATTTAAATCCCAATGATATCGAAAATGTAACGGTATTAAAAGGAGGAGCTGCTACTGCATTATATGGTGTCCAGGCAGCCAATGGGGTTATCCTAATAACCACTAAAAAAGGCAAATTCGATAAGTTAGGCAATTCGATGAAAGTACAGTTTAACTCAGCTGTAACTTTCGACAAATTGAGCCAAACTCAAGCCATGCAAGATAAATTCACGCAAGGAATTAACGGCAACTGGGTAGGTGGTTCTTCTACTTCCTGGGGAGCTCGTATTGACACCATGTATTATATCGAAGATGAAACTTACAAGTGGGATACCTTAGGTCGTTTGACCGGTGTATCAGACCCAAATCGTTCTGATATCCCTGCCATGGCTTACGATCCTTACGAATTCTTCCAAACCGGGGTTACTTACGACAATAACCTGAACATATCGAATGGGAATGATGTAACAACTTATTATTTCTCTATCGGGAATTTGCGTCAGGAAGGGATAATTCCAAACAACACTTTTAATCGTACCAGCATTCGTTTAAATGCAGAAACCAAGTTAAATTCACGTTTAACCACCGGAGCTAATGTTTCGTACATGAATACCTTTGGTAACTTTATCCAACAAGGTTCCAATACTTCAGGTGTTATGCTTGGTTTGTTGAGAACAGCCACTACTTTTGACAATGCTCAGGGTTATATTTTTGATGATGGAACTCAACGTAACTATCGGAACGGTGGTGGATATGATAATCCATACTGGACTGCCAATATGAATCATTTCAACGATGAAGTTAACCGTTTAATTGGTGATGTAAACCTTAAATACAAGCTCAACGACAATGCTGCAATTGTATATCGTGCAGGAACAGACTGGTATGCAAGAAATTACGAGGATTATTTTGCAGTTTATTCTCGTGCTTTTCCGAGTGGAAAGCTTGAACAACGTCATTATTTAAGTCAAATTTTCAACTCTGATTTGATGTTGAATTTGAATAAAGATTTCACGGAAGATTTGAGAGTTCGTGCCGTAATCGGTCATAATATGTACCAAAATGGGCTAACCTATACTAGTGCAGTTGCTAATGATATTTCAATCATTGGATTCGAACAAATCAGCAATACAACCAAGCAATCAGCAACTTCTGGTACATCCATGTACCGGACTGCAGCAATTTATGGTGACTTCCAGATTGATTACAAAAACACCTTCTTCTTGGGTTTCACCGGCAGAAACGAATGGTCAACCACGATGCCAGAAAGCAATCCGGATGCATTTTATCCTTCTATCAATGTTGGGTTTATTTTCACAGAATTGCCAGGAATGAAAGATAATAAATGGTTGCAGTTTGGTAAACTGCGTTATAGCTGGGCTAAAACAGCCAATATTGCAGGAGCTTACTATACCAAATCGACTTATGATTTATCAAATGCCGGTGATGGATGGACCAATGGTATTGATTTCCCATTCCTGGGTTACACCGGATATGAAGTTGGATACTTGCTCGGAAATCCTGATTTGAAACACGAAACCATGATTACCAATGAAGTCGGGATTGAGTTGAAATTCTTCAACAATCGTCTGGGTATTGATTTTGCATATTTCAGTAACAATAATTATGATTTATTGCTTGAGGTACCAATTGCTGCCTCCTCGGGATATGAGTTTGCCTATATGAATGCTGCTACCATGGAATCAAAAGGGGTAGAATTTATGTTAAATCTCTCACCCGTAAAAACGAAATCCTTCACCTGGGATATTACAGCTAATTTCACCAAATTCAGTAATGTTGTAACTGAATTGGCCGAAGGTGTTGACAATGTATTCCTGGGTGGATTTACAGATCCTCAAATCCGTGCGGTAGCCGGTATGGAATATAGAAGTATTTTTGGATATGACTGGTATCGTGATGCTGAAGGAAATATTCTGATTAATGATGATCCAAATGATTCTTATCCAGATGGTTTCCCAATGACTGATGAGCGTGAGATGGTTCCACTTGGAACAGTAAACCCTGACTGGACTGCAAATATCTTGAATGAGTTTACTTTTAAAGGATTAACATTATCAGCATTAATTGATATCAAACAAGGTGGAGTCATGTATAATGGTACTCGCTTTGCCATGAATAACTTCGGAACCACCGAAGAAACCATGTACCGTGAAGTTACTTATTTGGCTGATGGAAGCATTGATTATGCAAACACTCCTGCTGAAAACCTTTATGTGTTCAACGGAGTGTTGGGTCACCTCAATTCAAGTGATGAACCTGTTAGTTCAGGAGTCGAAAACACACAAATAGTTGTTAAAGACCAGGCATGGTTTATGGGTCAGGGAAGTAATTTTGGTGGTGGACCAACCTCAGCAGCTATTGAAGATGCCAGCTGGGTTCGTTTACGTGAAATTACACTTTCATACCAGTTAAATAGCAAAGTATTTGAGAAAACTTTCATCAAAGGGCTTCAATTGTATTTCACAGGCCGCAACCTCTTATTATCCACCCCTTATTCCGGAATTGATCCTGAAACCAGTTTAACAGGCGCCCGTGATTCACAAGGGATGGACTACTTCAACATGCCGGGTACTAAGGCTTATACTTTCGGTTTACGAGCAACTTTCTAATCAAATCTTATGGAAAGTATAACATCTTATAACTCACCTATGAAAAAAAACACAACAATGAAAAAATATCTTACTTCCATTAAAACGGCGGGAATTGGCGTACTAATAGCCATGAGCCTTGTTTTTACCGGCTGTGACTCTTGGATTGACTCCAGCTTGAATGAAAACCCGGATGCCCCGATAGATGTACCCATGAAGTTAATTCTTCCCTCCTTGCAAACCAGTTTGGCTTATGATTTTGGCGGAAATACTGCTGTACGAACCACCAACATCTGGCTTCAGTATTTTGATGGCGTTGAGCGTCAATCCTATGCTGAAGGGATATATACTTTAACGCCTTCTGATGTGAATAACCTTTGGAACTCACTTTATGCTTCTGAAATGATGGATGCTTATACGGTCATCCAAAAAGCCGAAGATGAAGGTGGTGTTTATTTTGGTGGCGTTGCAAAAGTACTTATGGCAAGCGCTTTGGGTTTAACAACCGACCTATGGGGTGATATACCTTACACTCAAGCTTTTAAAGGAGCTGAAAGTGTTGAAGGTTTAAGTCCTGAATTTGATATGCAGGAGAATATTTATATTTCCATTTTTGCACTGTTGGATGAAGCAATCGCTGATTTTGAATCAAGCGAAAATCTCATCGCTTTGTCAGGTGATATGATTTACAACAATGACATTACCTTATGGAAAAAAGCAGCATACTCGTTGAAAGCCCGTTATAAATTAAATCTTGCGCTACGTAATGGAAATGCTGCTTATTCAGATGCTCTGGCTTTAGTCGCTAATGGCTTCGAAAGTAGTGCTGACAACATGGATTTTGGTTTTGGAACTTCTAGCGCTGAAGCCAGCCCTTTCTTCCAGTTTATGGAGCAACGTTCCGACATCCGCATGTCTTCTACATTTGTTAACGCTCTTATCGCTGATAATGATCCTCGCCTACCCTTCTATGTAAGTGCTGACGGTGGTGGAAATTATGTTGGTTCTGATCCAGGTTCACAAAACACACTTGCCAGCAATCCCGGCGATTTCATCGCAGGAATGAGCAGCGCTACTGTATTCATGTCGTATGCTGAGTTGAAATTTATCGAAGCAGAGACTGAATATCGTGTTGGAAGTCCTGCGAATGCACTCGAAGCCTATAAAGCAGCCGTTGCTGCCAGCCTTGATCAAGTTACTAATGGTGCCGACAATACCGCTTGGTTAGATGCAAACATTAATGTAGAAACTACAGCAACTTTAACTCTAGATAAAATCCTGTATCAGAAGAGAATGGCCATGTTTGGAACTGCCCAGGCGTTTAGCGATTGGAGAAGAACAGGTTATCCAGCCCTCTCACCGGTAATCGGTGCAACCAGCAATGAATTGCCACGCAGATTCCCTTACGCTCAAGAGGAACAAACCTATAATGCAAACTGTCCTACCGGTGTTACAATCGAGGACAGAGTATGGTGGGATGTAGAATAATGTTTAATTTAATAACAGAACGAATATGAAAAATATACTTAAATATCTTGCCATTCTGTTTACCGGCCTTGTTCTCCTGAACGCCTGCGAAAGTTCAACGGAAGAATTATCGCATGTGGCAACTGGCACCGAATCGCAATACCTGCAGTTTACTTCTGTGAACCCGGTCTTTGCTATGACTCCGTCCATCACTGAACCATTCACCGCAGAGGTCGGAGTTAAACTGATTGGCTATCCATCCAAATCTGACATTGTAGTTAC
>JAIPAR010000086.1 GCA_021739985.1 Bacteroidales bacterium | reverse complement strand
GGAGAGCCGTTTTTACTATGCGATTGCAAAGAATTACACGTTTAAGGTATAGCGTTTGAAAGCAGTTACCGTTAATTCTTTATGATTTGATTTCAGGTATTGACCTACATTTACTTTGTTGTCTTTTACAAATTCCTGGTTCAGTAATGTTTTTTCCTGATAGAATTTATTCAGACGACCTTCAGCGATTTTATCAAGCATTTGCTCAGGTTTACCTTCGAGGCGAGCTTGCTCACGTCCGATTTTAAACTCTTCGTCGCGAATTTCCTGAGGAACATCACCACGGTCGATAGCTACAGGATCCATAGCAGCGATTTGCATAGCCACATCTCTATAGACTTGCATATCGAGACCGCCCACGTTAAAGCTGGCTAAGGTAGCCAGGCGGTTACCCGGGTGGATGTAAGCAATCACTTGTTCGCCGGCAACGCAATCGAAGAATGATACTTCAATTTTTTCGCCGATAACACCACTTTGCATGGTAACTTTTTCTTCAACCGTAGTACCTTCCAATGGAAGCGCTTTTAAAGCATCCAGGTCAGCCGGGCGGTTAGCAATAGCTACATTCAGAATGCTATTAGCGAAAGTAACAAAAGCTTCGTTTTTAGCCACGAAATCTGTTTCACAATTCAAGACGATCATTGCACCATATTTTCCACAGTCGGAAATTCTGGAAAGGACAACACCTTCTTTAGCATCACGATCGGTACGTTTGTTCGCAATAGCTTTACCTCTTTCGCGGATAAATTCAATTGCTTTATTGAAATCGCCAGCTGCATCGGTAAGGGCTAGTTTACAATCCATCATACCGGCGCCGGTCATTTTCCTTAATTTGGCAACATCTGCTGCACTAATTTCAGCCATTTGACAATATTTTTAATAGTTTACAATTTTTTATTCTTCTTCGTCTTCGTCAGGCAAAATTGACGTGATAGGTTTTTTAGCTGCTGATTTTCTGCCTGAGCGTTTAGCTTCCGGACGAGCTTTTGGTTTCTCTTCCTTATCGCCTTCTTTTTCTTTTTCGAGTTTACGTTCGGCAGCACCTTCCTGCATAGCATCGATTACGGCGCCAAGGATTAAGGAGATGGAACGTGAAGCATCGTCATTAGCAGGGATTGGGAAGTCAACGATTTCAGGATCAGAGTTTGTATCGACAATACCAAATACCGGGATACCCAATTTGATAGCTTCGGCAACAGCGATGTGTTCTTTCAGTACGTCGATAACAAAGATTGCAGCAGGAAGACGAGTCAGGTCAGCAATTGAGCCGAGGTTTTTCTCCAGTTTCGCACGTGAACGGGAAATTTGAAGTTTTTCGCGTTTGGAGAGGCTGTCCCAGGCAGAGTCTTTCATCAGTTTATCGATGGAAGTCATTTTTTTAACTGCTTTACGGATGGTTGGGAAGTTGGTTAACATACCACCAGACCAACGCTCTGTAACATAGGGCATACCGGCTTTTTGAACCAGCTCAGCGACGATGTCTTTAGCTTGTTTTTTAGTAGCAACGAACAGGATTTTTCTACCTGAACGTGAAATTTGTTTGGCAGCTGCAGCAGCTTCATCGATTTTGACGATGGTTTTGTGCAGGTCAATAATGTGAATACCATTTTTCTCCATGAAAATGTAAGGAGCCATATTGGGATTCCATTTTCTTTTGAGATGGCCGAAATGTGCTCCGGCATCCAGCAATTGCTTAAATTCTACTCTTGGCATAGATTTGGTTTTCTTTAAAATGCAATTACTGAGTAGTCCTTCACGAACAGATTTCGCATCAGGAGTCTCAGTAATTTAAGGTTATAAATTAGATAAATTCTATCGTTTACTGAACTGGAATCTCTTACGTGCTTTTTTCTGTCCAGGTTTTTTACGTTCAACCACGCGTGGGTCTCTGGTAACAAAACCGGCAGCCCGCAGGGCGGATTTATCTTCCGGATTAATTGCGTACAAGGCGCGGCTAATACCCAGGCGAAGCGCTTCAGCTTGACCTTTAATGCCACCACCTGCAAGGATTACACGGATGTCATACTTTTCAGCTGCCTGAAGCAGTTCAAGAGGTTGACGTACAATGTATTGCAGGGTACCTGTTGGGAAGTATTCTGCTAAATCCTTATTATTAATTCTGATATTTCCTTTACCTTCTGATAAATAAACACGTGCAATGGCAGATTTTCTTCTACCTACCGAGTTAATAACTTCCATATCTGTTATTTAATACTTTTTAATTCTACAACTTTTGGTGTTTGACCTTCGTGTGGGTGGCTTGAGCCTTCGTACACATACAGGTTTTTAAGAACAGCTCTTCCCAGGCGATTTTTTGGTAACATCCCTTTGACAGCATGAGTAATAATCCGGGTAGGATCTTTTTTCATGATTTCAGTAGCTGTTTGATGACGTTGACCTCCAGGATAACCGGTATGATGAACATACAATTTATCTGTCATTTTATTTCCGGTAAAACGAACTTTTCCACAGTTAAGAATGATAACATTGTCACCACAATCAACGTGAGGAGTGAAACTTGCTTTATGCTTCCCGCGTAAAATTTTTGCAACCTCAGTAGATAAACGACCTAAGATCTCGTTCTCTGCATCAATAACAATCCACTGTTTTTGTACAGTTGCTGCATTTGCAGAAATAGTCCGATAACTAATAGCTTCCACTTATTCAATAAGTTTATGATTAATATTCAAATACCCTAAAATCCTTTCAAATTTTATGGATTGCAAAAGTACAACTAATTCTGAAAATCAAAAATAGTTTGTAATATATTTTTACTCAGCCTTAAATCTTATAGGCGGCTAAATCTTTTAAATCAAATTGCATCACGTAGGCAAACTTCTGTTTATTCTCAGCAAACACGCGGCGGATAAAGACTTCAGCCGGTTTTTTGTAAGCTTCACTACGCATGGCATCCATTAGCAACAAATATCCAATAATAATATTTCCGGCCATCTCCACTAAACGGCGGGATTGGAAATCGAGATATTCGGTATCATTGACGGCCATGACTGTATCAACCGCTTTTTCATATTCTTCAGTCATCGAAATTAAGGAGCGGCGCATGTAAACCAGGTCGTGACTCAGCTCATTACATTCGTATTCCCGAATTTTATTCAGGAAGGCTCCGGTAGTAACGCCACGGATGGCAGCAACCACCTGTAGCTGACTGGTTCCTTCGTAAATCGTAGTGATTCGTGCATCGCGGTAAATGCGTTCAATCGGAAAATCTTTCATGAAGCCGGCGCCACCGTGAATTTGCAGCGAATCATACGCAATCCGGTTGCAATATTCGCTACTCACCAATTTGGTAAGCGGCGTAAATAAATCCGCCCATTTTTGGTACTCTTTCTGTTCTTCCCTCTCCTCAGCACTCAATTTGCGGTCTTCGGCGATATGCATGTAACATTTATAGACATCCACAAAACGAGTCGTTTCGTAAAGCAACGAACGAATCGCTTTAACATCGGCATCCATATTGGTCAGAATCTCATATACCGGAGCGAACTTGATAATGTTTTTACCAAACTGAATACGCTCCTGAGCATATTTAACAGCTTCGCGATAAGCGGCTTCGGCAATACCGACGGACTGAGCACCAACTCCCAGGCGAGCACCATTCATCAACGACATTACATATTTAATAAGACCCAATTTGCGGGAGCCTATTAGTTTAGCAGGAGCATTATTAAAGACCAGCTCGCAGGTTGGCGAACCTTTAATCCCCATTTTATTTTCAATTCTGCGAATAATCAATCCTTCATCCTGACGGTCATAAACGTATAAGCTCAAACCACGACCATCCTGAGTTCCCGATTCGGAACGGGCCAGCACGAGGCTTATATCAGCATCTCCATTGGTGATAAAACGCTTTACGCCATTCAGCAGCCAGGTTTGACGGGATTCATCCCAGGTGGCTTTCAGTTGAACGGCTTGCAAGTCGCTGCCGGCATCCGGCTCAGTGAGGTCCATAGCAGCTGTTGAGCCCTGGTTGAAGCGAGGCAGAAATTCATCTTTAATTTCATCGCTGGCAAATTCGTGAATCGTTTCGGCGCAATCCTGCAAGCCCCAGATATTCGCAAAGCCGGCATCCGCCCTTGAAACTAATTCAGCTGCCATCACATAAGGAACCATAGAGAAATTCAGCCCATCGTATTTTCGCGGAAGCGACATCCCAATTAATCCGGCTTTTGTTAAAGCCTCATGATTTTCGCGGGTACCTTTTGCATATATCACCCGATTATCTATGATTTGCGGACCTTCATGATCCACGTTCTCGGCATTTGGAGCGATAATATCACCACAAATCTCCCCAACAATTTCAAGCACTTTATCATACGAATCCAGCGCATCTTCAAAATCTCGCGGAGCATAGGAATAGGTATCCTTGTCCTGATAATTCCTTTCCTTTAAATCCACAATTTTCTTCATTAAAGGATGCTCCATCTGGAAGCGCATATCGGGATTATCGGTATAAAAATTGGCCATATCTTGTTGATTTCAATAGGTTTTACTTGGAATTTTTCTTGTAATACTTAATCATTTTAGGCAGGACTACAGCCACATCACCCAGAATAGCAAAATCGGCAATCCGATTAATAGGAGCATTTGGGTCATTATTGATGGAGATAATCATCGCTGACTGATCCATGCCGGCGCGGTGCTGAATTTGCCCGGAGATTCCACAGGCAATATATAACTTAGGACGCACCGTAATTCCGGTTTGACCGATTTGACGCTCATGTTCGATATAACCGGCATCCACAGCAGCCCGCGAACCGCCAACCTCAGCGCCTAGCACAGCGGCTAGTTCGAAGAGCATTTTAAAATTCTCTTTGGAACCTACCCCATATCCACCGGCAACGATGATTTGTCCATTCTTAATATTTACCTTTTTATTTTCGATATGACGCTCGATAATCTCCACCGCAAAATCAGTATCATTCAAATACTTAGAAACATCTACTGATTTAACTTTCGATTTAAAATTGGCATCATAAATTTCTTTTTTCATCACACCTTCGCGAACGGTTGCCATTTGTGGGCGATGATCAGGATTGATGATGGTTGCGATGATATTTCCACCGAAAGCCGGACGGATTTGATATAGCAAATCGGTATAAACCTTATTGTTCTTTTTATCCTCATGATCGCCGATAACTAGTGAAGTACAGTCAGCTGTAAGACCGCTGACCAATGCACTTGATACACGAGGAGCCAAATCGCGACCAATTACGGTAGCACCAAAGAGAGCAATTTGTGGTTTTTCTTCCTTAAAAACGCCCAGCACGATACTTGTGTGAGGCAAGGTTAAATAAGGGAAAAGACAAGAATCATCGGCGATATGAATGACATCGACCCCAAAAGGAGCTATTTCCTTTTCGATTCCTTTCAGGTCTTTTCCGATAACCAGCGCTTCCAGTTTGCATCCCAGCGTATCAGCCAGATTGCGCCCTTTGGTTAATAACTCAAGGCTCACATCGGCGAGTTTACCTTCATCAATTTCGCAGTAAACAAAAATATTATCCATTTGCTGTTGCTTTATTATCGATTTAACGACGTATTAATACTAACCAATTGTGTGATTTTCAATAAGTTCAATCATCAGGCCTTCAATCTCGGCATCCGATTCTGAAAGGATACGGGATTCCTTGGCAGTAAAAACCACATTCTCTACTTTCTTCACTTTGGTTGGGGAGCCACTTAAACCGAGCCAGGTTTCATCAGCTTGTATATCAGCTACACTCCATTCTTTAATTTCGAGATAAGGACGATCTTTATATAATTCGATATAATCTTCCGAGCTATCCTGGAGTTCAGTGACCGTTTTAGCATGTTTGAATTTCATGACTTGTTTGGCGTGACGAGACCGGCAATCGGGGGCTGAACTATGCACTGTAACGACCACTGGAAGAGAACTTTTCACGATTTCAACCCCTCTTTCAAGGCGTCGTTTAATGGTGATGGATTTCTCATCGATGGCCAGCACTTCTTCGGCATAGGTAATTTGCGGGATGCTTAGTTTCTCAGCGACTTGAGGTCCCACCTGAGCGGTGTCACCATCGATAGCTTGCCGGCCGGCTACAATCAGATGATAGGGAGTCAGTTTACGAATAGCCATCGAAATCGCATACGAAGTTGCTAAAGTATCTGACCCGGCAAATTTACGATCTGTAAGCAGAATCCCATTATCAGCACCACGATACAATCCTTCGCGGATAATTTCAGCTGCCCGGCCGGGTCCCATGGTTAGTACCGTGACTTTTGATCCCGGATGCTCATCCTTAATTCGAAGCGCCAATTCCAGCGCGTTTAAGTCTTCCGGATTAAAAATCGCGGGCAGTGCACCCCGATTAACCGTACCATCTGCTTTCATAGCATCTTTCCCCACGTTTCTGGTATCGGGAACTTGTTTTGCCAGCACAATAATGTTTAAACCATCCATAAATAAATTTTTACAAAGAGGCGGCAAATATAAACGAAGGAAGTTTATCTACAAAATATCCTCCTAACGTTCAAATTATCAGAAAGATACTTAATTAAGGACTTTTGAGTGTTTTTTCTCACTTCCGAATAAAAACAGGGAGTAAAAGAAAACGAAGAAAGTTACTCCAGCCTGAGTTTCAATGGTATCCTCCGTCAACATAGATAAAAGTGCCATCGCAAAAGCACTCACAAATAAATAATTTCCCCATTGTCTGAGATAAAAAACAGGGAAAAACATGCTGAACAAAAGAATTAGGAGACCAACAACTCCAAAAGCAACCAGAAAAGTGAGGTATTGATTGTGAGAACGCTTCTGATATTCACTACCTAAGCGGGATTTCATGCTTGCGTACTGATCTTGATAAGCCTGACTCACATCGCCGGTGCCAACGCCCAGCATAGGATGTTTGCAACAGACCAGCCATCCGGTTCGATTAAATTCGATGCGCTGGGAAACGGAATGGCCGCTGGGATTTCCTCCCCGGAAATACAGGTCCAGCTCCCAGACAATTTCATATAAACGAGGGTACAAACTCAATTTTTTCTTATAAACAGGATTTGCATAACCCATTTCAATCAGTCGAAGATCTTCGTCCATGAGCTTGCTCACACCTATCGAATCTTTGCGTAAATCCATAGCCGTTAAATAACGACTCAAGGTTTGATATAAAAAGTTCCCACGTTGGTCTTTCCCGTCAAAATCCATCGAGCTGCGTTCATTCCATGTTTTTCTCAATTCTTCTTTTTGGATGTACAAGCCCACCCAATGCCCGTTCTCGACCTGCAAATCCTTAAAATCATGCGCATAGGGTCTGCCATTTACCGTGAATTTCTCCAACTCTTCGGATTTATAAGAGTCAAAATCCGTATAAGTATCCACAAAACGATATAAAGCATAGCCTCCACCCAAGAGAATCGGGGCAAGAACACCCAGGTAAATCACCCAGCGAATCCCATACTTTTTGATATGATTAATCCACCATAAAATGGTAAAAATGAGCACAATGACAAACACAAAGATGCCCGTAAAGGCTTTCAGAATAAATAGAAATAAGATAAACCAAAAAATGCCGGCCGGTAAAATCACCCGTTCATATTTCGACAACGATTTAAAATCACTCCATAAAAAATAGGCAAAGGAGAAAATCGCCACATTTACCAGCAGACTGAATCGAATATGTGAGATAAATACAGAGATATTCCGGACATCATTTACTTCGTAACCGGCTAATCCAAGGAAAATCCAGGTACTGATAAGCGAGCTAATGAACAAAGAAATCGAAAAGAAATACAGAATCCCTTTTATCTGCTTGGGACCGAGGCTACCCGAAGTACCAATAATCAATGGCAAGAGCAGCAAAGGTAATTTGATTCGTAAATCGTCAGCTGCATTGTAGCCGGGACCGTAAAATCCTCCAGGCCAGGTAGTATAAAACAATCCAAGTAAATGCACCAGGTAGAAAATCAAAAAGACATAGATAGCCGGGTTTGTTTTAAACTGCTGCCATTTCCGACGGAAACCACCTTCCCATATCCAATTAATGAGCAGGATGATTTGGCTGATACTCATCCCAAAGGTAGAGACCGGAATACTGATAGCCAATAAAACCAATCCACCGAGATATACTTTCCGGTGGATGGAGGATGGTTGTTCAATGAATAAAGAAAGGCTCATCTGTAAAAATAGACCGACAAATCTAAGTTAAGTTTCACACCAAAGATGCTAATACCCGGCATAAGGTTGCCCGGCTAGAAGGATTCCCCATTTTTATAATCTTCTTCACAAAAACCAATAGATTTAACCATGGTGACTTTCTCTCATTCCCGGAGTAATAAAATCAAGATAGTTTTCAGGTGTAATAAGTTCAAAACTTGAATCAGGGTATGCGTTTTTCCATCCTCCCGGAACTCTGACAGTTTTATAAGCATTCCATTTAAATTCATAAGCTCTTAACTGTGCATTTTCTTCTTCCACTAAATCTAATTCCTGTTGGTCGTAGGTTCTCCAAAAATAATAATTAACCCAGTGATTATCATAGGCATGAAACTTCCTCCTTTCTGCCATTAAATAATTTTCCCAAAGCTCCCCCTTATCCATGCGCATCTCAATCTTACTGAAATTGCTAATTACAGCATTCCTTATACCATTATCATAAAAGTACCAACGACTATTTTTCACAATTTCTTTACGAAGATTTCGACTAAATCCATTCACTTTATAAATGATAAAAACCTTAGATAATAAATCCAGATAATGTTCCACTGTATTTCGGCTGATACCTTTTAATGCAGAAGATAATTCATCCAAACTAACTTCCTTCCCAACCTGAAAAGCAATCAATCTAAGTAAGTCCATGATTTTTTCCGATTTTCGAATCCCCTGAAATTCCAGAATATCCTTGAGAAGATAAGAGTTAACTATTCCATTTAAATAGAAAATCTTTTCCTTCCAATCCTCCAGCATGGTAACCTCCGGATATCCTCCAAAAATTAATCGTTCTTCCAACTTCTGCCGGGTAGTTATATAATCCTCCTTTTTTGCAAACTCTAGTTGTGACAAGGG
>JAIPAR010000085.1 GCA_021739985.1 Bacteroidales bacterium | reverse complement strand
ATCGTATTCAATGGCAATTATTATCACGAAGCCGCAATGCATAGTGCGCTCTTACAGAATCAGTTCCAGTGCGACAGTCTGGTTCGTCTTGAAATCTTCCTAAATCCCAGCGATACCACCGATTTAACTGCCACGCTTTGCGAAGGCGATTCCATCGAATTCAATGGCAATTATTATCACGAAGCCGGAATGCTTAGTGCGCTCTTACAGAATCAGTTCCAGTGCGACAGCCTGGTTCGTCTTGAAATCTTCCTGAATCCCAGCGATACCACCGATTTAACTGCCACACTTTGCGAAGGCGATTCCATCGAATTTAACGGCGATTATTATCACGAAGCCGGAATGCTTAGTGCGCTCTTGCAGAATCAGTTCCAGTGCGACAGCCTGGTTCGTCTCGAAATTAATATAATCCCTCTGCCTGACATCAGTTTAGGCTCTGATACCAGTATTTACAATGTTAATGAATTCCTCTTAAATCCCGGAGAAGGCTTTACTCAATACCTCTGGCATGATGGCAGTACTGCATCCACTTTTCTGGTCGAAGGAAGCAATTATCTGCTGGGAACGCATCTATTTTATGTGCAAGTCAGTGGAGAAGGAGATTGCATGAACCAGGATTCCATTTTTATCACGATTCTAGAATGGAATGGAATCTCTAACCCATTGAATCTTTCAGTTCGTATCTATCCAAATCCGGGAGGAGATTATCTTCATATCGAAATTAACCAGCCGGAAGGAGAATTCCGCCTCAGCGTGATGAATGAAGCCGGAGAATTGCTGTTGGAAAATCGTTTTCAAGGGAATACGCATACCCTCCCACTCCATTTCCTGCCAGCAGGCAACTATTTACTTGAATTATCGAACGGTACCCTTCATGAGGTTTTCCATTATATTAAAATTAAACCATAAAGTGCCCTCCAATGAGAAGAATTACTACTCTGCCATTCCTAATCTATCTGGCTCTTATGCCTTCTATTATTTTTGCTCAGATTGATACCCTGTCCAATATAAGTATTTCTACTGGAGATACACTTTTAATTCGGCCTGATTATTTGGGATTTAGTTCAGATGCCTTACAAGTGTTGGTTGGGCAAGTCCCGGGACTTTCCCTGATAAAAAGAGGCAGTGACCCCAGTTTATTTTCAGATGTGATGATTCGAGGAAATTCGAACAACTTTACGACCAAACCACTTTATATTATTGATGGGATTTGGAATGCAGATCCTTCCCTCCTTGTGGCAGATGAGATTGAAAAGATTATAGTCCTTAAAAATGCCACGGAAACAGCCATGTATGGTCCAATGGGTGCAAATGGAGTTATCCTTATTCAAACGCAATCGATAAGTGCCCTCAAAACCCTTACAATAGATTTCAATTCCAACATTGGGTTAAATACTGTAGCCAAAAAACTGGATTTAATTTCAGGAGATACGCATCGCAGTTTACTGGAAGAATACCAGCCAGGCAGTTTATTTGATTTAGGGGCCTCTACCGATTGGCAGGACGAAATTATGCAAAACTCTACTTCCCAAAACTATTCCCTAGCCTTAAGTGGCAGAATAAAAAACAGTGCCTATCGAATCTCCTTAAATTATTTAGAAAATCCGGGGATTGTTTTAAAATCATCCAGAGAAAATCTGAATGCTCATCTGCAATTCCAACAAAAAGCTTTACAAAATCGACTCCAGCTAAATTTCCGGGTCGGTTACCATCAACAAAACAAAGAAATATTGCCGGATTATTCAGAGAATAATTCAACGAACGTCTTTTTCCACGCATTTCGGCAAAACCCAACTATGCCGGTGTATGAAGCAAATGGCGAGGACTTTTTCCATAACAGTAACGTATTTATGCTTTTGAATCCCATTGAAATTTTAGAATCTGTTCAATATGTTGAAGACGCCGAAGCACTTTGGCTTTCGATGTCAACAAGCTATGAAATCACTAAAAATCTGCATTGGCATCTGAATGGAGGCTATTCTTTTCATCAACAGGAAAAATTATATGAACAACTGCTTGACTTTAGGGACAGGGAAGTAAGCAAGCTTAGCATGCAAAACGCCAATTTTCAAACTGCTTTGGATTGGAATATCAAACTGAAAAACGCGCAATTAATCAATCTTACGCTGGGCTTACATATTCAAAACAATCAACTAAATGATTCGATAAATTCCATTTATTCAGGCAGTTATTACAATGTATCAAACAGCTATTACATAAACACTTCCGACTACCAATCGGTTTATTTTTCATGCTTATATAAAATTAATAAACGTTATTCGGTACATGGATTGATTAACACCACTTTTTCTCATTTTAACAGTAATCAACTTCAAATCTACGACCTACAACCGCTTAGTTGGGGAAAAACGTATGCAGCTATTTCAGCAAACTGGGACCTTAAAGAAGAGAAGATTCTTCAAAATGTCGAATGGCTACATGGATTATCCCTTCGGGCAGGATTTGGTACAGTAGGGTTGAATAATGTAAGTTTCATAAATCCGGATACACTTCAGGTTGATAGTAGGAATCTCCAACCCGATATTTCAAAGGAATTCACCCTTGGAATGAATATTAGCCTGCTTTCAGGTAAACTGCTTGCTGATGTTCTGATGTATAACCGGAGGTCGTATGATGCTTTAGGAGAGACGTTGGTTCCTGTGCCACCCTACAGTTATCCTTATTCATACAGTAATACTTATTCATATAGCAATCAAGGAATTGAACTCAACCTCAGCTACCAAATCCTACAAACAAAAGACTTAAAGTGGATATCAAGGCTTACGTATTATCACAATACCAACAAAAGGCTAAGTGGATTAAATGATGGAATAATATATTATGTTGCTCCTGCAGGCTATTTTCCAGGATATGCTTCCTATACACAGCGCTATCAAAACAATCATCCTTTCTCTTTTTTTTATTTGGCAGAGTCTAATGGAATTTCAGCAGATGGGGCTCAATTATACCGCACAGAAGACGGAGGTACTACCCGAGATATTAACCTGGCAAATTTCATTGAAGCCGGTCAACCGGTTCCCAACCATGAAATAAGCTGGATTAACAATCTGACACTTTACAAGCATATTGAACTTGCGTTTCAATTACGAATGACTCAAGGACATCATATTTTCAATACCACTCGATTATTTTTGTCCAATACCTATCAACTCAATGGCGCAGGAATGATTGAGGAAGGCATTGATAATCTGGAAATTGACAAGGGGACTAATATGGTTTGTGATTACTATCTGGAGAGTGGCACCTTCCTTCGAATGGATTTTATAAGTTTATCCTATACCCTGAAATCTAAAAATTTTGGTGAACATGCTTTTATTAAACTAAGTTTGTCTGCATTAAATTTATTTACCTTGAGCAATTATTCCGGACTTGATCCCTCTTATACCTTAGGAGGAATGGATGAATTCAATGTATATCCATTAGCACGCACTTTCAACGCAGGAATTAGCTTGAGGTTTTAATAGTATTTTTACTTCAAATTACCCACATGATGCACGAAACAAGCGAATCTGTAATTGTTGATTTACTGGCCAGGCAACGGGCTTTTTTTGCCAGCCATGAAACGAAAAACCTGGCCTTCAGACTTCATCAGCTTAAACGCCTCAAGCAAGCCATTCAACAGTATCAATCTAAGATTGAACAGGCACTTTGGACCGATTTACACAAATCACCCGAAGAGGCTTATTTAACTGAAATAAGCATAGTCACCGGAGAAATTGATAATCATCTTAAAAAATTAAAAAAATGGGCTAAACCGAGGAAAGTTCATACACCCATTCATGTCCTGCCCTCTTCCAGTCAGATTATTTATGAACCACTTGGTGTAGCTTTGATTGTTGCTCCATGGAATTATCCTTTTCAATTGCTGATAAACTCACTGGTGGGCGCAATTTCGGCCGGATGTTGCAGCATCTTAAAACCCTCGCCGGATACCCCTTCCATTGCCAGGGTCATGGAAGATATGATTGCCGAATTTTTCCCTCCGGAATATATTAGTCTGGTTCAAGGAGGCCGTGAAACAAATACCATTCTGTTCTCCAAACGATTCGATATTATTTTCTTCACCGGAAGCCCCATGGTGGGGAAAGTGGTAATGAAAGCCGCTGCCGAGTATCTTACTCCGGTTGTATTGGAATTAGGCGGGAAAAGTCCTTGCATCGTCGATGCAGATGCGAATCTGGAGGTAGCTGCACGCCGTATTGCCTGGGGAAAGCTGATTAATGCCGGACAGACTTGCATTGCACCGGACTATCTGCTTGTTCATCAATCTGTTAAAGAAGAATTACTAAGCAAGATTGTACAAAGTATCCGGGAAATGTATGGAGAAAATCCACGGGAAAGCCGGTTTTATCCGCGTATTGTCAACCATCGGGCCATGGATCGTTTAACGGATTTATTGAAGGAAGGGAAGATATATTACGGTGGAGAATATGACCGCGAAGAAAAATACATCGCACCGACTATCCTTGATGAAGTTCAACCCGGTTTTGCGATTATGCAACAAGAGATTTTTGGACCCATCTTGCCTGTTATCAGCTTTAATCAGATTGAAGAGGCAATCTCCTATGTGAATCAACATGAAAAACCCCTGGCCTTTTACTATTTTGGGAAAAATAAGACAGCCAAAGATGTTCTCGCTAAAACTACCTCAGGTGGCGGATGCATCAACGATACCATCATGCATATTGTGAACCATGACCTGCCCTTTGGAGGAGTTGGAAACAGCGGTTTGGGTAATTATCACGGGCATAACAGCTTCCTGGCTTTTAGCAATCAACGTGGGATTATTAACACGCCGACCTGGATTGATTTACCGCTTAAATATGTTCCTTTCAAATATATCAATTTGATTAAGAAGATATTATAACCAATCAAAATGAAAGTTATACTTGTAGCAATCCTTCTGGTTAGCATTCATTTTTCCGTACAGAGTCAGGCTCATCCCTTTCCTTATGACCTGAGCAAGAAGGATTATGTTTTATTGCCTCTTGCTACTTTGGCACTTTTTGGTGGTGAATACATGAGCGATCATACTGACTTTTATCTTAGCATTGATGAAATTAGCTCGCTTGACCGAATGAAGATAAACCCGTTTGACCGGCCTGCCACATTATACTGGAACCGTAGCTTAAATGATGTGAGTGATATATTTCCCATTGCCATGCCCATCATTTCAGGAACAGTGGTATTACCTCAATTGTATCAGAAGCAGTGGCGAAATACCTTGATTTTTGGGGTCATGTATCTGGAGGCTTATTTTCTCACAAAAGGGATAACGGAATTTTCCAAATCATTGGCACAGCGAACCCGTCCATACCTGTATAACACCCAATTTACACCTGCCGAAAGGTATGATTTCCAAGGAGTAGAAGCTCCGGAGGCAAATTCCTCGTTTTTTTCAGGTCATACATCCAGTGCCTTTGCAGCTGCCGTGTTTCTGTCCAAAACCTATTCGGATATTTACGGGAATTCAACCTGGAGCGCACTCATTTGGACCGGCAGTTTAAGCATTGCCACATTCACAGCTTATTGCAGAGTTGCCTCGGGCGAGCATTTCACAAGCGATGTACTGGCCGGTGCTCTCGTAGGTGGCGCCATTGGCTATTTTATTCCGGTCTTACACAAAAGCAAATCTGAACGATTCAGTTTCACTATCCTGCCCGGCTCAGTCAGTCTCAGCTATCGCTTATAAGGATAAATTCGGCATGATGACAAAACAAGCTTGCCGGAGAGATAATCACCTTCCACGCTACTCAAAAAGGACTCAAAAAGGACTTTAGTAAAATTTCACATTATTTTTCTGTTAAAGAGAAAAAGATGTCTTTATCTTTAAAAAACCTGATGTATTTTTGCGGCCGAATTATTATCCGTAAAAATTATCAGGATGGCTATCTTTTCTTTTGGTGAAACAGTTCCCGGATTTGGGTTTAAAGTAATGAATGAACGTGTTATACGAGGCATTTCGGGCATTGGATTCCTGATGGGGATGATTGCCTTTATCCATGCATTTATCTTGTCGCATTACGGAGTTTTGCCGCTGGTATCGGGGATTTTGCTGTTTCATTTTCTGACGGCCGTACTAATTAATCCAAACTTTTCGCCCATCACCTTACTAGCCAGGCTGTTTGTGCGGAAGCAAACCCCGATTTACATTGGAGCTGTTCAAAAACGATTCGCATGGTCGTTGGGAGTTGCATTAACGGCAACCATTTTCATCCTGGGGATGCTGCTCTATACCAGTGGAGATATCAAATATTTTCAACCGGCCTGCTCGCTGTGCATAATCTGCATGTTGCTGATGTTTCTGGAGACCGCTTTTGGCATTTGCGTAGGCTGCAAGCTTTATTTCCTGGCTATTCGACTCAAGCTGATTAAAAAGCCCGAAATCATGCCTAACTGTATGGGAGATGTGTGTGAGGTGAAATAGACCTTCCTATTTCCCCAGAGAAGCCAGAGAAATCACCTGCACACCATCGGGACGGCAATAGCTTAGTCCGGTTCCGGTGATAATAGTTAAGCTGGAAGGTTTGGAAAATTTAGATACATCCACCACCCGTTGAAATTTTAAAAGATTAGCAGCAGCTTGGACGAATGCCTTAAATTAACTAATCCTGATTAACAATCAATATGATTTTTGAATATTTTGCCCAAACTAACCGCTTCAAATCCTCTTTCGTAAAAGGATTATGCCTTAAGACTTACCTATTATCTTTGGATTAGCAGCTTCATCGAGTACAGTGAATGTTCGCTTAAAATTTTTATCAAATATATTCCTTCAGAATAATTTGAAATATCAATTCGTGAATTTCGAGTATCTACCTGATAATGATTGATTAACTTTCCATCTAATGAAAGAATATTCATTATAGAATTATTTTCTAATCCATTAATATCAATGAAGTCATTAGCTGGATTTGGAAGCACTGAAAATTTACGGTCAGACTCTTCATCAATACTCACATTATAATCTAAATATACAGTAACAGAATCAATGCAAATATTACTATCATATACAGTAACTGAATAATTCCCATAGGGGATACTTGAAAGGTCTTCATAAAGACTACCATTAGACCATTGAAATTCATAGGGTGGGTTTCCCCCAGATACAGTGATATCTATACTTCCATCCATTGAATTTGAAGAAGATGCATTAATAGTCAGATAATCAATAACAATTGGTGATGGATCTTCCAATACTAACAGAATTGAATCAGAACATTGATTTTGATCAGTGGCATATAAAATATACGAGCCTTCGGTGTAATAATTGTTATCAGGCATTATGTAAGGTGGATTCCCCCCGTTTATACTAAAGTTAACCAAAATTGAATCTCCAATACACGGGATATCAGTATATTCTGCCACAAAGTTCAAAATAGATGGTTCGATAATTTCCAATTCAATATTTTGAGAACAGAAATTAGAATCTTGAATGATAAATGAATAATTCCCAGCAGTATAATACCCATCTTGTGGAATTATATACGGAGATAAACCGCCAATAACATCAAAATCAACCCAAGTTGAATCACCAAAGCAATTAATATCAGAATAAGTCGTAATCAATTCCAGTGGAGGTGGTTCATTCAATACAACATTCAAAATGTCCTGACATTGATTCGAATCAATTACTGTAAAGTAGTAATCTCCAGCAGTAAAGAATCCATCATCAGGGACTACAAATGGTGAGGTTCCACCCAGAATGGTAAAATCGATCCAGCTTGAATCTCCATGGCAGACTAATGTATCATAGTTTGCAAAAAGAGAAACTAAGGGTGCTGATCCATTGCTTATTTCAAAAGTATAAACAGTGCTATCCGAAAACAAATTTATATCAGAAGCTGTAATTGTATAAATGCCAGCTGGAAGCATAGTATCAATTTGATGTGAACTATTGCTCCAGGTGACTTGGCTGATTCCATTGGAGTTATATCCTGCAGCATATGAAAAAATTGAAACAGGAATAATATCATTTAAACATTGCATTTCTGAATATATAGCTAATGCACTGACATTAGCACCCGTTCCATTTGAAGTTGGACTTGTAAGACCATTATATTCTAAAAAAATAGCTGAATCATCGAATGCATCTCCACCATCTGCAAGCCTTATCCAAATTTGATACATACTTAAAGGGACAACTGCAATCTTAACTTTAATTTTTTGAGTATATCCATTATATGCAAAAGGTTCATCATAGGGCAAAGTGAAATCTCCTGTTGGTTCTATTAGGGAATTATATGGTGGATTAATCAGATTGTAAACCGTAATCGGCAGATTTGTTCCAGGTATAAATGAAATATTCTCATGCATATAATTTCCCCCATTCGGATTTGGTCCGGATATAAAAATGCCCATCATATCATTTTGAGGCGAAATATTTAAGAATTCTTCAGAGGCAAAAACAAATGACAACTCAAGTGAATCTCCTGCCGGCATTAAACCAAATCCAAAAGATTGAACATCGAATAAATTGGTGCTAGTATCAAGCGCATTTAATATCAGATCAAAATCTATTGAATTATTTAAATCTGTCGATGCATTTGGAAGAACCGTTGAATTATTGATGAATCCTGTGCTAAGAATATATCCCTGACTCAACGAAGTTAAACTGGTAGCCGCTGCATCATATCCATCAACTGGCGATCCAAAGCTATATGATAACATAATAATCGAGTTATCCTGATTGATTGAATATATATCTATCATGTTAATCGAAATAGTTTGAGCAGATAGATTATAAACAAGGTTTAACTCTAAAATTGTGATGGCCAGGTATAATACAATACTTCTCATAAACAAGGGATTATTTTGTTACAATGATTTTATAATTTGAACATTTAGACCCTGACTGTATTTTTATTATATAAAGCCCTGGTTGTAAATGACTAATAGGAATAGTTTCAGATTGATTTTTACAATGAGTCCTTTCCACTAATTGTCCATCAAGCTTATAAATCTCGATCGTTGAATTAGGAGAGAAACTTGCATGCGCCGGGCATTTGGGACCCTCTCCAACGGACTTAAGTAGCCCCCCCTTCACCGCTTTTAAGTGACCCCAGCCGGAATGGTATTTTGGTATAGGATAGGAGCTAAAAGG
>JAIPAR010000084.1 GCA_021739985.1 Bacteroidales bacterium | reverse complement strand
GGCTATGAGTACATAATAAAACCGTGAATATTTATTTCAATACACCGCATGCTCTCTGGCTGATTCTGCTTGCCGCAGTCCTTTCAGCTGCCTATACCTGGCTTTTTTACCGATCCGACCGGAAGAAAAGCCATTTTACTTCCTTTTGGTTATTCCTTTTATCAGCTATACGCTTTGTTGCAGTATTTATCCTGGCTTTGCTTTTATTAAAACCAGGCATTGAAAGGATTCAACAAATCGAAGAAAAGCCAATTGTTGTCTTTGTTCAGGATGCATCGAGCTCCGTTCATGAAGGGTTGGATTCGATCCAATATGCTGCCGGCATTGCGCAAACCCTCCGGGAATTTAGCAAGGAGTTTATCGTGCATTCCTATTCGGTGGGCGATGATTTACAGGAGCAAAGTATCGACAGCCTTGCTTTTAATCAGAAATCGAGTAATCTTTCGCTGGTAGCCGAAGAAATTCCCTATCTGTTTGATGGACGTAATGTCGCTGCCGTTGTATTTAGCTCCGATGGTATTTACAATCAGGGAAATAATCCTGATTTTAGCTTTGCCAATTTTCCTTTTCCCTTATTTACGATGGGTCTGGGCGATCCGGTTGAATATCCGGATATTCGAATTAACCGCCTGATTGCCAATCGAATGGCTTTCGTTGATAATGAATTTCCGGTCGATATTGAGTTGAAAGGAATCCATTTGCCTGCTCATAATTTTAAGATTGATGTGTTTGTGAATGGAGTTAAAAACACCGATCTGCTCTATGCAAATACTGAATCCCATATAGTGGATGTACTGCATATCAAATTGAAAGCTACTGAGCCCGGAATTGCTAAATTGCTTGTTCAGGTATCGGCACTGGATGATGAAAAGAATATAGCTAATAATTCCGCTTCTGTATTAATCGAAGTGATGGACAAGAAGCAAAAAGTCTTACTCTTGGCTAATGCTCCTCATCCGGATATAACCGCTCTCAGGCAATCGCTTGAATCCGGCAAACAGGTGGAAGTGGAAGTCGCCATAGCCGGTCAGCCAATCCCGGAACTTGCTGATTTTAATTTGATTATCATGCACCAGTTGCCTTCGGCTACGGAGAGCATGACTGCTGTGCTTCAAACCATTCTAAAGTTACAATTGCCGGTACTCTTCATTACCGGCACACAAACAGACTTGCAAAAGCTGAATAGTTCCGGCTTTGGTGCTTTATATGCTCTTTCAACTCCTACCAGTGAAGATGCTCAGGCTGTTATAAATCCTGATTTCAGCCTTTTCGTGCCGGAGCAAGAGCTTAGCAGGCAGGCAGCCCAATGGCCACCGCTCACAGTTCCTTTTTCCAGACTTTTAAAGTCACCCGGACAAACAATCCTGATGTATCAAAAGATAAAATCGGTTCCTACGGAAGTTCCGTTGGTTGCCTTTTATACGCAGGCTAATCAAAAGATGGGACTGATTGGAGGGGAAGGAATCTGGCGCTGGAAATTGTATAATTATCAGCAGGAGGACAACCATCACGCTTTTGAATATCTGTTGAATCAAATGGTTCAGTATCTGGCCCTTAAAATTCAAAAAGAACGACTTAAAGTCAATTACAATTCCATTTATCAGGAAGGAGAGTCAATTATCTTCTCAGCAGAAGTATATAATCCTAGTTATGAGTTAATTACTACTCCTGAGCTTCGATTGAATCTTCAAAATAAGCAAGGTAAACAGTTCGATTATGTATTTGGGCTTGAACAAGGAAATTATATGCTTGATGCCGGCAGCATGCCTGAAGGGAATTATACTTTCATAGCTTCCACGCAACTCGATGGAGTCGAACTGCGTAAATCAGGGGCTTTCGCTGTTAATAAAAGGGCTGTCGAAACACTCGATTTGCGGGCTAATCATGAGCTTCTCCGTAAGATGGCCGAAGATAATCAGGGGAAATTCTATCTGCCTTCAAACCTGAGCCAATTGCAACAGGATATTCTCGAACTAAAAGATAGCTCACGTGTTATACGGGAAGAAAAAACAAAAACGGATTTCATTGCACAATTTCTTATCTTAGCCCTGCTAATTCTGTTGTTCGGCATTGAATGGTTCGCACGGAAATATCACGGAGCATACTAAGCTGCTAATAAAATGGTTACCTATTTATTCTACCTATATCTCATTCTGATTATCCTTGGCTTTTTGGGGGATAAAACCCTTGATTACCTAAATATCAGGCATCGGAAAAAGAAATTGCCTCACTGGATTGAAGACGTTTATCCGGAGGATAAGTATAAAAAGCAACAAGCCTACGAGTCAACCCATGACCGCCTTTATACCTTTAGTGGATTGGTGAGTACGCTTATTATTTTGGTGATGTTGTTTACAGATGGATTTGCCTGGCTCGATCAACTGGTGCGTTCAGTTACCTCGCATCCTATCTGGCTGCCCGTTTGGTATTTCGCTATCATTATGGTAGTGAGCAATTTAATCAACCTGCCATTTTCCTATTACAATACTTTTGTCATTGAGGAGCGATTTGGTTTTAATCGGATGACACGTACTACTTTTTATATCGATAAAATTAAAACATGGTTGATGGGTGGATTCCTGGGTGGTGGCCTGTTTATTTTTGTCCTCTATTTCTATAGTCTGACTCAGGACTATTTCTGGATGCTTGCCTGGTTTGTTATTAGCGCCTTTACTGTTTTTATGACGATGTTTTACAGTCGCCTGATTGTGCCATTATTTAATAAACAAACTCCTCTGGAACCCGGCGAATTACGGGATGCTATTCAAGTATTTGCTGATAAAACTGATTTTAAGCTGGAATCTGTTTTTCTGATTGATGGTTCCAAACGTTCTACAAAGGCAAATGCCTATCTCACAGGTATGGGCAATAAAAAGCGTATTGTCTTGTATGATACCCTGTTAAATGATTTATCAACCGATGAAATCGTGGCTGTGCTGGCTCACGAAATTGGTCATTACAAACGGAAACATACGCCTAAACAATTGATGATATCAATCGCTCAATTAGGCCTTACACTGGTTATTCTGTCTGTGTTTTTGAAATTTGCACCATTCTCTCAGGCCCTTGGTGTCGAAACAGCCAGCTTTCATATTGGTCTGGTAGCTTTTGGAATTATCTATAGTCCAATAAGTACTTTCCTGGGAGTTGGGTTGAATGCCTGGTCCCGAAAACATGAATATGAGGCTGATGCCTATGCTGCCTTGAATGGCTATGGAAATCAGCTGGTGTCTGCCCTTAAAAAATTGTCTGTTAATAATTTAAGCAATATTCACCCGCATCCCTGGTACGTTTTTGTGTATTACTCGCATCCTCCGCTTTGGCAACGAATTAAAGCCATTATGACTCGCAAGTAGCTTGACGAACCGGGACTATTATTGTTTTTTGGTATGAGAATTATTCTTCTATGGCTCGCCGGATTTCTATTATTCGCTTGTCAACCTGGTCAACCTGAGTCCGTTTTGTATCAATCCCCTGAGTTTTCAATTAGCCGGGATGGAATTATTCAAGGAAAATATCAGGCTAAAGCCTTGTCAGCAAATGAGATACAGTCGGATTATGTGAGTACCGCGCATTTGATTTATCCACGCAAACTGGTATTTAAATTTTCAATGAATGAAAAGGATAATGAATTGCCCGGAGGGGTCAATCATGAAATTTTTATTTCGGATGAATCGTTTTCTGATACCATTTTGTTTGGTCAGCCTTACGAGAAATCGGAAAGTACGCAAGCACGTTCTGCTTATCTTCCTGCAAACTATAATTTTAAAGTTTATGTCGATATGGCTCCTGTGTTAGAAGCCTTTGCAAAGCAGGGATATTATGAAGGAGCTGATGGTTCACGATTGGCAGCTGCTGATTTTAAATCGATTAGCATTGCTGGAGCCAGCCTGCCTTTAAGCTGGGATTGGGTGAATCTCGAAGAGAAGGGTCTTACATTGACGCAAATCGAATCATCTTCCATTTATTCGATTGATTTGATTTTGAACCCTTTCGATGAATCTGCTCCGGCTTTACGAACCTGGAAAAAGTCAGTTTTTGACGATAATCAGCCTGTATATCGCTCTGATCAGGTTTTGCTGGATGCGCTTTATGCCATGAGTCTGGAAGAAGCTAAGCTGGCTATTGAAGCGGATAGCACTTTCCGAACCGGTGCCAAATGGGGTGGGGTATGGACGCGGGATGTTTCTTACAGCACCTTGCTGAATTTTGCCCTTCTGGAACCGGAAGTGGCTAAAATAAGCCTGATGAAAAAGGTGAACCGTGACCGGATTATTCAGGATACGGGTTCCGGGGGAGCCTGGCCTGTCTCAAGCGACCGCACAACCTGGGCGCTGGCTGCCTGGGAGATTTATAAAGCAACCGGCGATACTGCCTGGCTAAAATCGGCATTTCAAATTATTAAAAGCTCACTGGAAGATGATTATCTAAATTTACCGGATCCAACCACCGGTTTATTCAAGGGAGAATCTTCCTTTATCGACTGGCGGGAGCAATCTTATCCCCGGTGGATGGATAATTCAGATATCGCCCAATCGCTTAATCTGGGAACGAATGCTGTTCATTATGAGGCACATATCATTTTAGCTCAGATGGCTGATTTGCTGGGCGAACCTTCAACAATCTATATCGAAAGGGCTCATCAACTTAAAACAGCTATGAATG
The DNA here is from genome assembly GCA_021739985.1 of Bacteroidales bacterium. Classification (GTDB taxonomy): domain Bacteria; phylum Bacteroidota; class Bacteroidia; order Bacteroidales; family M50B96; genus M50B96. Next base: position 4,476 of record JAIPAR010000084.1, on the reverse strand, counting down.
AGCATCTTTGGCAGCCGGAAAAGGGCTATTATGCTCAATATTTGTATGGTCGTGACTGGATGTTGAAAAGCCCGCGCTTTGAAACCCTCGGTGAGTCTTTCTGTGTCTTGTTCGATATTGCGGATGAAAATCAACAAAATATAATCCTTGACTCAGCACCTCTCACCACTTACGGAGCTACTGTATTTTATCCTCAGATACCCGATATTCCACCCTATCATAACAATGCCATCTGGCCATTTGTGCAATCCTTTTGGAACCTGGCCGCTGCCAAAGTTGGGAATGAAGCTGTTTTGAGTCATGGAATGGCATCGGTCATTCGTGCAGCTGGATTATTTCTGACTAATTACGAAAATATGGTTGCCGATAATGGAGATTATCAGGGAACTGAAATCAATTCGCACCGGATGCTTTGGAGTATGGCAGGGTATATGTCGATGATTCATAGGGTTTTAATCGGCATTATTTTAGAGAAAGATGGCATTCGTTTTAAACCGGTTATTCCCCAGGCCTATCAGGGCGAACGCGAATTGGCTGGCTTGCACTATCGGAATGCCCGGCTTACGATTCGGGTAAATGGCTATGGAAATGAAATATCATCTTTTAAAATAAATGGGAAAGAGCAACCCGATGCCTATTTATCAGCAGACTTAAGCGGAGATGTGCTGGTTGAAATTGAAATGAAATCCCAGCCTTTTCCGGCAAAATCACTTAAGATTCATCCGAATGTGGTGAGTTTACCAACTCCTAAAGCTTATTATAAAGAAGACCCAATTAAAGTAACGCTGGGTTTTCCATCGGGGATCTTATATTGGCATCGAATTGCAGGAGCCAAAGCGTATCAAGTGTATTCCAATGGTCTATTGCTGACCAGTGTTCAGGATACTTTTTTTAGGGTGAAGCTTGATTTTCCCGCGGAGCTTGCGGTAATTGCCTTGGATGATGCTGGTATTCAGTCATTTGCTGCTGAGCCTATTCGTATCAATCAGGCAGACGGTTCCATGAAACTTGAAATGGAAATTGGAGCTAAAGATGCAGATATTCAGGCTATTAACTATTCCGGAAAGGGATATGTGAAAACATCAGTTTCGTATAATTCTACCATTACCCGACAAATGAAGGTTGATAATCCCGGTATGTACATCCTCACCGTGCGTTATTCCAATGGCACCGGCCCCTGGAATACCGATAATAACTGCTGTATCAGGACTTTATATGTGAATGGCGTTCGGCAGGGCTCGATGCTTTTTCCTCAGCGCGGAACAAACGAATGGTCGGATTGGGGCTTTTCCAACCGCATGAAAGTGCTTTTAACTCCCGGGGTGAATACTATTTCCTTAGTTTATGAACCCTGGAATACAAATATGGATATTGCTATCAATGAATGTTTGCTGGATTATCTTGATTTTCGGATGATTGAGTAATATTTTTTACGATAAGCCAAGTAATGCTTTGCCTTTTTGATACCAATGCTGGATGGATTGATTCATTTGTAAGGATTCAATTTTTCGATAGTATCGATATTGCTCCACTTGCCCCAACCAGCGAATAGCTGTATATCCTCCCAACACAGCCGTCAGGGTAAATCCTATAAATCCTAAAGGGAAGAAGCTGGCAGCAATTATCCCAATTATCAATATCCAAAAGGTGTAAACGACCCAGGAAAAGGCAAAATAAATGGTCGATTTGAAGCATACATCTTTAATGCTTCGATTCACCCAATTGGATAAGACCAGATGGGGAAGTCCGAAAATGACCAAGCCAATCAGAGCTAATGGGGCTGCAATGATAATTTGCAATAACAGCGCAATGGATTGATTTCCACGAGTATGCAGCCAGGCGTGAAGCATCTGTCCAGCTTTATGAGCCGGCAGCTTTTGACTTATCGCTTCAAATTCATCTTTAAATCTTTGATAGTCATCAATTTGACCTGACTTCACCTCAGCAAGCTTCTGAACAATTTGTTGATCGCCGGGAATAGGATTTGCGGTGGCTTTATGACGATTAGGCGCCTGAAAAACCTGGAGAATGCTTTCATGAAAAACATAATCTTCCTGGTCTTGAATATCGATAATATGCTCCCGAATGGCAGCCGCCATATCTTTTCGTAAATGGTTGAAAGCCGCGACTTCGCTTTGCTCAAATTCTTCACGATAGGACAGGAGCGGAATCGCTTTTCCGTAAATTACAATCAAATCCTGATTCATTTTTTGGATATCAGAATAATAAATTCCCATCGGAATGATGTGTAGTCCTAGTTTCCAATTGTTCTCAGATTCTGCCAGAAAGGCAACACGCATGACTCCCTTTTTGAGTGGACGAAGGGAGCGAATCACCGAGTGATTAGCCTCCGGAAATATCCCAAGCGGCGATTTCATCTTGAAAATATCCGCCGTTAAATGAAACACTTCATCATTCTTCCCCAAATTCTCTGCACCATCCCGAATGCGGTAAACCGGAAGAATCTTAATTCGATTTAAAAATCCGGAAATGAACTTACTTTTAAAAATATCGGCGCGAGCCAGGAAAAATGGCTGGTGGTAATCGGTAAGCAGAATTGCCAGCGCATCCATAAGTGCATTCTGATGGTTCGGAGCATAGATGGCTGGGTAAGGCGCCGGAATTTGCGTGTATTTGATGATTTTGATGGATCGGTAATACATCCGGTGCCAGATTTTGAGGTATTGCTGGAAAACAAAATAGAAGAAGGATACTTTTCTTTGCATGTTGTTGACTTCTTTGGAAAATTGAAGTTAAACATAAGAAAAAAGCCTGAAAGGAATACGTTTTTTTAAGCATCATTTTCTATTTTAGTGAACTCGTTGGAGCAGCTGAAACAGCATGATTCTCAGCAATAGTTGATTCATGAAAATAAAGGTTTACGTGTAACATTCAGAACATTATCGATACATGGCAAAAAAAATAATGAGTAAATCAACTTCAGCGAAGGTTCAACCTTCCCGGAAAAACAGCTCTAAGTCTTATATCCCGTGGATAGCGATTGCGTTTATTCTGTTAATTACAACGATTCTTTATCTTCCAAGTCTTAAAAATGATTTTGTGAATTGGGATGATAATGTGTATGTTACAGAAAATGAGAGTATTGCAAGTTTTGATAGCCGTACGGTTTCTTATTTTTTTGATACAGAACATCCGGTTTCTCTCAATTATCATCCACTTACCATGATAAGCCTGGCCTGGGATTACAATCGGGCTGCCAACCATGAGAAAGCCAGTAAAGATAAGCCCTTTCCGGGATTGACAGCCTATTACTACCATCAGACCAATTTGTTCCTACATCTGATTAATACAACGCTTGTCTTTTTTCTGATTTACTTTATGAGCGGGAAACGCTGGCTGGTAGCTCTGATTACCGCTATGCTTTTTGGCATTCATCCTCTGCATGTGGAATCCGTAGCCTGGATATCGGAACGAAAGGATGTGCTATACGCTGCTTTTTACTTAGCGGCATTGCTCGCATATTGGAAATACCTGGACTACCTAAAATGGCCCTGGCTTTTACTGACTTTTGCGCTATTTACATTATCGTTGCTTTCAAAAGGCTTGGCTGTTTCCCTGCCGATTTCTCTATTATTGCTGGATTATTTTAAAGGCAGGACGTGGAATTGGAGAATATGGGCCGAGAAAATCCCCTTTCTGGCCTTATCAGTTTATTTTGGTCTTCTTGCCATTGAGATTCAATCCAATGGAGCCATCGCTCAAGAAGGAGCTGTTACCTTGTTCCAGCGCATTGTATTTGCTTCGTATGGATTTATCATGTATTTATACAAATTGATACTTCCCTTGAAATTATCCACCTTTTATCCATATCCACATTTGAATGATGCCGGCACGATTCCGGGCTACTTTTATATCTTCCCGGCTTTGGTTGTCATACTGGTTGGCATCCTGGCTTATTTCTTCCGGAAAAATAAGGTCGTCCTGTTTGGATTTGGATTTTATCTGATAACCATTGCTTTAGTGTTGCAGTTTCTTCCGGTTGGCAAAGCCCTCATGGCTGATCGGTATTCCTATCTTCCCTATATAGGCATTGCATTCATAATTGGATACAGTATTGATTTAATCCGGGAACGGGAGAAATTGTTGAAAGTAAGTCTGCTTGCAGGGATGGCTGTATTTTTTATCTTTTGGGGAGTTCAAACCAGCGCTCAGATTAAAGTTTGGCAGAATCCGGAAACGCTCTGGACCCAAGCTATTTCCAATTATCCCAATGCATTTGTCGCCTATAAAAATCGTGGCAATTATTATGGTCAGAATGGAAAAACTGATTTGGCCATGCAGGATTACCTGTATTTGCAATCCCGGGGGGAAATGGATTCTCAGGTGTATGGAAATATGGGTAATATTTATCGGATGAGGAATGAAATGGATAAGGCTTTTGAATCGTATCAAATGCAGGTTAAGTTGGATGAGGAGGATTATAAAGGCCACATCAATGTGGGAATCATGCATAGC
>JAIPAR010000083.1 GCA_021739985.1 Bacteroidales bacterium | reverse complement strand
GGCATCTTCCTGGGGTGTCTCCACCCGTCTGATGGGCGCATTAATTATGTCTCACTCCGATGATAATGGACTGGTACTGCCTCCGAAGTTAGCTCCTATCCAGGTAGTAATCATACCTATCTATAAAAGTATGGAAGAACTGGATGCCATGCGTTCCTCCCTGGTTGAATTACAAAATGAACTTCGTAAGGCAGGGCTTTCTGTTAAATTTGATGATCGGGATACCCATAAACCAGGCTTCAAATTCGCTGAATATGAATTAAAAGGAGTCCCGGTTCGATTAGCAATCGGCCAACGCGACCTGGCTAACAACACAGTTGAAGTTGCTCGCAGGGACTTACTCACCAAAGAAACCCGTAGTCGTGAGAACATTACGGAATATCTGGTTCAACTAATGGATAAAATTCAGGATTCCATTTATCAGAAATCTTTTGCATTTAGAGATGCTAATATCTTCGAGATAAATAGCTGGGACGAATTCCTGAAACAAATTGAATTAGGCGGATTCCTGAGCGCACATTGGGATGGAACCGTTGAAACCGAAGAAAAAATCAAGGCAGAAACGAAAGCTACCATCCGTTGTATTCCGCTCGATTTTAAAGAAGAAGCAGGGACTTGTGTCTTCTCCGGAAAACCATCGGTTGGAAGAGTACTTTTTGCTCGTGCATATTAACAATTAAAAACCGCTTCGGCGGTTTTTTTTATTAATTTTCAAGCCTCAAATTTGACATCTACTGATATGGAAACTCAAAACCCGATGAAAGAAACCATCATCCAAATACTGAAAGAAAAATCGGCTACCAAGCAGCATGTTTACGATCAGACACTCGACGTGTTTAAATCGATGAAAAACATCATGGAAAAATTAGCCAAGGAATATAATGAGCTTCTCATTCAATCCGATAGCCGTATTTTGTTTGAATATAAAGATAATGGGGTATTTGAAGCAGAATTAAAATTCTCAGGCGATGTGCTTGTGTTTATGATGCACACCAATATCTTTGAATTTAATCGTGAACATAATATCTGGAAAATGGGCTATGTGAAAGAAAATGTGCTCAACTCCTATTGTGGTGTCATTCACATCTATAATTTTCTGGCAGATTCCTTCAAATACCAACGGTATGAAGACTTGGGATATCTGGTTGGACGAATTTTTGTGAACCGGGATAAACATTATTTTGTAGAAGGCAAAAAACAACTAGCATTCTTGTATAATGATTTTGGTACTACTGTGATTGAAGAAAATGCCCTTCGCTCGATTATCGAAACTGCTATTTCATATGCGCTGGAATTTGATTTATTGGTGCCACCCTATGAACATGTGAAACTTAGCTCCGTTGGTCAGGTTGCGCAAAAGCGGGAACATTCTAAACTTATTACAGGCAAACGACTTGGTTTTCAATTTAATACTGATGATATCGACTGATTCAAAAATTATATACCATGAAGACTTTATTTACATCCATTTTATTATTTGTTACCTTACTTATGGTTGGTCAATCAACTTACACCTCCCAGGAGCTTTATACTTACTCCGCTGTCAAAGAATTAGATACCCAACTGTATGCGCAGCTTGCTGATGATTATGTCGAATTCAAGTTGACTACAGACATCAGTCATTTATCCGATAATGACAAGAAAATGTTGGTATTGATGTTTGATGTGGCATCGATTATGGACCAGTTGTTTTGGATTGAATCAAATGGAAATAAGAGTGATTTTCTGGCATCCATCAAAAATCCTCAGGCACTTAAAGTAGCCACTATCAATTATGGTCCCTGGGACCGTTTGGGTGGTGAGAAAGTCTTATTTGGAAACGTTCCTGAGAAACCGTCAGGAGCCAATTTCTATCCGGTGGATATGAGTAAAGAAGAGTTTGAGAAATTTGACGACCCTTCTAAAAACAGTCAATACACCATGATTCGACGAAATGCAGAAGGCAAGCTTGTCTCCATCCCCTATCATGAATTTTTTGCAAATGAAATTAAACGGGCAGCTACTTTACTGAATGTCTGTTCCGACCTGGCCAGCGACCCGGGCTTAAAAAACTATTTGAAACTTCGGGCTCTCGCTTTACAGAATGATGATTATTTTGAAAGTGATATGGCCTGGATGGATATGAAAACGAATTCCATTGATTTCGTAGTTGGCCCAATCGAAAACTATGAAGATCAGTTATTTGGCTACAAAGCAGCTCATGAATCCTTTATCTTAATTAAAGATAAAACCTGGTCCGATAAATTAGAGCATATCTCCCTGCTTTTACCCGAGCTACAAAAGAATTTACCGGTAGAATCGAAATATAAAACAGAAGTTCCGGGCAGCGACAGCGATTTGGGCGTTTACGATGTAGTTTATTATGGTGGGGACTGCAATGCCGGCAGCAAAACCATTGCCATTAATCTCCCCAATGACCCCAAGGTACAACTGGCCAAAGGCAGTCGTAAGCTTCAACTTAAGAACGCCATGCAGGCAAAGTTCGACAATATCCTCTTGCCAATTGCCAATGTGCTTATCGATGAAGAGCAACTCAAGTATGTGAAATTTGAAGCATTCTTTGAAAACACCATGTTTCATGAAATTGCTCATGGGCTTGGTATCAAAAATACAATCAACGGGAAAGGGGATGTTCGTTCCTCTCTCAAAGAAAAATACACCATCATTGAAGAAGGAAAAGCTGACATTCTCGGATTGTTCCTGATTGATAATATGGATGCTACGGGTCTTCAAAAAACCGAACTCATGAACAATTATGTCACTTTCATGGCCGGCATATTCCGTTCAATCCGATTCGGAGCAAGCAGTTCACATGGAGTTGCCAATCTGATTCGCTATAATTATTTCAAAGAAAAAGGAGCCTTCACCCAAAATAGTCAGGGGAAATATACGATCGATTTTGAAAAAATGCAGGAAGCCGTTAAATCACTAGCCAATGAAATTATTGTCATGCAAGGGAATGGAGACTATGATGCCGCAGCCCGTATGATTGAAAAATATGGAAAAATTGATGAGGCTTTAAAAAACACCCTGGAAAGTTTGAAAACCCAAAATATTCCGGTGGATGTCGTTTTTAATCAGGGACATGCCAATCTTAATTTAACCGGCAAGTAAGCAAACATGTTCAACTTTAATCGCAACACTAAAATAAGTTCTATTATCTACATTGTAGATGATAATGAACTGGATTTAAAAGTGCTTGCTCAGGAGTTTGAACTGCGAACCAATTATCATGTAAAAGCATATACCTCCGGGGAAAGTTTTTTAAAAGACCTAATTTCCAATCCTCCGGATAAGAAACAAACTGTAATTATCATCCTTGATTATGCTTTAAATACGATTAATATTGATGCCAAGAACGGGATTGAATTACTCAAAACCGTTAAGGAGATTAATCGCGAATACGAAGTAATTCTTATCAGTAAAACTTCCGATCAGGATATGATAACTACTGCCTTGCATTTTGGTGCTGTTAATATCGTAAAGAAGAATGAAAATGTTTATTTACGCCTCCAGAATAACATTAAATGGATTTTATCTCAACGAGATTTAAGGCGAAAACGATTAGAGATGATAAAGACCATCATTTCATTCCTCATAATACTTTTTCTGGTTACAATGATTGCCTTCTTTTCAGCAGAAATCAGCCAGTTTTAGCTCTCATATACTGATACTTAGCCTTTTCAGTGACGAATTGTCAGCCTTTCCCGGCTGGCATGTTCTTTGAAACCGTCTGTCCAAACTTAACACATTAAAACATAGAAGATATGCAACAAGGTAAAATTGGGGTAACCACCGAAAACATTTTTCCGATTATCAAAAAATTCCTGTATTCGGATCACGAAATCTTTTTGCGCGAGTTAATCAGTAATGCAGTGGATGCAACCCAAAAACTGAAAACATTAAATGCAACAGGAGAGCATAGTGGGGAGCTTGGAGATTTAACTATTCGGGTTGAATTGGATGAGAAAAAGAAAACCCTTACCATTACGGACCGAGGCATTGGAATGACCGCCGAAGAAGTTGAAAAATACATCAACCAAATCGCCTTTTCGAGTGCCGAAGAATTTCTCGACAAATACAAAGACAAAGCAAATGCAATCATTGGTCACTTCGGACTTGGATTCTATTCCTCCTTCATGGTATCCGAAAAAGTTGAAGTTCAGACTAAATCATATCGCGAAAATGGCCAGGCAGTAAAATGGATTTGCGATGGAAGTCCTGAATACACGCTGGAAGAAATCGACAAACAAGACCGTGGAACGTCTATCGTTTTGCACATCGATAAAGATTCCGAAGAATTTTTGCAAGAACATAAAATCAACGAATTACTTAATAAATACTGCAAATTCCTGCCTGTTGAAATTGCCTTTGGATTCGAAAAAGACTGGAAAGACGGTAAAGAAATCGAAAGCGACAAATTGCGAATTATCAATGAAACAAAACCTGCATGGACTAAAAAACCCAGTGAATTAAAGCCGGAGGATTATAAGAAATTCTATAAAAATCTATTCCCACTGATTTTTGATGAACCTTTATTCTGGATTCATCTGAATGTTGATTATCCTTTCAATTTAACCGGCATCCTTTATTTCCCGAAAATCAAAAATAATCTGGATATTCAGCGAAATAAAATCCAGCTCTATTCCAATCAGGTATTTGTTACCGATTCAGTGGAAGGGATTGTGCCGGAATTTTTAACACTTTTACACGGAGTTATTGATTCACCGGATATTCCTCTTAATGTATCCAGAAGTTATTTGCAAAGCGACAGTAATGTTAAAAAGATATCCAATCACATCACCAAGAAAGTTTCAGACCGTTTAACTGAAATTTTCAAAGCTGACCGGAAAGAATTTGAAGAAAAATGGGATGATTTAAAAGTCTTTATACAATATGGTATGCTGACTGAAGAAAAATTCCATGAAAGTGCGATGAAATTTGTTTTACTCAAAAACAGTGATAACAAGTATTTCACCTGGGAAGAATACCTCGAAATCATTAAAGAAAATCAAACCGATAAGCATAATAAAAAGGTTATTCTGTATGCATCTGATAAAACGGCTCAGTACAGTTATATGCAAGCGGCCAAAGAGAAAGCTTATGATGTGCTAATCATGGACGGGCAATTGGATGCCCATTTCATCAATCATATGGAGCAAAAAGCTGAGAATGTGAGCTTTGTGCGAGTTGACTCCAATATCGTTGAAAAACTGATTGAAAAAGATGATGCACTGGCAACGACACTTCCTCAACAAGAGCAAGATGAATTATCTCCTCTTTTTACAGCCAATCTTGAAAATGATAAGCAAAACTTCAGTGTCCAATTTGAAGATTTATCAGAACAGGATGCCCCAATGATTATCACGCAAAGTGAATGGATGCGGCGTATGAAAGATATGTCAGCCATGAGTGGTGGAGCATACAGTTTTTATGGAGAGATGCCGGATTCTTATACCCTGGTCGTTAATACAGCTCATCCCTTAATTAAAAAGCTAATCGAAGAAAAGAACACCCACTTAGCTGCAGATTTGAGTCAGGCTAATGATAAAATTCATGCACTGGAATTAGAAAAAATCAGTCTGGAAAAACTGAAAGAAGGTAAAAAAGAGGAAGAAATTGACCAGCTGGAAAAAGATAAACTGCAGGAAACCGAAACCAAACTTGATACAGCCAAAGATGAAAAAACAGGAATGCTACGTCAGTTTGGACGTGAGCATCAGTTAACCAGGCAACTTATTGATTTAGCTTTACTTTCAAATAATATGCTGAAAGGCGAAGAATTAAATCGATTCCTCAAAAGGAGTATTGAAATGATTCATTAATCAGAATAGTTGGCGAAGTTCCTTTTTGACTAGTTCGATGCAATAACTCGTTGATTTTACATCATTTTCGAACTGGCTTTCAAGAATTTCCTTGATTAGTTCAATCGAAGGAGAACCTGGTTTAAGCTCGATAACCGAAGTGTTTATCAGTTTAACCAGGTTTTCTTTTGCTTCCGTAACTTTACGCCAAAGCTCTGAACTAACATACATCTGTTGGGAAATATTATGTTCAAATTCCTGACGGATTGTTGATAAAAGTTCCGTTTGTAATTGAGCAACGTTCATTCCCGGAATCTGAACACGAACGATGAGATTAGCCGGAGAAATCCGCTCCAGCAACATAATAATCCGCTCATAAGCCTGCAATCGTAAGGGCAAAACAACTTCACTATAATTGGACATTAGCTCGGTTTTCCGTTTCTTATCTTCATTGCGAAAAAACCAAAAAGTTAATAAGATTGATACTGCAGCGATGAGCAGCGCAGGAATCATATTCAGTAAAATTTCCATATATTTCTTTTGGGCAAAAATAGTATAATCCAACTAACTTTAATTCCAAAAACTGTTATACAATATCCTTCAACCGAATGAATAAAAGGATTTCTTACCTTTGGCTTCTAAACCAAATAAGTCCTCTATGAATTTAACCTCAAACAGGATACTGAATCTTTCGGATTCTCAGACACTGGCCATGGCTCAGGTAAGCCGGGAATTGAAAGCCAAAGGCATAGATATCATCAGTTTAAGTATTGGTGAACCAGATTTCGACACACCAATGGTTGCTAAAGAAGCAGCCAAAAAGGCGATTGACGAGAACTACAGTCACTATTCCCCAATCACAGGCTATGATGAGCTCAAAGATGCTATCATTGAAAAGCTGCGTGTTGAGAATAAATTGACTTACAAACGTTCAGAAATTATCGTATCCAATGGAGCTAAACAATCGCTGGTTAATGTCATGTTGTCTATAATTAACCCTGGTGATGAAGTACTTATTCCTGCTCCATATTGGGTTAGTTATCTTGAATTTGTAAGACTCGCCGAAGGCCAATCTGTTATTCTCCCAACGACTCTGGAAAGTGATTTCAAAATCAACCCAGATCAACTAGAAAAAAGCATAACTCCCCGCACCAAAGCGATTCTGCTTAATTCTCCATCCAATCCAACCGGAAGCATTTACACCCATGAAGAGCTGGAAGCACTGGCAGCTGTTCTGCGCAAGTACCCAAATATCTTCGTAATCTCCGATGAAATCTATGAACATATTAATTTCATGGGTGCTCATACCAGCATTGCTGAATTGGACGGGATGAAAGAACGTACCGGCCTTATTAATGGGGTCTCCAAAGGATATGCCATGACAGGTTGGAGAATTGGCTATTTAGCCGGCCCTGAATGGTTGGTTAAAGCTTGCAATAAGATTCAGGGACAAACTACTTCAGGAGCTTGTTCAGTTTCCCAAATTGCTTCCGTTGCAGCGATTCGCTATGGCAAAGAAGAATCCTTAAAGATGAATCAAATCTTTAAAAAACGTTGCGATTTAGTTTATCAATTGATGAAAGAAATCCCGGGTTTTGAAGTTCGGAAACCCATGGGAGCATTCTATTTGTTCCCGCGCGTTGAAAAGCTTTTTGGCAAGAAATTTAAAGATCAGGTCCTGAAGAATGATGATGATTTGTGCATGTATTTTCTGGATCAGGCTCATGTGGCGCTGGTTCCCGGTTCCGCTTTTGGGAGCCCGGAATGCATCCGGATTTCGTATGCCACTTCGGAGGATGATTTAATTAAAGCGATGGCTCGCATCAAGAAAGCCGTGGACCTACTTCATGATTAATTGAACATCCAGCACCCTACATTATACGTCTAACCCTGCTACCGGCAGGGTTTTTCCGTTAAAAAAGCGGTAGCCTTCCAGCGCAAATTCAGCAATCCAGGCGGCCATTTCAGCCGGCTTTGTTTGAGCCTGATATCCGGGGAATGCTTCTTCGAGCATCTCAGTTTGTACAGAACCCAGGCATAGGGTATTAAAATACCGCTGCCGGCCGCTAAACTCCTCGGCCAGAACCTCCGATAAAGTACTTAGTGCAGCTTTCGATGCACTATAAAAACTCAAACCGGGGAATTTTTTACTTCCCTGAAATCCTCCCATGGATGCAATTGAAACGATATGCACCGCAGCATTGGGACGAAAATAAGTATCAAGTTGTTGAATTAAAAAGGCTGGTGCAAAGAAGTTTATTTCAAAAACTTCTTTAGCCTGATGAATGGAATAAGCGGAGAAAGCCTCTTTTCCTAGTTGGCCTGCATTATTGATGAGGACATCCAGCGGGCCAAAATTGGCAACAGCCTGACGAAAGCTATCTGCCGTTTGATTATCGGTAATTTTGACCAAATCAAACGGCAGAATAGCGCAATTAATTTCTTCTTTTAAAAGATGTAAAGCAGATTCATTGCGGGAAACAGCGAGTACCTGATGGCCCTTTGCGACCAGCTCTTTACAAAGAGCACGGCCCAACCCACGACTTGCGCCGGTAACCAGTACATTTTTCCCTTTCATGAATCAGAATGGCCAGAAATTATTATCGAACCAAACTTTTTCCTGAACTTCTTTATCAATCTCGTGCAGCAGTTTGTGATGACCTTTTTCCCAATCAGCCAGGAATTGATAAAACTGTTTTTCTTCGGGATCTTCAGCCGAGGCTGCACGATCGGAATAAACTTTCACTGCACGGGTTTCAAAATCGATAGCTGCGCTAATCGCGGCGGCTTCGAAACTGGCGGCATGAATTTGTTTTTTCACTTTCTCACTCAGGATTTGCTCATCGGTAGTATCCTCATCTTTCGGAACATGAGTTTCTTTAAACTTCTGGTTCGAAGTATAATGAGCAAATTGCTCGGTCAGAAAATGGATATGGTCATCTTCTTCATCAGCCATTAACTGGAAGAATTTTTTAACATCTGCATCTTCTGCTTTATCAGCAACATTGGAGTAAAACGCCTTTCCTTTGCGTTCAAGCAGGATAGCCGTTTTCAGGATTTCCATGGATTTTGATTCAGTCATACGATTAAGTGATTTGATTATTTTTTTAATTGTTTAACAGCTTCAATGAGTTGAGGGAGAACTTTTTGCACATCTCCAACGACTCCGTAATCGGCAGCCTGGAAGATAGGAGCTTCCGGATCTTTATTAACAGCTACGATGTATTTCGATGAACTAACACCAGCCAAATGCTGAATGGCTCCGCTGATTCCCAGCGCAAAATAAAGGGTTGGTCCAACAATTTTACCGGTTTGCCCAACGTGTTCGGAGTGAGGTCTCCAGCCTTCGTCGGAAACAGGCCGGCTGCAAGCGGTAGCCGCGCCAAGCAAAGCGGCCAGCTCTTCAATACCCTGCCA
>JAIPAR010000082.1 GCA_021739985.1 Bacteroidales bacterium | reverse complement strand
CGTGTTCACTGGAATAGAATGCCGGCAACCCGCGTGCCGGGATACCAAAAACCCTTATCATTCTGAACGGAACGAAGGAAGGAGGAACGGCCTTCGGCCTGAGGAAGGAGGAAGGAGGAAGGAGGAAGGTAGAAGCTTTGCATGAAGCGAAAACCTCGTAGAGGAGTAATGATTGTAGAAAACGGATGCTTGTTATAATTCCTGCGCGGGTTCCATGCCGTGTTCACTGGAATAGAATGCCGGCAACCCGCGCGCCGGGATCCCAAAAACCCTTGTCATTCTGAACGGAACGAAGTGGAGTGAAGAATCTGGAGGAAGGAGGAACAAAATAAAATCCCTTACAATATTGGAATTGAATTCCATAATTGTAAATTTGTATCATGATACCTAGAGAAGCAGAGTCGGAAATCAGAATTCTGGCAAGACAGTTTAAAGCGGTTGCGGTTATTGGCCCTCGTCAATCCGGAAAAACCACTCTGGTAAAGTACATCTTTACGGAAAAGCCTTATGTGAGTCTTGAAAACCCGGATTTACGAATGTTCGCGCTTGAAGATCCTCGTGGATTTTTAGCAAATTATCCACAAGGAGCAATTTTGGATGAAGTTCAGCGCGTACCTGAAATTTTTTCTTACCTTCAGCAAATACTCGATGAATCCGGTGAAAATGGCTTGTTCATTTTGACTGGCTCGAATAATTTTCTCCTGCAGGAGCATCTTTCGCAAAGTCTTTCAGGAAGAGTAGGTTATATCAATCTATTACCACTTTCCTTGGGAGAAATAAATGATACCCAATCTACTACTACCCAACTAATGTTTAAGGGTGGTTATCCGGCACTTCATAGTGAACAGATTGATCCTGCGAGATGGTTCCCTAATTATATTCGAACATACATTGAGCGGGATGTACGGATGATTAAAAACATTACGAATCTTACAACATTTGAACGTTTTCTGAGACTTTGCGCAGGCCGAATCGGTCAGTTATTAAATATGAGCAGTCTGTCGGTCGAAACAGGAGTTGATGTAAAAACCATTAGCGCCTGGTTAAGTGTGTTGGAGGCAAGTTTTATTCTTTTTAGATTACAGCCTTATCACGAGAATTTTAATAAACGAGTGGTAAAAATGCCAAAGTTATATTTTTATGATACCGGAATTGCCGTATCCTTGCTGGGTATCGATGATCCTGCTCAACTGGAATATCATCCATTACGAGGAAGCCTATTCGAAAATATGATTATAGCTGAATATATGAAAAAGCTTGCCAATGCAGGGAAACCCAACCAATTGTATTTTTGGCGCGACAATGTAGGTAATGAAGTAGATTTACTGTGGCAACAAGGGAATAGCCTGGTTCCGATAGAAATAAAATCCGGACAAACCATTACCAACGAATATCTTAGGGGAATTTCGTTCTGGAATAAGATAAGTCAAACACAAGGTGGAACTATTATTTACGGTGGCGAAATCAAGCAATCTCGAAGTAACGGGATTGTTGTTTTGCCATTTCGTGAATTATAGGGATCAACCTTAATCTCAATCTTTTCCGAAAGCTTTCGGAACGGCCTTCGGCCTGAGGAAAGAGGAAGGAGGAAGGAGGAAGGAGGAAAGAGGAACGGCCTTCGGCCTAGAGGAAGGAGGAAGGAGGAAGGAGGAAGGAGCAAGGTTGAACGAGAAAATACGACTGCGTTGAAACAAATAAACAAATCAACGAATCAACAAATCAACAATTCATTGAAGGAGGAAAGAGGAACGACCTTCGGTCTAGAGGAAGGAGGAAAGAGGAACGGCTTTCGGTCTAGAGGAAAGATTGGTTCGGCGAAATCATTAACAATTAACCTTTAATCATTTACCATTATTTCGTGCGTTAGGGATTGCAGTGGAAAGCCCGGAGCGAGCCACTCCAACGAGGAGGAAAGAAGAGCGAGGGAAGAGGATTTCACGGATTTGAACGGATTACACGGGGGCGCGAGCGAGGACTTGGAGCGGAAAGCCCGACCCGAAGGGGAACGCCCAACAAAAGAAGTTGATTTGTTGATTTGTTTAATCGTTTATTTGTTTAATCGTTTATTTGTCCCGAACCGCTTCGATCTCGGGATTTCGCTGCGCTCAATTGTTATTGATTTGAAGATTCATGAATTCGGGGCTAAAAAATCATGGAAAGAAAAAGGAGGAAGGAACGACTTCGTTTGAGGAAGAAGTTTTTGGAGTGAAATTCGGGAACAATCAAAACTTCAAAAAATTGTGTTAAAAATTAAGAAGCTATTAAAATATCAATTATTTTTAATCCGAATTTAATAAGGTTATTTATATCCCACGGCAGGAGGCTTTTATCAACCCATTGGGAGTTACCAGCTCGCTGCTCATAAACGTTATCAGTAGATGAAAACCCTGATTATTGCAAGTTGTTTAACATTAGCTTCTTTGTCATGTTTAGCGCAAGGAATTACGGATAGTTTGATATTGTTTTATCCATTTAATGGGAATGTAGAGGATTATTCGGGAAACGGGCATCATGGGTTTGCACAAGCTACTTTAATACCTGATAGACTTGGTAATCTTAACTCGGCGTATTCGTTCAATGGTGTTAATGAATTTATTGATTTTCCGAATGATTCTGAGTTAAAACCAACTTTCCCTGTTAGTTTTTCCATGTGGGTTAATTTTCATGATTTTGCTGCTAATCATTCGGTGGTCTTCACAAGCGATTATGGAATTGATAATCATGCAGGAGCATGGTTAAATTTTTCGGTAAATGGAAGAATATCTGTTAATTATGGTAATGCAGGCGGGGGAACGACTTCTGCTCAGAGGAATACAAAACAGGCAGAGACTGATTTGACAACCAATGTCTGGTTTCATATCGCCCTTATTATTAGGGGGTATAATGATATGGAAATATTTATTAATGGGGCCAACGATGGTGGGACTTATAATGGAAGTGCAACCACCATGAATTATACATCTACTCCGGGCAGTATTGGACGCAAGGACCTTGTTTCAACTGCTCCTTATTTTTTTGATGGTTATCTGGATGATTTCTATATGTGGAACCGCGAACTTACTCTCGGTGAAATAGATTCCCTTTTTGGTGATTTATATCAAATAAATCCGATGAGTATTAATGGATTGCAAGCTAGTTATTGTGGAAGCGATCCTGCGGATATTCTTATAGGTACTCCTGTAGGTGGGTATTTTACAGGATCAGGTATTTCCGGGAACGTTTTTACGCCTGGATTAGCCGGGAATGGAACCGTACAAATTGCATATATTGTTGGTAATGATACCGTTATTTCAGAAACATATCTCTCAAACCCGGTTGTCGATTTAGGAAATGATACGTCAATCGTTCAAGGTTCGAGTTTGATTTTAGATGCAGGCAGTGGATTTGCCTCATACATATGGTCAACCCTGGAAACAACATCCAGCATAGAAGTGATTAGCTCAGGGACTTACAGTGTAAGTGTAACGGATTCGTATGGATGTGATGATTCAGATTATATTTTCGTTGATGTGTTAAATGATATTGACACCGAAAGCAGCATGTCTATTAAACTTTATCCAAATCCCGCTTTTGACTATTTGCATCTTTCTCTACCTTCCAACAATCCTTTCAGTTGGGAAATTTTGGATATTAACGGGAAAACCGTTCAAGTTGGGAATACTCCTATAATTTATATTAATTTCTTAAATCCAGGCTTCTATGGTCTCCGTGTGTATCAAGATGGAATGTCGTCCTGGTGCAACCGATTCGTGAAAAATTAGACTAAAAGCAGTCATAATAAACTAATTAAACTAAGATTAAAATTATAGGTCTATATTTTAATCCAGATGAATCATCCAAAAACTGCCATTTCAATATATATACTGATAAATGGTTGACGAACTTGCTATTTCTAGGGCATCCTGAATATTTTATTCAGGATGAATTATCAAACTAAGGTAAAATCCCTATTAATCTCAAATTAAAATACCATTAAAATTTAACATTTCTTAACACATTGGAATGTATAACTTTCTTTAATTTGTCATCAAGCTTATGAAAGAAAGTTTACATGAAAATAGGTATGATTTTGGATGCTCCCTTTCCTCCTGACCCACGGGTGGAAAATGAAGCATTATACCTTCTTAAGCAATCGTATCAAGTGTTTTTGTTTAGCCTTGACTATTCCAACAAGCTTCCGGAATATGAGATAATAAATGGAATTCATGTGTATAGATACCGAGTATCCCGATTAACTTACAAATTATCGGCTCTTGCCTATACAACGAAGTTTTACCATCGAATTTTATCAGCCTATATAAAAGACTTTATTCTTAAAACACGCATCGACAGTTTGCACATTCACGATATGGCAGTTGCTCGAGCAGTGGTGGAAATAGGGAAGAAATATAACATTCCAACGGTGCTCGATCTCCATGAAAACAGGCCTGAAATCATGAAGTTTTATCCTCATGTGAATTCTTTGATGGGAAAAATTTTCATTAAACCAGCTATATGGGAAAAATACGAAAGCCGATATATTCGTGAAAGCGATAAGGTTATTGTAGTTACCAAAGAAGCCAGGGAATATTATCAGAAGAAATTGCTTTTGCCAAGAGATAAAATCAAAATAGTTCCGAATACGGTTCGGCGAGATTTTTATACCCATTACGATACACAGTTGGAAATAACACGTAAGTATCAAAAAGACTTTATGTTGTTGTATTTGGGTGAAACAGGATTGCGCAGGGGCCTAGAGACTGCCATTAAGGCTGTTTATTTATTGAAAGATAAAATTCCCACGATTAAGTTAGTCATCGTTGGAAAAAGTCGAACAGATGAAGTGCTTAGAGAACTTATATCTTCCCTACATCTTGAGAAGGAGGTTGAAATGGCTGGTTGGCAGACCTTTGATTGCTTTCCATCCTATATTAAAGCATGTAAAATTGGAATTTCTCCCATCCATCAAAACATCCACCATAACACCACTTATGCCAATAAAATCTTCCAATATCTTTCTTTTGGTAAACCCATTGTTGTGAGTGATTGTCTGGCTCAAGCCAATATAGCTGAAGATTATCATTGTGGGCTTGTGTTTAAAGATCAGGATGAACAAGATTTTGCGGATAAAATAGATAAATTATATCGGGATAGTGAGTTGTACTTAACCATGGCCAAGAATGCAGTTGAGGCTATTGATTCTCACTTGCGATGGGAAAAGCAAGCGGTTGAACTATCTGCCTTATACAATGAAATTGAAATCAAAGAACTAACCCCTCATCTACATGGGATCCGAAAGATTTCCGCAAGCATATAAGAACTTACATGTGCAAAGACATTTAACTAGTCTTGAATTTCTAAATCAGCATGTTAGTAAAACTGAAAAGATACTTGATCTTGGACCCCGTAATCCACTTGCTGAACTGTTGGAAAAGGAAGGATTTCAAGTTACTAATACTGCTCCCGGGCTTGATTTAGATTTAGATTATTCTGTGATTCAATCGCCTGACTATCAGGTATTAACTGCGTTTGAAATTCTGGAACATTTAGTTTCTCCTTTTCCACTTCTCCAGCAGGCATCTGCTACCAAATTAATTGCAAGTGTGCCACTTAAGTTATGGTTTTCAAAAGCCTATTGGAATGAAAAGGATGAATTTGATCGTCACTACCATGAATTTGAGCCCAGGCAATTTGATTTGCTACTACAGAAATCAGGATGGAAAATTATCGATAAAAAATACCTTAAGACAGCAAGTTTTAAACTCGGCATCCGACCACTTCTTCGCTTTATATATCCCAGAATATATTTAGTGTATTGCGAAAGAATTTAATTTTCCCTTCCTTTAGTTCACTTCCTCGTAATCAACGTAGTCGCCTTCGGTGGAGGTGGCCGGGCGAGAGGTGCGGGTGCTGCGTTTGTCTTCTACATGCATATCCCCTTCTTTGCGGCGACTGGCTTCTTTTTGCTGTTTGTACATTTCATTGAGCTGCCCTCCCGTCATCTTATTCATCCAATAACGCAGCAAAATCGGAAATAGAAAACGAAACACTATCCGTATCAAATAAAATATGACTATAATGACCAAAATGGTCATCAAAAAATCAGACATGTTGGTTTATTTAAGGTATTAGACTGATAATCAATATAAAACGATAACTCGAGTGTTGTGTTTTAGTCTGATAATCAATATAAAACGTAAATTAGTATCTGTAATGCTCCGGTTTATAAGGTCCGGATTTATCCACTCCAATATAATCGGCCTGCTTCTCTGTAAGAATAGTGAGTTTCACTCCAATTTGCTCTAAATGCAAACGGGCAACTTCTTCATCCAATTTTTTAGGTAAACGATACACGTCTACCGGATAATCGTGCTGCCATAAATCAATCTGAGCTAAAGTCTGATTGGAAAATGAATTCGACATCACGAAGCTGGGATGACCCGTGGCACAGCCTAAGTTCACCAAACGACCCTCAGCTAATAAAAGAATAGATTTACCATTCGGGAAGAAATACTGATCTACCTGATCTTTGATATTCCTTTTAACAACACCCGGATGCTCATTCAACTGGTCAACCTGAATTTCATTATCGAAGTGGCCGATATTACAAACGATAGCCTGATCTTTCATCTGCAACATGTGGTCGAGACGAACAACGTCGCGGTTTCCGGTAGCAGTTACAAAAATATTCCCTTCAATCAGGGCATCTTCAATTGGTTTGACTTCAAAACCTTCCATGGCTGCCTGTAGCGCACAAATCGGGTCAATTTCAGTAACAATGACACGAGAACCATAGGTACGCATACTATGCGCACATCCTTTCCCGACATCGCCATACCCACAAACTACCACTACTTTTCCGGCCAACATCACATCGGTAGCACGTTTAATGCCATCAGCCAGCGATTCGCGGCATCCATAGAGATTGTCAAATTTTGATTTGGTAACGGAATCGTTCACATTAATGGCCGGGATAAGCAGCTCTCCTTTTTCCATCATTTGATATAAACGATGAACGCCAGTAGTGGTTTCTTCAGAAACTCCTTTCAAGCCGGCGATAGTACGGTGCCAGCGTTGATTATCCTCGGCCAGTATTTCTTTCAGTTGATTCAGAATGATTTGCTCCTCGCGGTTTTCGGCTGATTTATCCAAGATACTTGCATCATTTTCAGCACGATATCCTAGGTGAACCATCAATGTTGCATCACCACCATCATCTACAATTAAATTAGGACCATCTCCATTGGGGAAAGTCAAAGCTTGTGAGGTGCACCACCAATATTCTTCGAGGGATTCGCCTTTCCATGCAAAAACCGGAATACCGGCAGCAGCAATAGCAGCCGCAGCATGATCCTGGGTAGAGAAAATATTACAACTAGCCCAACGAACATCGGCTCCAAGCTCAACTAAAGTTTCGATTAAGACAGCCGTTTGGATGGTCATATGCAGCGATCCGGTGATGCGTGCACCTTTTAGCGGTTTAGTCTGAGCATATTTACGACGAATCGACATTAAACCCGGCATTTCATGCTCGGCTAACTCTATTTCTTTCCGGCCAAATTCGGCCAGCGACATATCTTTAACTTTGTAAGGCAGAACTTCAGTTGCAATCATTGTTTTGCATTTTTAAATTGAACCCGCAAAGATAAA
Source organism: Bacteroidales bacterium (assembly GCA_021739985.1). Classification (GTDB taxonomy): domain Bacteria; phylum Bacteroidota; class Bacteroidia; order Bacteroidales; family M50B96; genus M50B96. The sequence continues at coordinate 1,629 of JAIPAR010000082.1, read as the reverse complement.
GCTTTCGGGCAAAAAACATACTAACATTATTATATCTTCGTTTTCTTATTTTATTTTAACTCCATGAAGAAACTCATCCTGCTGATTAACCTCACTTTACTAGGATTGTCAAGCCTTTTCAGCCAAATACAACTTGGCGAGTGGAACATTCATCTACCTTATTATGAAGGATATCAAGTGACACAATCCGAAGACTATATCTTTTGTGCATCTAAAATGGGATTATTCAGCTACCAGAAAAAAGATCATGCTGTTGAAACACTCACAAAGATAAATGGACTAGCCGACGTTGGAATAAGCGCCATAAATTACAATCCATTTACCGACCAATTACTAATTGCCTATTCGAATTCAAACCTCGACATAATAGAAGGTCAGGGGATAATAAATCTTCCTGACATAAAGAATAAAATCATGACCGGGGACAAGCGAGTTTATCGCATCTTTTTTCATAATCAAAAGGCTTTTCTTGCATGCGGATTTGGAATTGTAATACTTGACATGGCAGCAAAAGAATTTACAGATACCTGGCTAATAGGACCAGATGGTGGGAAATTAAAAATAGCTGATTTTACAGTGTTCCAGGATTCCTATTATGCTGCTACAGAAAACGGATTATATCGGATAGATACAAGTAACACATTTCCTGCGAATTATGCAAATTGGGAAAGAATAACCATTCAGTCAATCCAGGAAGAAATCGAAGAAGTAGAAAATTTTAAAGATGAATTATTCCTGGTATTAAAAGATGAAACTGGAAATGAATCCTTACGAAAACTATCAAATGGAACTTGGTCAATTCCTACATTTAATGAGGATGGAGATTATAATCGTCTAATAAATCAAGATAGCTTACTGTTAGTTGTAAAATCACACAGTCTGGAAGCATACGATGAAAATGATTTCCGGGCCTACATAATATACAATTACTCATTTGGAAGCCCTTCCATGCAATCGGCATTGGCTGATGAAAAGGGGCACTACTGGATTGCGGATCGTTATTATGGATTAGTGCGTTCTGTGTTGCCTTGGTCGTCTGAACAAATAATTCCAAATGGACCATTTAGGGAATCTGCTTTTGATATTGCAATAAGCGATAATCAAGTTTGGGTAACCGGTGGAGGAAAAACGCCAAGTTATGGACAAATATACTCGAACGCTGGTATTTATCAGTACACTAATTACACATGGACAAACTTCAATTATCAACTAGAGAAAAATATTCCATCCTACCTTTCTGATATTTGTGAGATTATCGTTGACCCTATGGATTCAAAAAGGGTTTTTGCCGGCTCCTGGGGTTATGGGCTACTTGAGTTTTATGATAATCAATTAGTTGAAGTTCATAATGATAGCAACAGTACCTTACAAAGCATTTTTGCCGGCAGCTATGTCCGAATTGGTGGTTTAGCTTTTGATGATGCAAATAATCTTTGGGTCAGCAATTCAAAAGTTGATAACATTTTAAGTTGCTATACACCTGATAAGGAATGGATTGCCTTGCCGTACGGAAGTACAGCTGCGGCCGACCTGGCAGGAAAAATTCTTATTGACCGCAATAATTATAAATGGATAATCCTGCCACGTGGGGAAGGTTTGTTTATTTTAGATGATAATGGAACACCAGCC
>JAIPAR010000081.1 GCA_021739985.1 Bacteroidales bacterium | reverse complement strand
AAGCGGCTGTAATCTGGTGTAGGGTCATCTAATCCAATAGCAAAATAAGCTGGAAAGCCACTGCCAAAAACATAATTGCTGGAAACATAAAATGGATGAAAACTAACTAATGCGGCCAACTTTAGCTCTTGCCGCTGATCATGAGGAGCTCTCCCCCAAAAATGGAAATCAGCATAAGACTTATATTCAAGGACACTTCCGAGAGTATAAGCAATCCATACTGCATTTCCCTTCCAATCCCTGCGAGCCAGAAAATCCATCCCAACGGTATAGGAATCAATGGATAATACATCCTGAATCTGAGCATTTGTAGCATAGAAATAGCGTGTCAGTCCATCCAGCCTTTTGTAATAAAAATCAGCAGTAAATGCAAACTCATTCCATTGATACTTCCCTCCAAGTACTAGATGATTACCGCTTAGTACAGGCACTATTTCACCCTCACATAATGTCCAGAAATAGCGAAAATTTCCCAAACTGTCCATCACGGTACTTTTCGAAACAAACTGGTGAAAGCGGCCTGCTGCGGCATATAATCGTAACTCATCTGTTGCATCATAGGTAAGCTGAATACGCGGATCATGATACAGTTTCTTATCCAACCTGAAATAATTCGTTCGCAAGCCGGTATTCAAGCTTAACCTCTTATTCAAAATCCATTGATCCTCAACATATATAAAACTGTTAGTCCCCAGATTATGGAAAAGAATCGAATCTTGTATTAGACTGATTTCCTGATAAGAAGAACGATTTCTCACCCATCCGAAACCCATGTTTAACAGATGTTTTTCACTCAACCTATAGGTGTGATCTAGCTTTATAGAAAACTCAGCAAGCAGATTGCCTGCTTCTTTATCAGCATACATCTTCATCGAATCGACTGATAAACTATCCAGCCAGATTTGATTGGAGTAAAATTGGTTCAGGATTGAAGTGCTAAGCGTTATTCGGGTATCTGCTTTCTTCCGATTATTATAATATTGAAATGAACCGGCCAGTTGGCTATTCCGCTCTTCGGTAAACTTCTTTACATTTCTGTTTTTAACTTCCTGATCTATTTGATAGTTAAACCTGTCTCCACTTGCATAAAGATTAACAAAAAATTGATTTTTTTCATTGATTTTAAAAGCATATTTTAGATTTATATCTCTGAACACGTAATCTGGAACTAAGCTTACATCAACTGCTAAAATTGAATCGTTTCGCTGATGGAATATTGAACTTACCACTGTTGGGTCATACAAATTATAGTAAGTATGGCGAAATGCGAGAAGCAAAGACTGATTTTTCTTTACTGGAATATCAACTAAAGTATTCAGAGTCACATTATTAACTACAGTAGTTAAGGAATATTTATCAGTGTTCCCACTTTTTCCGGTGATACTAAGAATTGAACCTACTCTATCCCCATACTTAACCGAATAGGCCCCCTTTAATAAATCCATTTCTTTTACAAGCAAGGGATTAAATGCACTGATGTTATCATTAAAGTTTTTCAGTCCATAAATTGGATATCCATCGAAAAAAACCTGACTTTGACCCGGATAATTCCCCCAAACCATCAACTCATTGGTTTGCTCCCCAGCTGCCAGAACTCCGGGTTGTAAGCGTAACAAATTATAGACTGAATTATCTCCGGAACCTGGTAAAAAATTTGCAATTTGATGATTAAGTTTAACAACACCTGGTAATTCTCCCACGTGCTGCGAATAGTCAATTCTGCGTTTTTCTATGATCACTTCGCTTAATCCAATTCGAGACGGAAGCATTTGTATCTCTATGTATATCTGAGGCTTAATAATTGTATCCAATACATAATATCCCAGATGAGATAATGTTAAATGGACAGGCGATATAGAAGCTAATTCTGCGGAAAAATAACCTTGTTCATTGGTCACCATACTTATCCCATCTAATAAAACATGAGAATATGGAAGAGGGGATTTATCATAGGCATCCACCAGCCGAGCTGCAAATGCAATACTCGTGTTTTCCTTTATGACTGGTGCATCAAAAATCACACAAAGCTCCCCCCATATTTCAAATTGCAAATCAGTTTCTTTGAGTAAACATGCCATCACCTCATTTAAACTGGTGAACGTCCCGGTGCAATTCGCAGTATGCCTGGAGAGTAAATCATCATCAAAAGTAAACTGTAGATTATATTGATGCGAAAACTCAATGATTGCTCGATTAAGCGGAATTCCGGGCGCATTTACCCGGTAAGTTTGCTGTGCCGCAAGCAGATTAGCAATGCTGATTAAAATAATAAGTAATGAAATGCGATATGTACTCATTCAGGTGTTTCTTGCGTCAATAGAAATTCATGATCATTTAGTTTGATAAATGTAAGATGAAATGGCTTGCAAATAATACTGAGTGTTTCCTCTACCGTTGATTTTTTTTCAAAATAGCCGCTATACCTGTGATTTCCTATTTTATCAACGGAAATTGAAACCTGATACTGACGTTCAATTTCCTGGATTACCTGCATTAAGGGAGTGGATTGGAAAGAGAATGTTGATTTTAACCAGTTTGGTTCAGACTGCTGAATTTCTTTTTGTAATTTGATAAATGATCCATTTGGGGTGAGCACAGCCTTTTCATGGGACGTTAAAATAACGGGATTCCCCTCCTGATGGCTAACCTGGACTTTCCCGGCAAAGCAATCTACTTCATATACCTGAGCTCTGGCCAGCACATTAAAACGAGTTCCAAGTACTTGCGTTTTTGAATTACCACTGATTACTGAAAAAGTTGTTCCTTTTTCTACCACAAAATAGCCTTCTCCCTGCAAAGTAACAGCTCTGGAAAATCTCCACCAATAAGGATGATAGGAGAATTGAGAGGATGAATTCAACATAACTAATGATCCATCCGGGAAAGTATAACTTAATTGTTCTGTTCCTTGATTAATAATATGATGACTATAATAGCCGGCCCAAATGCCAAGTCCTATAAATAAAGCAATGCTGGCAGCGGCTGTCCATCGAAGAACCCGAACAAGCGCAATTTTTTTATGTCCTTTTTTTCGATTCAAGATTCTGGCCTGAATATTTTCCCATGCCTCATCTTGAGAAAGCGTATAGCTAATTTCTGTTCCCGAAAAAAACTGTGCTTCCAGTTCAGATAGTTTTGATGTTTGAAGTTCCATAATCTGGTTAAGCTAATTTAGTTCGTAAAAATGCAAGGGCCTGACTCATTCTCTTTTCAATGGCTTTCACACTCAAATCCAGCCTTTCAGCCATTTCAGGATAGGTTAGTTTCTCCATTCGATGCATAAGATATACCATTCGTTGATTTTCCGGCATTTGAGTAAGGGCATGCTCGAATCGCTGTTGAAGTTCATTAAATTGTAAAATTTCTTCCGGATTAGATACTATTGAATCATTGCGATGATGAGCACTAAATTTTAGTGCGGTCTGTGTTCGGCGATATTGACTCACAAATATATCACCAGCAATTTTAAACAATAAGGCTTTTATTTTATCGGATGAATCAAGTTGTTTTTCCCATAGTATGATAAAAGTATCTTGCGCAATATCAGTAGCAATCTCTTGATCTCCAGAGCGATAATAAATATAGTTTCGCACAGCATCAAAATACTTATTAAAGACCGATTTAAATTCTTCTTGATTCAATCTTATTCATTTTAAGTATAAACATAGAAAAAAAAATCTGCCTGAACGTTGAATTTCAGGCAGATTAAATATCCGGATTAGGGCAAAGTTACCGTATAAATATTGCCATTAACAGTTACTGTAATTGTATCATCGCATGTTCCTGTTCCAAAATCGATATACCGGGTAGGATGATTTTCCCTGGTGAATTCCATCGTTCCTGATACTATATGACCACAATTTAATTCTTTCCGCAAGGGTGAAGTAATTTCTCGTGACCAGTTATTCCCGTTTACATCAACACCTTCAGCTGTCCCTTCAAGCAAATAAACATCATCCCACTTAATCCAGGTATTAATTCCTTCAATCCATTCGCGGGTTTTATCAGCATTCCAGGTAATTACACCTGCATTATTTGCTTTATAAATGGTTCCTATCACCTGAACACTATACATTAACGTGCTATCAGCAGTGTATCCATTATTTGTTACAACTTTTGAACCTTCAAGTTTATTATCATTTACATAATAATCATTAAAGCTATAGCTGAGCACTGTACCAGGTTGGCGGTACCCACCATTAAAGCTGACTTGAATGGCTCCACGACGATATTTTCCATCATTACACAGGCAATTGGTTGTTCCAAAATCTATGGTCAGCAGATAAGGAAACGAAACGGTATCCAGTGTAATGGTTACGCAAGTCCCTATAAACAATGTGTCATTTGCAGTGTAGGATTTAAATGAAGCAGACGATGAAAATTTATAAGCCTCATCGGCTACATCACTTGTATTGTCGAACAAAGATTCGGCAAGTGCATCATCACGGGTATCAGAATTATCTACCACGGGATTGTCAAAGCGATCACAGGAAGCAAAAAACAGGGAAAGACCCAAAAGTAAAAATGAAATTTTGAAAGTTGTTGTTGACATGACATTCAAGATTAATGGTTAATATTTCTATTTTCCCTAATACCGCATCCAGGTCCCCATACCCTACTTTTTTTTAAAAAAAACCTCAACCTTAACCTCAACCTCAACCTCAACCTTAACCTTAACCTCAACCTTAACCTTAACCTTAACCTTAACCTCAACCTCAACCTTAACCTTAACCTCAACCTCAACCTCAACCTTAACCTCAACCTTAACCTCAACCTCAACCTTAACCTCAACCTTAACCTCAACCTTAACCTTAACCTCAACCTTAACCTTAACCTTAACCTTAACCTTAACCTTAACCTCAACCTTAACCTTAACCTTAACCTTAACCTCAACCTCAACCTTATTCCATTCCTCTAAGAAACTCAGTAATGAATGGATTTTCCTGGAGTTCTGAAATAAGCTGGGTGCTTGGACCATGTCCGGGATAAACCATAGTATCAGGGGGTAAAACCAGCAATTTCTTCAGAATACTTTCCATCAGTTGGTCATAATCGCCACCTACCAAATCGGTACGCCCTATACTCCCTTTAAATAATACATCTCCAGAGATTAGCCAGCCATCACTGGCACTATAAAAAGCCACCGAGCCTCTGGAGTGACCGGGTACATGCAATACCTGAAAAGAATCATTTCCAAGATGTATAATGCTATTATCTTGTAATACAGGAAGATAAATATCTGCCGGAGTATAATAGAATCCATAATTCGCGGCATGCTTACCAGCCATCGAAATTAAATCGGTCTCATCCGGGTGATGCTCAACAGGTAGCTTATAAAGTGTTGAGAAATAGTTAGTTCCCAAAAGATGATCAATATGACCGTGTGTAAGCAAGATTCTTTTCAATACAAGCGAATTATCTTCGATATAATCCACTAGTTGATTTTGTTCCTTTTCTGTATAAGAACCAGGGTCAACCAGGATGCAATCCTTTGAATCACTAATTAATAAGATTGTGTTTTCCTGAAAAGGATTATGCGTGAAAGTTTTTATCTGAATCATTTCTTAACGTTTTCCGGGCAGGAAAGGAACAAAGGTGAAATTACCATGTTCTTCCTGCGTAAAATTATGTTCATCAATCTTAATTAAGCGTATCATTTTTTGCAAATTACCCTCACCAAAAGGAGCTACCAGCAACCCTCCCGGCTTCAATTGCATTTTTAAGGCTTCGGGGATAAATGGAGCCGCAGCCGTCAATAATATTTTGTCGAAAGGGGCATACGAGCTTTTCCCTTCATAGCCATCGTCCCAAAATAAGTAAGGATGATAACCCATACTGGAAAGCAAATTTCCGGCAAAAAGGAACAAATCTTTTATACGCTCGATGCTATAGACAATAGCGCCCATTTCCATCAAAACGGCTGCCTGATAGCCACTTCCCGTTCCAATTTCCAATATACGCTCCCCTTCTTTGACTTCCAACAAGCTGGTTTGAAAAGCGACTGTATAAGGTTGTGAAATGGTTTGTCCGGAGCTTATTGGGAAAGCCTGGTCTTTATACGCAAAACTGATAAAGCTGCTATCCATGAAAAAGTGACGGGGCACAGTTTCCATAGCCCGAAGCACCTTTTCATCCGAGATTCCCTTCTCCCGCAAGGTTTCAACTAATTTTTTCCGAAGTCCTTTTTCTTTAAAAGTGTCTTGCATCAATATAGATCTTTTCGAATTAAAGATAAAATTTGCTGCGCTACTTCAACGGCAGCATATCCATCCTCAATACTCACCAAGGGTGCTGTGTGGTTAACAATACTAGCATAGAATTGTTTTAGTTCTTCAAGTATTGCATTGGTTTCCAGAATGATGGGAGATTCGATTTTTACTTTCTTAGATACTTGATTTTCAAAAGGGATTTCAAGAATGGTGAAGGGATTTCCGGACTCCTGGCTGAAATCCAGGCTATAGACTTCGGCCTTTTTATTCAGATAATCCACTGTGATATACGCATCCTTTTGAAAAATGCGCGTTTTACGCATCCGATGCATCGAAATGCGGCTGGCTGTTAGATTCGCTACACTCCCATTGCTAAACTCAATCCGAGCATTGGCAATATCAACTGAATCACTTAAAATCTTAACCCCATTGGCTGAAATACGCTTAACCGGACTTTTAACCAGGGTTAACGCAATGTCAATATCGTGTATCATTAAATCAAGTACAACGGGCACATCAATTCCGCGTGGATTGAATGGTCCAATACGATGCGATTCGATAAACTGAGGATGTTTGATAGACGGCAATACAGCCTGGAACGCTGGATTAAATCGCTCCACATGTCCTACTTGAACTGTTACATTGGCTTCATGGGTCAATTTCATTAATTCATGAGCTTCTTCTGCCGAAAAAGTAATAGGTTTCTCTATAAACAGATGCTTTGAATTCTTCAATGCCTCTCTTGCATTGGCATGATGAGCGGTTGTTGTGGTTACGATATCCACGGCATCCGATGCTTCGATTAAAGCTTCAGCGGAATCAAAACTTGTTATTCCAAATTCCTTAACTGCCTCGGCAGCCTTGATTGGATCGGGATCAAAAAATCCTATCAGTTTAAAATCCGGAATCTGTTGCAGACACCTCACATGGATTTTCCCTAAGAATCCTACTCCAAGTACACCTATTTTTATCATCTTTATTTATTGAAAGATATACAAAAATAGCGGATAAGTAGCTGCAATTCCTAACCGGACCAAGAAGTTATTAACTGTTAAATGTTAGAAATTGAGCCTGTTTTTTAAGATAAATCTCGGTTTCGGAACCGAGGTTAAATAGAACATCCAACACACTCAAATCCGGCAAGTAGCCGAATTTCTGATTAAAAACCTGATAATAAGGAGGTAAATTAATCTCAGGCTCTCCCTTTCGATGTTGTATTTTAGGATGAAATGAAGCACGATAATCCTTATAATTTTCCAGATTATCCAGATAATGGTTCGATTCGATTAAGTTTATTTCCAATCCAATTTCGTCAAGCAAATGTTGGAGTAACGACTGATTTAAGTCGAATAGAAAAACAGGCTCTTTCTCAAGAATATGTGCCAGTTCATCGATATAGTATTCATAAAATGCGGTGGATGAATAAGCAGCTTCGAGCGAACGCAAATGATTATTTGTCCATCCATACGTATAATCAATTCGGATGTCCTTGAGAGGCGTTTTCTGCCCGGATTCTTTCTGGATATTGATACTTAAAGCTTGCCGTCCATTTGGACTATAGATTTCACATCGGTTGCGATAGCTTTGCTTTTCATAATGCTCCCAGGGGTCAATAATGCATTCCGTGAAACGGGAAAGCAAAGCAAAATAGCTTACCGGAGGGAAATAAGCCGATGAAAAAACTGGCACCATACTTAGAAGAAGAAAATATATCCGATAGTTATTGCTGCAATAATCCCGGCAAAATCAGCAATTAAGCCCGCTGTGATGGCATGCCGGGTCTTACGGACTCCAACGGAGCCGAAATACAACGCGATGATGTAAAAAGTTGTATCAGTCGAACCCTGAATAGTAGAAGCAATTTTTCCCACGAAAGAATCGGCACCATGCGTGTTCATCACATCGACCATCAATCCTCTGGCTCCTGTTCCGCTCAGGGGCTTCATCAATGCAACGGGGATAGCTTCCACAAAGGAAGTATCTATTCCTGCAGCGGCAATTAAAAATTCTATTCCCTGTTTCAAATAATCCATTGCTCCGGAAGCCCGAAATACCCCAATGGCTACAAGGATGGCAACCAGATAAGGAATAATTCGAATAGCTACCTGGAATCCTTCTTTGGCACCTTCAATAAAATCATCATATACATTTTGTTTCTTGACAAAACCCATGGTAATGAAAGATATAATGATGCCCATCAAAAGGAAACTGGCCGTAAAATTTGATACAAGGGTTAACTGGTCTTTAGGCAAAGACATAAAAAACCAGAGCATACCACCTAATAACAAAATAGCACCGCCCAAATAGGCCAGTACTACTTTATTAAACAGGTTAATTCGTTGAAAAATCGAGACAGCGATTAGTCCGGCTAAGGTTGAGACAGAAGTTGCTAAGAGAATGGGCAGAAAAATATCTGCGGGATTGGCTGCTCCCATCTGGGCGCGGTAAACCATAATAGAAACCGGAATAATGGTAAGCCCCGAAGTATTCAAGACTAAAAACATTATCTGAGCATTCGTAGCTTGTTCTTTATTCGGATTAAGCTCCTGCAACTGATTCATCGCTTTAAGCCCAATGGGAGTTGCTGCATTATCCAGGCCCAACATATTGGCCGCAATATTCATCACGATACTCCCATTGACCGGATGATTTCGGGGAACTTCGGGGAACAATTTACCAAAGAAAGGGCCAATTAATCGTGAAAGAATTTGAATCATTCCAGCCTTCTCCCCGATTTTCATCAAGCCCAACCACAGCGTTAATACCCCCGTGAGTCCTAAGGATAATTCAAATCCGGTTTTGGCTGTATCAAAAGTTGACTGAAGCATCAGATTAAAAACTTCCAAATCACCCGTAAAAAGCAGTTTTAAAACGGCAACAACAAATGCAATCAGAAAGAAGAATATCCAGATGTAATTCAGTACCATTCGGTAGGTTTAAATCATTGGGTAATGCTTGAAAATTGTATCAGCTTTCATCAGAATATCAACATATTGAGCTCTTTTGTAGGCATAAGGGTCTGCAATATTTTTGCGTGATAATTTCCCTCTGAAATCGTTGAGCGAAGTGTATCCTTTACTACCCATCCAAACCTCGATATCTTCGAGCATGGTAGTTATATATTCAATCTTGTT
>JAIPAR010000080.1 GCA_021739985.1 Bacteroidales bacterium | reverse complement strand
ACAGCCTGTTCCAAATCCAAGTACCCACAGGGATTCAGCACGAGCCCAGTTCATGAATTTCTCAATAGCTCCTTTACGGGGAGGTAATTCTTTGGGGCGTTCCTGACAGAAATAATCTTCCAGCGGATTTACTTCAATTACACTTCCGTCGGGAGCTTCCACAAATCTGACTTCATTCTCAGGCGCCAGAAATACATCCTTTTTCGTCATATCTGCCTGATTATTTGTATCTACTTTCATTGTTTACATGAATAAAATGATGGAAAAAATACCAATGATGGTCGGCCATTTTAAAAACCATACCACACTTTGCTCGATGCGGAATCTGGGGAAGACTGTTCCTACAAAAACCGACCAGAAATAGATGAAGAAGGTTTTAATGATGAGCTCAATCCAGGAAGTAGCTCCTCCAAAAAACAAGTTCATGAATAAGGCTGCTTCGGTAACATGAAGAATAGCGCCATTGGTGCGTAAAACACCTAAGAAGCTCCCATGATATTCGGTAGGAGGTCCTAATGGAATTTCATTTGGGGCCCGAACTAGATTGAATGGACTATGACCGAAAGCTCCCAGCAGGGACAACATCGCAGCGATAGTGGCTAAAGGATTGGTAAATACGGTCCAGTTAAGGATACTGCCTTGTTGCGCAGCTACTATGTCTGAAATCGAAAAGGTATGGTACTGAATCGCCAGTGAAATAACAGCTAAGGTCATTGGAACTTCGATAGTGGTAAATTGAGATAAACCTCTGCTTATACCAATAGCGGAATAGGGATGGCCGCCTTCGCCGGCTCCCAATGCCATTCCGAGCATCCCAAAGAACTGAAAATACAGAATCAGAATCAAATCACCCGAAAACGAATAATTCATGAAATACTGAGAGCCGTAAATCATCGGCATAAATAGGAATAAACCAACTCCGCCCATCAATCGAAATACCGGGCCGAGATAAAACATCGTACCATGCGATAATTGAGAACGCATGCTGTATAGTTTGACAAGGTCAATCCAGGGTTGATACCATGGAATTCCAATCCTGCCCGATACTCTGGCGTTAATACGTCGCATGGTGCTGCTCATCAGCATGCCCCAGTTGAGCACGATAAACAGTCCTAATAAGGTGAACAGGAATTTTGAGATACTGTAATCCATATTATAATCCCCCTAAACTGATAAGATAAAAAACAACAATGTAGAAAATCACGTGTATGGCGTAGTTTTGAATACTTCCGCTGTAAATTCTCCGAATCCAGCCGGCAAAATCAAGAACAAAGGTGGAAGCCTGATCCCAGAAGACCGTAATGACCGGACTAACGAGGAAGCCAATAGCTTTCTTATAACCCGCATAAATATTATGGCTCACATGAGTCGTTTCAGGCCGGAAAGGACGTTCAGCAGCATACACTATATTGAATTGCTCCACTTTTTGTGCTTTTGCACTGAGTACAATCAGCCATCCAAGCAAGAGCATAAAGGCCGTTCCTACAACTATCATAATGGTTGATCCATCCCAATATCCCATGCTGGTCATGGCTTTTGTTCCATCCCAAACAAGCGTTTCGGATGTGAAATAAGGCATAATCATTTCAGAGATAGGAGTAAGGACATCTTTTGGAAATGCGGAGAACAACATGATGCCGATAATCAGGATATAAGATGGAATTAAAACCCATGCGGATATTTCCTTCATATTACGGTGATTATCCTTGACCTGACCCAGAAAGACTGAAAAAATCAGTTTAAACAGGTATAGGAAGGCAATGATACCGGCAAAGAAAATCAACGCACCCTGGAAATACCATCCTTTCTCAAGGATTGCATTATAGAAGAGCCATTTGCCTGCAAATCCGCTCAAAGGAGGAATCCCGCCGATGACAATGATACTAATGAGAACAGCGATGAATGAAAATGGCATCTTTTTAATCATACCGCCCATTTCATACATATTGTGCGTGCCTAATTTAACAACAATGGCTCCAATAATGAGGAAGAGAATGGCTTTGAACAGGAAGTGGTTGATTGTATAGGTAAATCCAGCTAACCAGCCGATATGTGTCATCATACTAAATGCGAAGAGGATATAACCTAATTGGGCAATACTGGAATAAGCCAGCAAACGTTTGGCATCTTCCTGAAATGCTGCACTCATATTGCCCATCAAGGTAGTGATAGCACCTATCCAACCCAGTACATACCAGATTTCCTGACTATGCGGATTGGTAGCGCCGATGGAAATGAACAATAATAATAGCCCAAAGACCCCGGCTTTCAGCAAGATAGCTGATACCATGGGAGATACATCGGATTCTGCTTCTCCATGAGCGCCCGGCAACCAGATATGCAATCCTAAAGATGCCGTTTTCGTCATAAATCCGACTGCAATTAAGGCATACACCCAGGTTGGAAGCACCGTAACCATGGACAAGGCGCTAAGCGATGTACCATTCAAACTGGCAGCTGCTATTGCAAATCCACCCAGAATCAGATAAGCACCTCCGATGGAGAAAAGCATGTAACTATATGCATGAGGTAAAGAGCGTTTTCCTCTGATAATCAGAAAATAAGAACCAGCAGTCATAACTTCCCAACTAAAGAAAAAATCATACATTCCTTTCGCCGTTAGCAAGCCTGCTAATCCGGCGTACATCAGGATAGCCATTGAGTAAAAGCCGGGTCGTTTCCCTTTCTTTGAATAGCCTGCAAGGAGGGTCAAAATGCCTCCACCCAGGAACATCACCAGAAAAATCTGACGTAGTAAATCACCTTCTACTGCCGGCCATAAAAGCATGAAATAATAGGCTAAGCCGGCTATAGTAATCGTATTCTTAATACTGACTGGCAGGAAGTCAATGGCAAACAATAAGAGAGCAAATAGCAGAGGTATATAATTGATTGCTTCAGCGTAGTGAGTAAATGGATTCAGATAATAGCCCATGCCAAAGAGTACAAGCCCCATTATCCAGACAGGAATTTGCTTGGTTAGATGGAAATTTGATTGATTTTCAACTGGTTCATCAAGTTTGATGGCGTATCCAAGCCACTTAATCAGATAAATGGCTTCGATGAAACTTCCGGCCAAAATAACCGCAATCCAATGATATTGATTGCTTTCTCCCAATTTCATCAGGATTTCCCATTTTCCATTAAAGGATGGAAAAGGAGGGAATCCGATTAGTGCCAGAATAAAAGCTCCGAAAAGTACAAGCAGTAAGGGCTTTTTCCTCAGAATCGACCAATCTTTGATGGATGATGAATTCACCATCCCGGAAATCCAGAATAAGCCTGCTTTGGCGGCATAATGGCTGATAATAATGGTAAAAGCAAGGTATAGAGTTCTATCTCCTAAAATGGGTTGTAACCCCAAAATCATCGTTACAAGCCCTACCTGGCCAATGGAGGAATATCCTAACAGGCGGTTTGGCTGAGATTGCGCCGTCCCGGTTAAGTTGGAGCCGATAAATGTGATTGCTCCGATAAGGGTAATAAAGTACAAATACTCTTCGCCGGCAACTGGAAGAACTTTATACAGTAGATACAAGCCGGTTGTTGCGGATGCCCCGGAGATTAATGCTCCAATCCCGGGATGGGAAGCACTATATACATCAATTCCCCAACCATTGGCCGGAAATGGTTTTAGCTCAATTATAAAGGAAATCAGGATTAAAAACCCGGCTATGGGAGCTATTCGGAATAATCCATTATTCGCCGAGGCAATTCCGTTTATGTCTAGCGTTCCAACATGCGAGTAGGCCAGAATAATTCCTATCAGCAATAATCCGGATGCAATTCCGCTGATTATGAGATATTTAATCCCCGCTTGAAAGGCTGTTTTCCTTCCAATTAATAAGATAAGCCCACTTAAAGCAATAGTCTCAATTTCCAAGAATACAAAGAGATTGAAGATATCTCGTGTCATGATGGTTACATTCATGCTCATGATGAATACCATGAAAACCATCAAAATTTCAACTCCTTTTTGTACCATTTCTTTTCCCAGATACAAGAGCGATAAAAGTCCGAGACTATTAATGAGTGTCGTTAGAATAGCTTCTTCCAATCCCATTTGCAGGCTGATGGAATAGGGTGGTTTGTACCCGGCTGTGAAGATTTGAATGCCTTGAATGCTGCCTTCAAGCAGGGCTACAAGCCACTGGGCAGAAATAAAGGTCATGGCGGCAAGACCTGCCAGCACAAATACCCATCCGGCTGATTTAGATGCTTTTCCAAGCAATCCTAATGTAAATGCGATTCCTAAGGCAATTACAATGATGTATATGGGTCCTACCATTTTAAATCTTTAAAACTGTTAATATCTAAAGTTCCTTTATCCTGATATAATTTCAATACATACGCCAGCATCAGAGCAGTAACACCAAGTCCAATGACAATGGCGGTAAGCACGAGGGCCTGAGGTACCGGGTCAACAATGTTTGGGATTTCACCTTGTCCCGGAATTTGGGATAGGATAGGAGCCCCGGCATTACGAATATACCCGATGCTTATCATTAAAATATTTAAACCGGTATTGAATAAGGTAAATGCCAATACGATTTTTACCAGATTTCTTGAGCGGATAATTCCGAAGATCCCAAGTATGATCAGGAGTATTCCTGTTATTATGATAACCTGCTCCATATTAGTTGTTTTCTTTTGGAAGATGAGACATGGTGCTGACAATATTGGAGAGTTCAGCTCCAACTTTTAGTCCGATGAAGATGTAAATGATTGGAATAAGCCCGGCACTTAATAAATGCCCGAACTCACCTTTGCTCAATACCGTATTATCAAGGAAACCACCTGCATAAACCAGTCCGGCTACACCAGCCAGCACAAAGCCAATTCCGGAGATAGATTCGACGCGGGAAATGATTTTATGACTCAGGTGCATTCCCGGATTAGCCAGCAGCATCAGCAAAAAGGCAGATGCAATTACGGCACCTCCCTGAAATCCTCCACCCGGCGATAAATGTCCGTTTGCAAAAATATAGATACCCACGATTAACATGATGGGTGTAAATACTTGCGTTGAGCTGATAAGTAGTTCACTGGCAGGACGATATTCTTTCTTCGTTGCATGTTCTTCTTTGTATTTAAACATGAAAGAGATAATCGAAGCCGTGAGGAAAAGAATACTAACCTCACCCAAGGTATCAAATCCCCGATACGTGACTACAACGGCTGTAACCAGGTTGGCAGAACCGGTTTCGGATGCTGCATTCCGGGCATAATAATCACCCAGCAGTGGCAATGATTCCTGAAATTTGAAATCTTCATAGACGTCATACATAATTAACCCTATGCCTAAGGTTAACAGCAAGATAAGTGTATTCTTAACCATTTTTTTCTCTGATTTTGTTTAAGACATAAAGGAAGATAACCGTGGTTAACCCGCTGCCAATGGCAGCTTCAGTCATGGCCACATCCGGCGCAGCCAGCAAAAGGAAAATGATGGAAGCAGTCAAGCTTACCAGTCCGGCTGCCAGGATGGCAACAACCAGTTTCTTGTGGAATAAGGCAATCACCCCTCCAATCAGGCTGATTATTCCAAGTACAATGGCGATTATTACAAACATATTTACTCGGTTTCTGATTTAACTTTTTTCTTGTAGGCCATACGGTCGGAATCGGCTGAGTATTTATCCTTCAGCTTATCGACAATGGTACGGGGAGATAGTGGCACCTTGATATGATAGGCTGCACGGGCTATTGCGTGTGATGATACTGGATTGGTAATCAGCACAAATAGGATGAGAATTACAAATTTCCCAACCATTGCAGGCGCAAAAAACCAGGCACCCAAAACCGATAACATCGTACCCAACGTGCTGGCTTTGGTTCCGGCCTGAATCCGGTTGTAACTATCCGGCATGCGCAACAAACCAATCGAGCCTAATAATAAGAATAGGGAGCCAATGATGGCTATGATTCCTCCAATTAATTCCAACGTTTCTTTGTTCATGATTTTAACTTTAAAGTCCTTTTTCAAAATACCTGGCCAAAATCACAACTCCCAGAAAACCCAAAATCCCATACACCAGCGCTACGTCCAGATAAAGGAGATTACCGCTTAGCAAGCTGATGAATACAATGAGTGCAATACTCGACACAGTCATGGTATCAAAGGCGATTACCCTATCTACTTTATGCGGGCCTTTAATAAACCGTATCAGTCCCAAAAGCAAAGCAAGCAAAGTGATTCCGCTTGCAATTTCTATCAATAGATTACCCATACATTTCCTCCAGATATTTTTCAAATGTTTTTACAATGATTTTGGTGCTTTCTTCCAGATCCGAACTCTTTACATCTATCCAATGGATAAACAGTGAATCTTCAATAATCTCTACCGTGAATGTTCCCGGAGTTAAGGTGATGGAATCGGCCAGAATGATTCGACCAATTTTAGACTTTAGCTGTGTTTTTACTTCGACAATCCCCGGATTAATGGGTAATGAAGGAGTTAGTACCCGTCGGGCCACATCTAAATTTGCCTTGATTAATTCCCATAAAAATGTAGTGATAAACAAAAAAGTGTAAAGCAAACTTTTAGGGTTTAATTTCAGCTGGCTAAATACCTCACAATGATTACAAAACAGGAAAGGAATTAATAGAGCTAGTACAACACCGGATACGACTATGGAGGTTTCCAGACTATTATTGAGCATAATCCAGACTCCCAATAAGGTCAGAAACATGATGAAGTGATTTTTCATAGAATCAATTATTGTATGGTGATTTCACACACAAAACTAGTCAGCCGGCTTAGCTAATTGGGATTGGAATAATGTCAATTGGATAGCTTTTTAAGTAACAATGTACAACTTGGAACTTGTTTTTATTATATCCGAACATATGTTCATTTATATTTAAAAAATGATATATGTCAACTCTTGGTACAGTTTAGGGAATTGTTAACTTTGTCACAAACTAGTGAATATGAATACATCAAGCCCGGAATGCGTAATATGTAAATTTAAATCTGATTGCTTTCAGGTTCTGTCGGAGAAGCAGCTGGAAAAGATGTCCGGGTCGAAGTTGAAAATCCATTATAACAAGGGAGAGACCATCCAGAAGCAGGGTTCTTATAGCAAAGGGATTCTTTATTTAAGTAAAGGATATGCAAAAGTTTATCGCGAAATCGATGGGATTGGCACCAATTGTATTGTCGCAGTTTTTAAACCGGGCCAGATGGTTGGACTTTCCGGCTTATTCACGGCCAGTAAAGCCCCTTTTACAGTGGTGGCGATGACCAATTGCACCGTTTGTTGCATCGAGATTGAAACCTTTCAACGCATGATGATGGAGAATCTCGAATTTACGACCGATATCATCAAATCGATTAATGAACAGAATAGTTTATTGTTTGATTATCAGATAAGTAATAATCATAAGCAATTGAATGGCAGGTTAGCCGAAGCTATCCTTTATCTCCAGGAAAATGTGTTCGACAGCGAACATTTCGAAATACCGCTGTCCCGTAAAGAGTTGGCTGAATATACCAATATGAGCACCATGAGTGTGGTTCGCATCTTAAAGTCGTTTAAAGATGACCAAATTCTGGATGAAATCGATGGGCGCATCAAGATTCTGGACGGCGATAAACTCCGCAAAATCCGCACAACAGGATAAATGGTTAATGGTTAATGATTAATGATTAATGGTTAATGATTAATGGTTAATGATTAATGATTTGATTAACTTTTTTTTAATAGATTCTTTCCTCTTTCCTCCTTCCTTGTTAAATCTTCTATGAGTTTGATATTGAGGCTATTATGACCGTAGTCCTTATTGCCATAAGTGGAGGTTGAAATGATAGTTAGCAGCGATTTGTTGTCCATCGTCTGAATATCGATATATAGATTTTCGCCCATAGTGCGGAAATTGAATTTCGTTCTGGCTATCAGCGAATGCTTATGGGAATCACTTTTTAGGATATGGAAAGCATTTTGTTCGAGAATAGTTCTCGTTTTTTCGAATAATAAATGGGCATCTTGTTCATATTCAATGCTTTTCTTGGCTTTTGCGCATAGGAAATTGGAAGGGTGAATGAAATATTTTTTACCCAGGCCAATCACACTTACAAAGATGTTTACCAGAAATATCAGCAGCGAAGCTCCACCAATTACCAGGAAAAGAATAGCACCAAAGGTACCAAAGCTGGATTGTTGGGTTCGGTTCAGAACCAGCACTGCCAAGGCAATCAGCATGATACTGCTAAATAGGGAGAAAGATTTAAATGATTTCATTGCCATTTCTGCTTAAGTCGAAATTTCATTCAAAACTAGCAAACTATTATCACCCTAAAGCAATATCTTTGTATAGATTCGTTTTTCATATCAATTCAGCCTTGCGATTCTTCACTTCATTTGTTGCGTTATCAATGACAAGGGTTTTTGGGGAAACTGTGCGCGGGTTGCCGGCATTCCATTCCATGGACAGCGGCGTGGAACCCGCGCAAGAATATTAGGATGCATCCGATTTCTATAATAATTACACCTCTGCGAGGTTAACGCTGCTTACAAAGCACATTCCTCCTTCCTCGTTCCTCCTTCCTCTAGGCCGAAGGCCGTTCCTCCTTCTTATTTTGTTGAAAAAAATCAATGCAGTTATGAACATATGTTTAAAATGATTCGTATTTTTGCCGCAGATAGCTCGATATAGCTATATATGTTGAATAGTTCCTTTTATCAATTTAAATTATACGACAATGGGAGAAAGACATGAAAAAAGTACGCCAGGCGGCAATGGCCAAAATGGCGGCGGAGCTCAAGGTCCTGGTGGATTTTGTGTTTGTTTTAAATGTGGGCATAAAGTTCCGCATCAAAAAGATGTGAAATGTACAACCCTTAAATGTCCGATTTGTGGGCATACGATGATTCGTGAAGAACTACTAAAGAGCTAAAAATGATTCATTTTAAAAATAAGTCAACCAATCGTTTCTGGGGAATGCTTGGTTTATTCGTGGCTTTATTACTCCCCTGGGTCTTTGGCTATTATTATATCAGCGGAATTAAAGCAAAAAATATCGCTACTTCGGTTAAACTGGTTAATTATAATTGCTCGAAAGATAAGGCCGCCGACCATTCCAAATTTGATATTCTTCAACAAGATTTTCCAAGTCCGGAAGCAGTGACCGAAGCTTGTTTATCGTGCCACAATACCACCGGGCAAGAAGTTATGCAAAGCTCCCACTGGAACTGGACCCGTGATTATGTTACCAAATCAGGCGATACTATCCAATTGGGCAAAAAGAATATCCTTAACAATTTCTGCATTGGTATTCAGTCGAATGAGCCGCGTTGTACCAGTTGCCATATTGGCTATGGCTGGAAGGATCAGCAGTTCGATTTTGCCAACGAAAAGAAAATAGATTGCCTGGTA
>JAIPAR010000079.1 GCA_021739985.1 Bacteroidales bacterium | reverse complement strand
CCATCTTCCAATTCGAATTTGTTGATGCCAAAGAAGATACAACTGCATGGATTGGTTGTACCCTTTACCTACCCAACGAATTAATCAATCACTCGGAAAATGAATTGTCGTACGAAACGCTAACCGGATTTAAACTTTATAATGAGGAAAATCAATACCTGGGAATCATCACCGGATTTATGGATATACCCTCCAACCCGCTGTTAGCTGCTGAAATTCAAGGTGATGAATATCTTTTCCCGGCTCATGAAGACTTGATTCTCGAAATTAACGAAGAGGAACAAATGATTCGCATGAAAATCATGGATGGACTTTTCGATTTAAATACAGCAAACGATACTACTGAACAAGATGACTAAACTATCGCCTTCTGAAACATTTATTCAGGTCCGCTTTAACGACGTAGATCTGGCCGGACACGTCAATAATGCTGTATATCAGGAATATTTCGATTTGGGAAAGCTATATTATTTCCATGGAATTCTCGGCAGCGAAGTAGATTGGAAAAAAGAAGGACTTGTTCTGGCGAATATCAATATTGATTATTTTCTGCCTATTTTACTGGACGAAAGGCTTTTACTGAAAACCAGCGTTGAATCTTTTGGCACAAAAAGCTTCATCATGATGCAGGAATTGTATAATGAACAAGGTACCGAGCTTAAAAGCAAAGCAAAATCTGTTATGGTTTGCTTTGATTTTCAAGCAAATACAACTATTCCAGTTCCTTCCGGCTGGATTAAACGCATTACGACTTACGAAAATCACTAAATATTTGCATTATGCTCGCCATTCAAAAAAAATTATCCAATCTTTTTTACATCCTGCTGGGATTACCTTCCACAGCCATGGGATTCGGGCTATCCATCCAGATTGCAGTCCTAAGCTGGATTTTGCGTACTAAATACGGTCTTGAGATTCATGAAATCGGAATTGTGTGGGCGGCCGGCCCCATTGCCGGAATTATTGGTCAGCCACTGGTTGGATTGATTAGTGATAAAGTGTGGTTTTTGAATGGGAGACGAAGACCTTTCATTTTGATTGGTGGAATCCTGACCGCCTTAGCCATTCTGGCCTTACCGAATATCGATAAAATTGCGAGCTTCACCGGCATTGGCAATATGCTTGCCGTTGCTATCACGGTAGCTTTAACCCTCGATTTATCGATTAATATCAGCTTCAACCCTACCCGCTCCATCATTGCCGATGTTACACCGGATGGAGAATTGCGCACCAAAGGCTACACCTGGATGCAATCGATTTCCAATTTGTTCGGAGCTTTAGCCTATTTAACCAGCGCGCTCATTGGTAATTACGAATTGATTTATGTAGGCGTGCTGGTCATTCTGCTATTTTCAATCCTGCCAACGCTTTTGATTAGTGAGCCTCGTGAATTAGTAAGCAGCGAACCCGGCAAAACGGCTGATAGTCACACTCAAACCAACTGGCCTCAATTGTATCGCATATTCGTCGCGCATGGCTTTAGCTGGCTTGGTATCCAAACCATGTTCATCTATTTGTTTGCTTTTCTGGAACGCAAATTAACCGTATCCGACCCGGTCATCCTGGGCGAAATTACCGGCTGGTCCTTCTTCATCCTCAACGGAGTAGGCTTCCTGATACCTATCTTCCTGCTTCAACCTCTCACCAAAAAATTAGGTCAGGTACGTACTCATCGTTTATCGGTTGCTACCATGTCGCTGGGCTATTTCCTAATAGCATTTGTAACAAGCTCATCCATAAGTTTATACGCATTCTTTTTCATCCTTTCAATTGGATGGTCAGCCATAGTGTCGCTGCCTTTCGCTATCATGTCGGAGAATGTCGATAAGGGTCGAATGGGCTTTTTTATGGGGATTTTCAATCTATCGGTAGTAATTCCGCAACTCATTGCCAGTATGGCCATTGGCTATGTTATCAGTCATTATATTGATGAATTTCCAAGCATTGTATTTATCGTAAGTGGTATTTCGCTGGCAGTATCCGCCTTTTTGTGGAATTTTGTCAAAGAAACATCCCGTTTATCTAAATAAAGAAAGATGAATGGTTCGCCAGTATTGTACGAGCTCTTGCAGCAATTGGGAATCTCTTATGAGTACCACGAACATCCGCCAGCTCCGACCATTGAGATTGCCATGGAATACTGGGCGAAAATGGACTCAGGGCATTGCAAGAATCTTTTCTTTCGAAATCACAAAGGCAACCGGCATTATCTGGTTATCCTCGATCATCGGGCTAATCTGGATGTAAAACGACTGGAAGCCTTGCTGAGACAGGGAAAAATCAGCTTTGCCAGTTCAGCCCGAATGGATAAGTATTTAGGGCTTAAACCCGGCTCGGTTTCTCCATTCGGGTTAATCAATGATACTGAAAAGCACGTGTATGTTTTTCTGGATGAATCACTTAAGGGTCAAGAACGATTAAGTTTTCATCCCCTCGAAAATACAGCTTCACTCATCATTCGATTTGACGACTTGATTCGCTTTTTAAATCATTGCGGAAATGGCTACGAATTTATTTCACTCTATTAAAACACAGGTATGAAAAAGGCAGGTTTTCTTCTTATCTTATTATTTATCAGCCAATTAATTATCGCTCAAACGGTTATCGTGATGAGTTATAATATCCGTTATGATAATCCCCAGGATCCTTACCTATGGAAAGAACGCAAAACGCTCATTGCCTCACAGATTATCCATGAAAAGGCCGGTATTATTGGACTTCAAGAGGCTTTGCATCATCAAAACACGGATTTGCAGGCACTTTTACCTGCTTATGCCTGGGTTGGAGTGGGTCGTGATGATGGAAAAGAGCAAGGTGAGTATTGTTCCATTTTTTATTTAAAAGATGTTTATACCCTGCTGAAATCGGGCACGATTGCTTTGTCGGAAACGCCGGATGTGATTGGGAGTCGAAGTTGGGATGCTGCTTTGCAGCGGATTTGCAGCTGGGTTTTATTGGAAGATAAGCAATCGCATAGCCGGTTTTATGTATTCAATACGCACTTTGATCATCAGGGGGAGATTGCCCGGCAAAAAAGTGCCGAACTGCTTAGCATGAAGCTCCCGGAGATTAGCGAAGGTTTACCTTTTATTCTGATGGGAGATTTCAATTGCGAGCCCCAAACGGCTCCTTTTAAGCTTTTAAGTGCTGCTTTTCAGGAAAGTGCAGCGCTGGCTCCTGTGAAACATGGCTACCCATCAACTTTCAACGGATGGACCTATCAAAATGAAAATGATGTCATTGACCATATTTTTTACCATTCATCTTTTCAAATTAAAGAATATGCTATTATTGCAGAGCATTTTAATGGAGCCTTTGCTTCTGACCATTATCCGGTAGTAAGTGTGCTTTATCTTAAAAAATAAACAGATGCAAAAAGTTTTGATTCTTTTTTTCGGGATTCTGCTGTTTCTGGGGATTTTCCAGTCCTGCGACTGGCTTCTCGAGCCCATTGATTCGGACTGTATTGGCGCACAACCCAATGATGCAGAAATGCATATATTGCTTACTCATAATGATTTACACGATACAACGCTCGTGGTAATTTATAAAGGCGAGATTGAAGATGCCAATGTCATTGACAGCTATGATGTGTGGAACGAAACCTTAGACATTTGGCTTCCGGTGGATGAATATTATGCTGCCAAAGCATTTTATACGGTTGATGGTCAGGAATATATTGCCATCGATGGCAGTAAGATGAAAGCCTCAAACAATCCGGATGAATATGGAGATTGCTGGACGATAAGTGGAGACCACCTCTACCTGCAAATCATGTATCCTTAATTAACGTTTGGCTTTACCAAACAAATTATCAATCAAATCCTTACGACCAATTCTCAGCAGTTCCGATTTAATCTGTTGCTGATACTCTTTTTTATACCAAAAGAAGAATTGGCGTTGATTCAATTTCTCATCTTTTGACTTAGCCGTAAAGCTTTCCTTTAGAGTATAAGGATGAACACCACTATAATACATTTCGGTGGCTACTGTCATTGGAGTTGGCGTAAAATCCTGTACCTGTTCCAATTGGAAGTTCATCGATTTCATTTCAACGGCTAGATTCGCCATATCTTCCGGTTTTGAACCCGGATGGCTGCTGATAAAATAAGGAATAAGCTGCTGATTCAGACCTTTTTCGCGATTAACCTGGTCGAAAAGCTTTTTCAGCTTATAAAAGAGTTTAAAGGATGGTTTTCGCATGATTTCAAGCACGTCGTCGCTAGTGTGTTCCGGAGCCACTTTCAGCCGCCCGCTCACATAATTGGCGATTAAGTCCCTGGCATACTTCATTTTATCTTCAGGGATGTTTCCGTTTTCATCAAAAAACATATCATAGCGGATACCGGAACCAATGCTTAATTTCTTAATTCCCTCAACCTTAGCTATATTTCGATATAAATCAGTCATAGGCTGATGATTGGTATCGAGATTGGAACAAACTTTTGGATAAATACAGGAGGGTCTTTTGCAGTTATTGCAAATTTCGAGGCGTTTACCCTGCATTTTGTACATATTGGCAGATGGCCCGCCCACATCGGTTATATGTCCTTTAAAATCAGGCATCTTCGCAATAGCCTCCGCTTCTTTCAGAATTGATTTTTCGGAGCGGCTTGCAATAAATTTCCCCTGATGGGCGGAAATCGTGCAGAAACTACATCCTCCGAAACAACCCCGATGCGAATTAATACTGAATTTTATCATTTCAAAAGCAGGGATATCTCCCTTTTGAAAATAGCGGGGATGAGGCAAGCGGGTGTAAGGTAAATCAAAGCTTACATCCATTTCCTCTTCGGTCATAGGCGGATAAGGAGGATTTACTACGACAATCTGAGAATCAACCTGTTGCAGAATTCTTCGGGCATTCAATTTGTTTGATTCTTCCTCGATGTAGCGAAAATTCCGGGCGTACTGAATTTTATCTTCCAAACAAACCTCATGCGAAAACAGCTCAATATTCTGCCATTGTTTCATGGGAGGCACTTCTTCCATCGAATCAGCCAGAAAGACGGTTTGAGGGATGTTTTTAAGATTCGACAGTGGCACGCCACGTTGCATGAGCCGGCAGACTTCACGTATCGGCATCTCTCCCATCCCATAAATCAACATATCTGCCCCACTTTCGACTAAAATCGAAGGTCTAAGTTTATCCTGCCAATAATCGTAATGGGTTACTCTTCGAAGACTTGCTTCAATTCCTCCCAAAACCACCGGAACATCCGGGAAAAGCTCTTTCAAAATCTTCGTATAGACTATCGTTGGATAATCGGGACGATAGCCGGGTTTATTTCCCGGTGTGTAGGCATCATCATGTCGAATACGTTTATTGGCTGTATAATGATTAACCATGGAGTCCATGGCACCGGCCGTAACGCCGAAGAACAAACGAGGTGTTCCCAGCTTTTTAAAATCGCGCAAATCATCCCGCCAATTTGGCTGAGGCACAATGGCAACCTTCAGACCTAAGCTCTCCAGGAGACGTCCGATAACGGCAGCCCCAAAAGAAGGATGATCAATATAGGCATCGCCGGTGAACAGGATAACATCCAGCTCATCCCAGCCACGCTGATTCACTTCTTTTTTGCTGGTTGGCAACCAGGCCGTCACGGGTAATTGTCCGGATATCATCATCTTATCAAAATAAAATTAATACAAGCTTATTTTTTAAGCTTTTGGGCAAATGCTTTTTTAAACTTTTGCACTTTGGGAGCTACCACCATCGAGCAATAAGGCTGATTGGGATTATTGGCGAAATAGTCCTGATGATAGGCTTCAGCCGGATAAAAAACCTTAAATGGAACAATTTCCGTCACAATGGCATCCTTCCAAACTTTTTCATCTTCCAGCCGTTTTTTATAAAATTCAGCTTCTTTACGTTGATTATCAGAATGATAAAAAACGGATGAGCGGTACTGCGTTCCCACATCCCCACCCTGGCGATTTAAGGTAGTTGGGTCATGAACCTGCCAGAAAACCTCCAATAATTCACTGAACGAAATCACTGAAGGGTCGAATTCGATTTGAACCACCTCAGCATGACCCGTATTCCCGGTGCAAACTTCCTTGTATGTCGGGTTTTCTGTGTATCCACCCGAATAGCCTGATTGAACCGAAATCACTCCTTTCAAGGAAAGAAAAACGGCTTCGATGCACCAAAAACAACCGGCTCCAAATGTAGCTAACTCTCTCATTTTCTTATTATTACTAATTTAAACCGGATAAAAAACAGACGTTTAAGACCATTCCCATTCCGGTACTTGATTTTATAATAAATTCGTATATCTCCTACGATGCGAAGATATTTTAATTGATCTTCCGATAAATCATCGCAGGGATTATTATTTTTGAAGTCTATAATTCTATCTAATCTTAACAAATCATGTTGAACAAAGTTTACACCCTTGTGCTGGTTCTTTTGCTGGCAATGCCTTCGCTTGTTTTTTCCCAACAGGGAGATGAAAAAGTTACGCTCGAAGCATGGATGAAGGAATATAAGTTCTATCAACGTAATGTTCAAGGACTTGCATCAATGAATGATGGCATTCATTACACCGAAACGGTTAAGCGGGGGAAAGCTGTAACCAAGTGTTCTTTTGAGACCGGGAATACGATAGATACCTTATTTTCAGTTAATTGGATTGATGATTCGCTTATCGAAAGTGTCGAGGAATATATTTTAAGTGATGATGAAACGAAAATGTTGATTGGAACCAATTCCGAATCCATCTTTCGCCATTCTTATGTGGCTGATTTTTACATCTTTGATATAAAATCGAAAAAGCTTACAGCCTTATCAGACCACGGGAAACAACAATTAGCCACGTTTTCGCCGGATGGCAGTAAAGTAGCATTTGTTCGGACGAATAATTTGTATTACAAAGACTTACAGACGAATCAGGAAATTCAGGTAACCAAAGATGGCCAAAAGAATGCCATCATCAATGGAGCTCCGGATTGGGTATATGAAGAAGAATTCTCATTCAATCAGGCATTTGAATGGTCACCGAACAGTCAGGAAATTGCATATATTAAGTTTGACGAAAGTAAGGTCAAAGAGTTTGGGATGACCGTTTTTAAAGGTTCCTTTCCTGCCTATGAAGAAAATACGCTATATCCGGAGCATGAAGTGTGGAAATATCCTAAAGCGGGGGAAGATAATTCAGTTGTGAGTGTGCATAGCTATCAGCTGGCCGGCTCAAAAACCATTCATTTCGATACAGGAACAAACCCTGATATTTACATTCCACGCATTCAATGGACCAAACAAGCCGGACAGCTCAGTATCATACGTTTGAATCGTCTTCAAAACAAAATCGAAATCCTTTATGGAAACAGTTCTACCGGAGCCACTTCTGTAATTTTATCCGAAGAAAATCCTTATTATATTTCTGAAAGTGTACTCGATTATCTTACTTTTTTGGAAGATAATAAACACTTTATCTGGTTGAGCGAACGCAGTGGATATTTCCACCTGTATTTATTTACGAATGATGGAAAACTTGTAAACCCCATTACATCAGGCAATTGGGAAGTTACCTCTTTCATCGGATATGATGCAAAACGGAAAACATGTTATTATCAATCCGCCGAAGAATCTCCGCTTAATCGCTCGGTTTACAGCATCAAGCTGGACGGGAAAGACAAGAAAAAGATTTCGGTCGCCAAAGGTTGGAATAATGCCATGTTTAGCTCCAATTTCAACTTTTACATTCTCACCCATAGCTCTGCCACCAGTCCCACCCTGGTGACTTTGCATGATTCCAAACATAAATTGATTCGGACGCTTGAAGATAACAGCAATCTCAAAAAAGTTCTGACGAATTATGCCTTTAATTATCCGGAATTTTATCGTTTCAAAACCTCTGAAGGTGTGGAATTGAATGGGCGCATGATTAAGCCGGCCAATTTCGATCCAACACGTAAATATCCGGTGCTAATGACCCAATATTCAGGTCCAAACTCACAGCAGGTCATGGACAACTGGTCCTTTGGCTGGGAGCAGGTGATGGCTTCGAAAGGCTATCTAGTTGTAACGGTTGATGGAAGAGGGACCGGCGCCAGAGGGGAAGCTTTTTGCAAAGTAACCTACTTACAATTAGGCAAATACGAGACAATCGACCAAATTGAGGCAGCTAAGTATTTACAAACCCTGCCCTATGTCGATGGAAGTCGTCTGGGAATTTGGGGATGGAGTTATGGAGGTTATATTTCAAGTCTGTGCATGGTAAAAGGAGAAGGGATTTTCAAAGCCGGAATCGCTGTTGCACCAGTAACAAACTGGAGATACTACGACAATATTTACACTGAGCGTTATATGCGAACTCCGCAGGAAAACGCTGAAGGGTACGATAGCAATTCACCTTTAAATTTTGCGGATAAATTGCAGGGTAATTTCCTGCTACTTCATGGCACTGCCGACGACAATGTACATTTTCAGAATTCAGCTGAGTTTATCGACAAGCTGGTTCAGGCCAACAAAGAATTTGATATGTTTCTGTATCCGAACCGAAATCATGGCATTTATGGCGGCAACACACGTTATCACCTCTACACGCTAAAAACGAAGTTCCTGGAGGAAAAACTGTAGAAGCATGGATTGCCGAACCAACTGTGCTGCGTGCTGTGTGATACCGTCGATATCGTCTCCAATTCCGGGGATGCCGAATGGAAAACCGGCCTTTACACCTTGTATTCATCTGACCGAAGATTATCGCTGTGGGATTTTTAATGATCCGGGTCGCCCGAGAGTATGTGCGGATTTTCAAGCGGAGGAGCTGGTTTGTGGCAAATCGCGGGACGAAGCCATCGCCATTCTGACTCAACTCATGCTGGATGTTACGAAATAAAGGTGAACAAATAGATTCTAATCAACTAAAAAACAGCATGTTAAATAAATTATTGTTTTTATTGGGGGTTTTACTATTGCAGTCGTGCCACCAGGGAAATTCGCCGATTCAGCAGTCAGAGTCCGGTGAAAGTCCTGCCATTTTTCTTCCCAGTCTCTCGATCAATCAAGACCAAACGCATCCGCTGGTGAAAGTATATCGAATAGCCATGGGGGATATTTTGGGGAATGTGCAGCATCAGCAAGCAGGCGTACTGCAACAGGAAGAGCTTATATTGTTTGCCGGACTGGTTTACGGTCAGCCCTGGACACGCGATGCGGCTATCAATGTTTGGAACGGATTTGGGCTAATCTCGCCGGAGGTTGCTAAGCATACTTTGTTGGCGCAAGTTGAAAAGAATGAACAGGGTGAAGAGCTTATAGGTGGACAGTATTGGGATAAAATCATCTGGACAGTTGGTGCCTGGAACTATTATCTCTACAGCGGAGACACAACCTTTTTAGCACGTTCGTATGCCATATCCCGGCGCACCATGCATATCCTTGAAAATACGGAATTTTCGGAGGAACCAGGCCTTTTCCGTGGACCTGCTGTGTATGGTGATGGTGTTGCAGCTTATCCGGATATTTACACGCAGGCTGAAGATCCAAGTTTATCA
>JAIPAR010000078.1 GCA_021739985.1 Bacteroidales bacterium | reverse complement strand
GTCAGCAATGAACTGAATGCTGAGCAAGTTAACCTTGCAAATACCACCTTAACAATTCTGGAAGGGCATTCCTTTGCATCAACTCATGTCACTATCGACCCAACTAAATTTACTCTTAGTCCCGATACTTTGAAAATGGTTCTGTCAATGACAGCAAGTGGAATCGAACTTGCACCTTATGGAGCAACCACCGATTATGCTTTCATTTATAATGTTTGCCCATTTGTTATTGAAGATTATCTGGGTGGATTCACTTGCAATGAAACCGGCTATGGCGAATATACAATCAATCTGCTGGCCGATCCAGATGTTCCAAACCGTATTCATAATACCAACTTTTGGGATTATGCGGGACCTGGTGAAACAGTATATTATGACTTTTCCGGCGATGAAAACCAAACAGTCGATGTCCCCGAACAAGATTTTGTTTTTGGCGGTGGCGAGGCTGGGATTATTGTTGGAAGTGGAACATACGATGCCTGCACGCAAACATTCTACACAATGACTACCGTTACTATGGATGGTACCGATTATCCTACCGAACATTTCTTCTATAAAGGAGGAAAAAGTGTTGTTAAAACGACTCTGCCTAAAAAGTATTGGCTGAGAAAATAGTGTAAATCAATCGAATACTAAAAGGCTGCCCGCAAGGACAGCCTTTTTTATTTGATTTCTAACCGGGTCATATAAAAAATGAGCCGGAATGCTTAATATTACAGCGTGTAATACTTGGAATCTATGAAGCGCTTGATCAGGTCGTTCCTGTTTATATGGTTTTCTATTCCTGTATTTAGCTATGCACAACCCCTGCAAATTCAAATGTATTGCTCTGAAGATGGCCTATCTCAATCTTCGATTCATAACTTCTTTCAAGATTCTTATGGTATCCTCTGGATAAGTACGGGAGATGGCATAAACTCATTTGATGGCTCATCGATTTCCAGTTACTTTCTCCCTCCTATTAAAAACATGGACCCTACCGGAAATAGTTTTCGAAATATACTGGACGATTCAGTTGGAAATCTGTGGATTGGGAGCGATAAGGGTTTATACTTTTTAGATCGATTGCATGGAGAAATAAAAGCGGTTTTTCCGGATAGTTCTGAATTGCAAAAGTTCGCCACGATGCCATTGTTTTTAACGAAAGATTCCTTATTTGTCAGAATCCAATCCCAGGGATTACTAAGCATAAACGTGCAAACCAAAGCATATAAACTTAAAAAATATCCCCTTTCCTTAAGCCATCTTGATTTCTTCTATGAATCAGATAGTCTTAAAATGGTTGGCGAATTTCCCAATCTGGTTACAAGTTATTCCTTGATAAACCAACAACTGGATAGCACATCCGCAGCATTACCTATCCATCATCTGGACCTATATCAATCAATCATTCCAGTCAGCGACTCTGAATTTCTGATTTTCATTAAACAGAAGGTATATCAGATGGCGCTTCGGCATGGAAAACTTGAATATATTTCAGACCCTCCAAGTTTTATATTGCCCCCTGGTTCGGATATTAAAACAGGTATTCGACGCAAATCAGGAGAAATCTGGTTAGTAAGCGAGCAAGATGAATTACTGATATACCAAAACAATAAACTATTGGAAATCAAGAGCTTTGAACGAAGTCACCCTGATGAAGGTAAAGTCACCGGCATCGTCAAGATTTATGAAGATGGCGATGAAAATCTTTGGATAGGGACTGATGGAAATGGTTTTGGGATTGTCAGTAGTGAGAAACCTTTATTCGATGCAGTTCGAAAATTTGAAACCCGGGATTCTGTCTTTCAAAATCCATTTGTCAGAGCCTTTTCGGATGACCCGCAAGGAAGACTCTGGGTTGGAACTTACCTAAATGGCATTTATGTAAAGCAAGCAAACGGGCAGCATTTTCAACAGATTTGTTTCGAAAGTTCAAATCGTTACCCATCCTACAATGATATATATGCCTTAGAATCAAGTGATTATGAGATACTCGTGGGAACATCCAGGGGATTAATTATTTATCAGCCGGAAACAAAGCATGTAATTTTCCCGGAGTGGGAACATTCTGAAGGCACTATCCAGCGGGTAGGTCGAATTCTTAAGCTAAACGACCAGCGGTTTTTATTGCTCATCAATAAAAAGCTATATGAGTTGAATCATTCTTCCAATCACTGGAATATCAAAAAAACTATTTATACGGATTCACTCACCATTGATTGTATTGTTGAAAACCAGGGAAAAATCTATGCTTTCACGTATTCGGGAATCATGATTTTACAGGAGAATTCCCGTCAATTTATCCCCTATCGATTTCATGAAAACCCAATCAACATCAAAGTTAATCATGCTGTTTTTCAGAATGATAATACACTTTGGCTGGCCACAAATACCGGATTGTTTGAAGGAAACCTAAAAGGAGAAATGCGTTCACAATATACGATGAAGGATGGCCTACCAAACCATTTTTTATACAGTGTTTTACAGGATAATCAAAATCGTTTGTGGATTAGCAGCAATGGAGGCTTAAGTGTATTTAATTTACTTACTCGCACATTTCAGAATTTTACGGAAGAGCATGGCTTGCAATCCATTGAATTTAATACAGGGGCATTTTACAAAGCTGCAGATAGCTCGCTCTATTTTGGTGGAATTAATGGATATAATCAAATTTACCCGGATTCAAGCCAAATGGAGGAGTCATACCCCATTTTATACCTGAAGAAGTGCTATATCAATGATGCAGCTGTTTCACTTGGCATACCAACCATTGCTTTGCAAGAACTTAAACTGTCTTATTCCAAAAATACAGTTAGTGTTGAGTTTGAAGCCATCGATTTTAATAAATTCAAGCATCATCAATTTGAATATCGACTTGAAAACTATGATGATACCTGGATATTTGCAGGTACCAATAAACTGGTACGCTATTCTAAATTGCATCCCGGGACTTATACCCTCCTGATTCGCTCTATTGGAGATACAATGCCTGGACGGCAGCTTAAACTCCTTATTTCCATTCAAAAACCATTTTGGAAAGAATGGTTCATGATCATACCTTTTATCCTACTCCTTTCCATTAGCTTTATCCTGATTGTCAAGTATATTTCGACTCGAAAAATGAAAAAGCAAATTCTCAAACTGGAGCAGGAAAAAGAAATTATTCAGGTAAAGACTCGGATTGCCTCTGATTTACATGATGAAATCGGGACCGGCTTAAGCAAACTGGCCATGATGAGTGATTCTATCCGAATGACTAAAGGGAATTCTCAGGATGTAGAAAATCATTTAAATGCTATATCATTAAAGGCCAGAAATATGACAGACCTCTTACGGACCATGGTATGGACACTTGATCCTCAGGATGACACGATTCAAGGTTTGCTAGCTTATATTCGCACTAAGATTGCTGAATTTCTGGAGGATCGTGAAATAAGTTTACAATTCGATGTCCCGGATGGCATTCCACAGACCCGTATTTCAGCTGAATTTCGACGAAATGTATATTATGCGGTGTTGGAAGCTGTCCATAATGTAGTGAAACACGCCTGCGCCTCATATGTCCAAATTCAAGTTGCTCTTCCGGCGAATCAAGAATTGATATTAAGCATTTGCGATAATGGAATTGGATTTGAGCCCGACCAGGTACATAAATTTGGACATGGCTTGCTCGGTATCAGAAGTCGAATTAAGGAATTAAATGGCTCTTTATCAATAACTAGCAATCAAGGTGCAGGGACAAAAATCTGCTTCACGATTCCACTTTAAAATACTACTAATTAGCGATAGACAAATCAATTATTCCGGCTTACATTTATTCCCGATTTTCATTCATACTTTCCATGGAAACTAACCCCATCATCAAAGTTCTTGTCGTTGAAGATGAACCTGAAATTCGGGAATGGCTTCGGATGATTCTGTCTAACAGTGAAATAACCGAGTGTATTGCATGCTTTGCAGATGCTGAAACCTGTCTCGAATATTATCATCAATACTCACCTGATATTATCATTATGGATATTCATCTACCCAACATGAATGGAATAGATTGTTTAAAAAGACTCAAAAATCAGGAAGCAAAGCCCCAATTTATGATGTTCACTGTTTTTGAGGAAGATAATTTTGTATTTGATTCTTTATGTGCGGGTGCTAACGGATATGTACTAAAAAACACAAGTCCTGAAAGGCTCATCGAAGCCATTGTAGAACTTTATCAGGGTGGCTCTCCTATGTCCACAACCATTGCCCGAAAAGTGATTAACTCTTTCCAGCGGCCGGCGCGTGGGAATCAGGAAATGAATAAATTATCGCAACGCGAACAAGAGATTCTAAAACTCTTAGCCGGAGGATACCGATACAAAGAAATCGCAATGATATTGTTTATCAGTGTGGAAACAGTTCGGACTCATATCCGCAATATTTACGAAAAACTTCAGGTTCAATCCCGAACTGATGCTTTAAATAAAGTATTCCCTAAATAACCCAATCCTCAACGGGAACAAGCTTCTCATTGAATTACTACTATTATGGGATTGCAGGAGGCGCTTAGGCTTTCTAGTTTTGAAAAGACTAATTAAACAGAAAACTATGAAACTAAGAATGACCTTATTGGTGATGATTTTATCATTATCACTCGGCGCACAAACCTTTAAACAAATCAGCTCGGTTTCGATACCATTCTCTCCAAGCAAGTTTGAGTATGCTCATACCGATGATTTTAGATTCTTTCTTTGCTCGACCAATTCTGAAATGGCCATGATTGACGGTGTCCAGGGAAAAGTATTATGGACATTAAGTTTTCTCAAAGAATTCGAAATTAAAAAGATGAGTAATCAATATTGGAATAAAAGTGCAAATGTGATTCTCATTTATGATGATGATTCGAAGAAAAGTGTTGCTCCCAAGTTTTTTATCGATGGGAAAACAGGAAAAATGCTTTGGAAAAGTGAAGAATATGTCGATGAGTTTGGTAAGTACGAATTATCGGATGGATTCACCAATTATTATGATGAAGCCACCAATTGCGTCTTACTTCCTACCAAAGAATCGGTTGATTTCGTGAATGTTTTTACAGGCAAATTGCGTTGGACCAAAAGCTTTACCCTCGAAGGAAGAGCCAAACACTTCGATTGTTATATCATGGAATACTACAACCTGGTTAAAATCCAAACAGGGGAAGAAACATCGATGTACTTGACAACCGATGGCGGAGACGAAGTTGATGACACAGAAGCCTACTACAATAAGAAGAAAGCGCTGGCCCAAGGCTATCGGGCTACCTATCTTGAAATCCCGGAGTTGAACCAGTATGTCATTATGAAAGGAAAAGACAGCAAATTGCTGGGTTTTCTCGGTGCAATCACAGGCGTTGGTGGTAGCTATCAATCAATGGAGATGACTTTCTCATGCTATGAAGAAGGAACTGACCGAATCATCTGGCAAAAGAAACATAATATGCCTCAGGCTTATGACTGGATTACCAATGAGCCCTACATCCGGATATTTTATGAAAAAGGAAAATTATTTGTAGAACATGAACCTATGGTGTTTGATAAATCCGGTTTGACCGTCATTAATATGGAAACAGGTGAAATGGATTGGGAATGTTTGTACTCAACAACTGAGATGAAAGGACTTATGACTGTTGAACTCACTCCTTTCCCAGCTCCCGACCCTGTTCCCTACAATAATAAAGTGTATGTAGTCGATAAAGTTAACAACCGTGTTGTATGTTATGATTTCTATAAAGGCTCCAAAATCTGGCAGTCTGATAAATTCCCGGATGCACAAAAAATTCCGGATCTTACAGTTACTGATGGCATGGTAATTATGACCTACGGCGCTCCTGCCAAGAAAATCCAAAAATCAGAAGCCAAAGCTGATTATTGCTTCCAGTATTCTACTCCAACTAAACGGGTTGTTTGTGGAGGTGGAAAACAATACACCTACAAATACATCTTTAACAATAAAGATAAATATGGAATCATTGCTTACGATGCAGAAACAGGTAAAATCATCTGGAGTAGCAAGACAATTGCTAAAAAAGCCAAAGATAAATTCGCCTACATTGCCTCCACCATGTTTATCAATGGTAAATTGTATTGCAGCACGGATAAAAATTTCTTTATCCTGAACCCAAAAGACGGTTCTGTCTTGGCTAGTCTGCCTATTTCCAAAGAGAAAATGGGGGCAACCTGGGGAATGCAGTATTTTCCAAATGAAGATGTTATCGCTTTAAATTGCAAAAAAGGTGTTATTAAAATTGATGCCAAAGAAGCTAAGATTCTGGGTTCTGTTAGCATCCCAACCATTCCGGCCGCACTTGCCAGCGATTTAATGGGAGCTGACAGCAATTATGCCGATTATGCCCTTTATACCAAAGGAAATCCCAAAAAGATGAAATATAAAACCTGGGCTTCCATCGACCTCGACAAAATGGTCGTACGAGGCATAGAAGAAGCATGGCTTCTCGAAGCAAATGACAATCATTTCTCCGAAGGAGCTGAGATGTTCTACAAAGCGAAAGGAAAATCCATTTCGGTTTATTCAGTCAAGTAATTACCCTTCCCTGACAGGCTGCAACCGCAAAATAGGGCGACTTATTTTGTGTGTTGCAGCTTTTGTTTTATAGCTGGCAGTATCATTCCCACTCATACTTACTATTTTTGGAAAAAATATTATGATGTCTATGTTGAATAGTAAGATACTTTCCGAATCATTACCTTATAGCAAAGATTCTATTGAGGCTGTCCTTCGTCTCACTTCTGAGGGAGCAACAATCCCATTCATTGCCCGCTACCGGAAAGAGAAAACCGGGAACCTCGATGAAGTTGCTATTGAAGCAATTATCATTGCCAACAAGAAGCTGGTAGAACTCGAAGAACGCCGCCAAACAATCCTCACGTCTATCGAGAATCAGGGCTTACTGAATGAAGAACTGAAACAAAAGATTTTGGCTTGTACAGAATCTGCTGAGCTTGAAGATTTATATCTTCCCTACAAACCCAAACGAAAAACCAGAGCCGTAATTGCTAAAGAAGCTGGTCTTGAGCCACTTGCGCGCCAAATCATGAGTTTTTATTCAGGAAATATTAAACTATTGGCTCAAAAATTTCTGAACGATAAGATTAAATCAATCGAAGATGCACTAGCCGGAGCTAATGATATAATGGCTGAATGGGTTTCCGAAAATCTATCCGTTCGGAATACCGTCCGGAGACAATTTCGCCAGGAAGCAATTCTCAAATCATCCTTAAAAAAAGGAAGCAATCCAACGGATGCCGAGAAATACAAAGATTATTTCGAATTTGAACAAAGCTTAAACCGAATTCCAGCACACCGGCTGCATGCCATCCGGCGTGGTGAAAAAGAAGGTTTTCTTTCAGCCTCCATTCGAGTTGACAGGGAAAAAGCAATCTCTTTAATCGAAAGCAAAGTAATTCGCACGAAAAACGATGCCAGCTTGCTGGTTGCCGAAGCCATTAAAGACTCCTACACACGCTTGCTCGAACCATCTATGGAAAGTGAATTTGCGGCTTTATCTTCCGAAAAAGCAGACAAAGAGGCCATTCAGACTTTTAAAAACAATTTATACCAGTTATTAATGGCTGCCCCTTTGGGAAAGAAAAGAATTCTGGCCATTGATCCCGGATTTAAAACGGGATGCAAATTAGTCTGCCTGGATGAATATGGGACTCCCATCCATAATGAAACTATTTATCCGCATGCTCCTCAGCATCAAACCATTATGGCCTCCAAGAAAATCGGCTCCCTGCTGGAAGCGTATCAAATTCAAGCTATTGCAATTGGTAATGGAACCGCTTCGCGGGAAACCGAACAGTTTATTCAGAAACTGCGCTTTGACCAACCCATCCAGGTATTTATCGTTAGTGAAGATGGAGCTTCGGTGTATTCTGCTTCTCCCCTTGCCCGCGAAGAATTCCCCAATTATGATGTTACCGTTCGGGGTGCTATTTCGATTGGACGAAGATTGATGGATCCTCTTGCTGAGTTAGTTAAAATTGACCCCAAATCAATTGGAGTGGGCCAATATCAACATGATGTAAATCAACATCTTCTGAAAGAAAGTCTTGACCAAACAGTGATTAATGCTGTAAACCGAATTGGGGTTGATGTGAACACTGCATCAAAGCAACTACTATCCTATATTTCCGGACTTGGACCTCAACTTGCGGATAATATCGTTATCTATCGAAATGAAAATCAAGGGATTAAATCTCGCTCAGAGTTAACGCAAGTTTCTCGTATGGGGAAGAAAACCTACGAGCAATGTGCCGGATTCCTACGTATCAGCCAAGCATCCAATCCATTGGATAACACCGCTGTGCATCCTGAATCTTACCCCATTGTTGAAAAAATGGCTAAGTCCGTTCAGTGTTCGGTTGAAGAACTTATTCAACAAAAAACAAAACGCTCGGAATTAAACCTGGAGCAATTCGTTAATTCAAGCATCGGATTGCCAACCCTTACTGATATTATGGCTGAGCTTGAAAAACCAGGACGTGATCCCCGAAAAACTGCCAAAGTATTTGAGTTTGATAAAAATATCTACAAAATCGATGACCTCATTATAGGTATGGTAATCCCCGGAATCGTCAATAATGTGACTAATTTCGGAGCTTTTGTTGACATTGGAATCAAAGAATCAGGCCTTATACATATCAGTCAATTAAAAAATGAATATATCTCCAATCCGGCTGAAGTGGTCAAACTCCATCAACATGTCATGGTTAAAGTAATTGATGTGGACTTTCCACGCAAAAGAATTCAACTTTCCATGAAGGATATCCCGCAATCAAAATAGCACAATATCCCGCTCATTGTTATATCTTTGCGCAAATTCACCTACAAGCTGAAAGTGGAAAATGGACATTAAAGAATTCCTGAAAAGTAAAGTTTTCATTAAGCATAGCCTGATTGCTATTTCTAGTTTTATTTTACTGATAATCATATCGTTGCAAATACTCAGATGGTACACTTTTCATGGTGAATCCGAAGCACTTCCTTCGTTTACGGGATGGACACCCGAAAAAGCAGCAGCTTTCTGTGATGAAAATCAATTTAAACTAATAATTGTTGATTCAGTCTATGTGAAAGGATTTCTTCCCGGAGTTATTGTGGACCAATCTCCGGATTCCGGATTTCATGTTAAGAAAAATCGCACTATTTACCTGACCATCAATGCTCAGGAAGCTGAAAAAATTGCTATGCCTAATTTGGTTGATTTATCGCTTCGACAAGCCAAATCTACCCTTGAACACCGTGGATTAATACTGGGAAGCATTGATTATAAACCTGATATGGCTATTGGTATCGTATTAAAGCAAAACTTGAATGGTGAAATACTAAGTCCGGGTATGCTTATTCCGAAAGGCAGTATAATTGATTTAACCGTTGGCTCAGGTTTGAGTGATGAAAAAGCTCCTGTTCCTTCCCTCCAGGGATTGTCACTGAATATGGCAAATGATTTGGTAAGTTCTCAATACCTTCGAATTGGATTGGTTTTTTATGATGATGAAATTACTTTTACCAC
>JAIPAR010000077.1 GCA_021739985.1 Bacteroidales bacterium | reverse complement strand
CCGGAATTTCAGTGCTGCTTTGATAAATGATACTTGCTGCATCATATAAGGGGGAGCCTTTTCTCCCTCCCTGAAAATCAATGAAATACACTTCATCCCCAACAACCTGAATATTTCTACTCTGAAAATCCCGAAACAAGAAAAAGCGGTTGGGAAAGCTATTTAGGCGATTCGTGAAATCGATGAAATCATTTTCCAAAAGTTGTTCATCAAACTGGATACCGGCCGGCTTCAAAAAGTAATACTTAAAATAGTTTAAATCCCAGATGAAGGATTGCTTGTCCATGGCTTCCCGTGGATAGCAATTTTGAAAATCAAGTTCTTGACGACCTATGGTTTGCATTTTTACTAGCTGTGTCAGGCTTTTGTTATACAGTTGGATAATGCGCTCTGTAAAGCCTTCCTTCATGACTAAACTATACAGATTAACATCACCTAAATCTTCTTGTAAATAAGCTTGATTGTTTTGACTGATTGCCAATACTTTTGGCACATTGATTCGATGATTGCTGAAAAATTTACTCAAATAGAAAAATGCTTTGTTCTCACGGATATCGCTTCCTACTGTACCAATAACTGAAAATCCATTTTCCGATTTGATTCGGTAATACTGTCGGTTGCTACCCGATGCTGCCAGCAGAGTAATCGTTGGATTAATTAGTTCTCCCTGGCTTTCAATGAGTTTGGCTAAATATGCAGGTATCATAGTGTCGTTTTTCGCATGAAGCAAAATTAGGGAAATCAATCTGCATTCCTAATTGCCTTTGGATTTTATTGTTTGTCAATGAAATGGATTTTCACTCCTGAAACTTCGGATTCTCCATTTTTAAATTACATTTGTTTCTATGAGCAAGTATCGTCAAATACTGATGAAATACTGGGGCTATCCCGCTTTCCGCGAGAGGCAGGAAGAGATTGTGGAAGCTGTGGGAGCCGGTAAAGATGTGCTGGGTTTGCTTCCCACCGGAGGTGGCAAATCAATCACTTTCCAGGTGCCGGCACTTGCCTCCGAAGGGATTTGCCTGGTTGTGACCCCTTTAATTGCCTTAATGCGTGATCAGGTTGATAATCTTAATCAACGTGGAATTAAAGCTTTAGCGATTTATTCGGGCATGACTGCTCATGAAATCAAGATTGCCTATGATAATGCAGCTTATGGGAATTATAAATTCTTGTATTTGTCTCCGGAACGTCTTGGTACAGATTCATTTTTAGAACGATTGCCTTTGTTGCATGTCAATTTAATTGCGGTGGATGAAGCGCATTGCATTTCACAATGGGGATACGATTTTAGACCCAGTTATCTGAAGATTGCAGCCGTCCGTAAATACCTGCCGGATGTCCCCGTACTCGCGCTTACTGCAACTGCTACTCCCAAGGTTGTTCAAGATATCATGGAACGATTGGAGTTTCGCGAAAAATTAATTTATAGCAAGAGTTTTGAGCGGAATAATCTGGCCTATGTGGTTCGCCATGTGGAAGATAAGCAGAAGCATCTACTGAAAATTATTGAGAAGATACCCGGTACCGGAGTGGTGTATGTGCGTAATCGAAAGGCGACCAAGGATATTGCAGACTTCCTGAAAACGCAGGGAATTAGTGCCGATTATTATCATGCCGGTTTAAGTCCGGAAACCAGAGATTGGAAGCAACAAGCATGGAAACAGGGTAAAATCCGGATAATCGTTTCCACCAATGCTTTTGGGATGGGAATCGATAAGCCGGACGTTCGTTTTGTGGTGCATCTTGACCTGCCGGATTCGCTCGAAGCTTATTTTCAGGAAGCGGGCAGGGGAGGCCGTGATGGCAAAAAAGCCTATGCGGTCCTGCTGTATAATCATGCAGATGATAAAGCGATTAAAACCCGTCTGACTAAAAGTTTCCCGCCGCGTGAAACTATCAAACAAGTGTATCAGGATTTATGCAATTACCTTAAAGTGGCTATTGGTGAAGGGAAAGATATGGTCTATGATTTTAACCTGCTCGAATTTACTCGTCTCTTTAAACTTGACCAGATTACAACCTTCAGCGCTTTGAAGATTCTTGAACAGGAAGCTTATCTGGAATTGACTGATGAAATCGATAATCCGGCTAAAATTATTTTTCTGGTTGAGCGTGACGATTTGTATAAGTTTCAGGTTACCAATGAGATATATGATGTGCTTATTAAATTGATTCTGCGTTCCTACACAGGGCTGTTTAATGATTATGTGAAGATTGATGAGCAATTTCTGGCCAATAGGCTGGGAATCACCCGCGACGAATTGTATCACATGCTTCAATTCCTTAGCAAACATCATATTATCAATTACATACCTGCCAAGTCAACGCCTTTTATCAGCTTTAAAACCGAACGATTAAGCACCCAATCGCTTATCATCTCCAAAGAAAATTATGAGACGAAGAAGAAGAACTATTCTGACAAAGTCAGCGCAGCCCTTCACTATGCGAACACGATGCAGAAATGTCGCAGCCAACTTTTGCTTGAGTATTTTGGAGATAAAAAAGCCAGACGTTGTGGCATGTGTGATTATTGCCAACGACGTAATGAATTGAATATTAGTCAGTTCGAATTTGATACTTTGCATGATTCTATTCGTGATTTGTTGATTTTGAAGCCTTTACGGGCTGAAGATTTGATTGGAAAGTTGAATTGTGAACAACAAAAAGCGGTTAAAATCATTCGCTGGCTGATGGATGAACGAAAAATTCAGTATAATACAGAGAATTGCCTGGAATGGACAGTCGATTTATTCAGGTAAAATTGTACTTTCGCTGTTCTGTTTTAAAGGTCCCAAAGCATGATTTACAGTAAGGAAGTTGTTGAGTTTTTAACCGTTGCGGCTGAATTTGTCAGGTATGTTGAATCCCTTTCCAAAACCAGCAAGCAATCTTTATTTAATGTATCTCAAAAATTACTTCCCTTATTATACCTCAAAACGGCCATGCTTCCTGCAGTCACGCCCCTGGAAGAAGATGAGCTTGAAAAATTTGTTACGGAGGAAAACTGGAATTTTGTAAAGAATTCTGTATCCAAAATCCTGGGTGAGCAAGATGTGTGGATGGTTGTTAATGAACCTTTAATGCAACTAGAAGATGAAGGAATTTCCGTCTGTATTTCTGAATGTTATGCTGATATCTACCAGGATTTATCTGATTTTATACAGTCCTATCGGATGGGTAATGAATCAATCATGAATGATGCACTTTTTGTGTGTAAACAGAACTTTGAACAGTTCTGGGGACCACGCCTGCTTGCAACTTTAAGTACTTTGCATCATCTGATTTACGGAAAAGAGGAAGAAGATGGCCTTTCGTGAAGATATTAGTCTGGATGAAATAGTTGATTTACCTTTGTTCTCCTACTCAGGCGAAACGTGGGTGATTGATTCCCAGCGCTCATTTGCCGAGGTTATTCCAATCCTTAATCAAGCTACTTTGCTTGGCTT
The DNA here is from genome assembly GCA_021739985.1 of Bacteroidales bacterium. Classification (GTDB taxonomy): domain Bacteria; phylum Bacteroidota; class Bacteroidia; order Bacteroidales; family M50B96; genus M50B96. The sequence goes on along the minus strand of JAIPAR010000077.1, from coordinate 6,105 downwards.
TGATACGGAAACTAAACCCAATTTCAAAAAAGGAAAATCCAACCATCATCGGGTCGCTTTGTTGCAACTTGCCGATACATATCGTGTTTATTTATTTCGATTGAATAAAATCGGTCTCCCCGAGGAATTGGTCAAACTGCTGGCTAATCCTGCTATTTTAAAAATTGGGGTTGCCGTCCAGGAAGATATCAATGCGCTGAAGAAACTACGAGCTTTCGAATCAGCCGGATTTATCGACTTGCAAAATTATGTCCGACAATTTGGAATTACCAGCATGAGCCTGAAAAAAATGGCCGCTATCATCCTGAATTACCGAATATCCAAGAATCAACAATTATCCAACTGGGAAGGCGAAAGTCTTACTCCTCAGCAAATTAGCTATGCGGCTACCGATGCCTGGCTTTGCAGTATGTTGTATAATCAATTAAACATGTCTTCTCTTTAATAGTCAAGCTATGCCTCAACAACTTCCTGCAGTGTATTTAAAATCAGGCAAAGAACAATCCTTATTTCGTTTGCATCCCTGGCTTTTCTCAGGTGCCATCCGAAAGATAAAAGGGGAAGTGAAAGACGGCTCTCTGGTTGAAGTTTATGATGCGGAAAATCAGTTTAGAGGAACCGGCCATTATCAGATTGGAAGCATTGCTGTACGAATGTTGAGTTTTGATGATACACCTATTGATGCCGCCTTTTATCGTTCCAGCATTGAAGATGCTTATGAAGCCAGATTGCGAATTGGCCTTGCTGAAAACCCGCATACCAATGTTTTTAGACTGATTCATGGAGAAGGTGATTTTCTGCCCGGTCTAATTGTCGATTTTTATATGGGTGTTGCTGTTGTCCAATTTCATTCGGTGGGGATGTTTTTACACGCTGAATGGATTTATCAGGCGCTGAAAGATGTTCTCGGTTCCCGGCTAACGGCCATCTATAATAAGAGCGAGGCCACTATTCCTTTTAAAGCAAATACCGGCGTCAAAGATGGCTATGTTTTTGGAGAAGCTCAACCCGGAGAAGTCCTTGAAAATGGAAACCGTTTCCTGGTTGATTGGGTTGCAGGACAAAAAACCGGATTTTTTATTGATCAACGTGAAAATAGACAATTACTCGCCTCGTATGCTAAAGGCAAGGATGTCCTGAATATGTTCGGTTTTACCGGAGGATTTTCGGTGTATGCGATGCAAGGGGGTGCAAATCGGGTACATACGGTGGATAGCTCGAAGCAGGCTATTAGTTTGACTGATAAAAACATAGCCCTTAATTTTGGGGAAGATGAAAGGCATCAGTCTTTTGCTGTGGATGCTTTTGAATATCTTGAAAATATTGAAAATCAATATGATATAATTGTTTTGGACCCGCCTGCATTTGCAAAACATCAGGATGCTTTGCATAATGCGCTGCAAGGATATAAACGGTTAAATGCAAAAGCTATCCGTCAGATTCGAAAAGGGGGCATATTATTTACTTTCTCCTGTTCTCAGGCTGTTAGCAGAGAGAACTTTAGGAAATCAGTCTTTGCTGCTGCTGCCAACACAGGCAGAAAAGTTAGAATCATTCATCAACTAAGCCAACCTGCGGATCATCCGGTAAATATCTATCATCCGGAATCCGAATATCTAAAAGGTTTGGTTCTATTGATAGAAAATTGAAATAGGAAGATTATTTTATTACATTTACCCGACCTAAAATAGCAATTTCATTCTTAAAAAAATCTAATATGAAAAAAGCCTACTATGTTGTAAATCTGATGATTGCTGTGCTTTTAGCAGCAAGTTTCAGTGCGTTTGGCCAGGCTGTGCCAAACGGGAATTTTGAAGCCTGGGATACCGGTATTTCCTATCCCCGTGCTACCGGTTGGGATTCTCCCAACGAAGTGATAGCTACTTCTTTATTTTCAACAAATTATGTTGTATTTAATGAAACCACAGCTCCTGCTTCCGGCCTATCATCAGCTAAATTGATGTCAAAATCTATTTCAATCCCTTTCAGCAATCCAATTTCAATTCCTGGATTTATGACCTTGGGAGATTTTAACGTGAATTTAAGTACTCAAACTTACACAATTACTGGTGGAGTACCTTTTACAGATCGTCCTGACAAACTCACAGGCGTCTATCAATATGCACCTACAGGTACCGATGTTTGTTTAGTTCAGGTTCTGTTGCTGAATTACAACGCTGCTACTCAAACCGTAATTGATACGATTGGAGAGGGTGTATTCGTCGGCCAGGCTGCTGCCGCTTATACAGCTTTCGAAGCTCCTATCGTGTATTCTTCTACCGATGCCCCAAATTACATGAACATCAACGTTTTAAGCAGTGGTACTTCTTCAATTCAAGTAGGAAGTGTACTCTATGTGGATGATCTTGAATTCTATACAGCTCCCATTCAAACAGGCGATTTATTCTTCTCCGAATACATTGAAGGTTCAAGCAATAATAAAGGTTTAGAAATCTATAATCCTACAGCCGATACCATTTATCTGGAAAATTATCAGATTGCTCAAAGCTCAAACGGTGCTGGATGGGCTTACTATCATACCTTCCCGGTTGGTGCGAAGATTGCTCCCGAAGATGTTTGGGTGATTATTGCCAATCAAACCAACCCGGCCTTTTATGATCAAGCCAATGCCGATGAGTTTTTAGCTTATCCAAGTGTTACTCATCACAATGGCGATGATGCACGTGCTCTGATTAAATTCAGTGGCTCTGATACTTTGTGGTTAGATATCATTGGTCAACCCGATGTTGACCCGGGTACAGGTTGGGCTGTTGCTGGCGTTGCCAATGCTACTGCTGACCATACGCTGGTTCGTAAAAGCTCTGTTTCACAAGGAAATACGGATTGGGCGGCTTCTTTTGGTACCGATGCAAATAACTCCGAGTGGATTGTTTATCCTTCCAATACCTTCACTTATCTTGGTTTCCATCTTACGGGTGCTACCGCTCCTGCTCTCGAAATTACAGCTCCTGCAGCAAATAGTACCGTTTATTCTGCTGATGTTACCATTGAATTGGATGTTGAAAACTTTATGGTTGATCAGCCATCTGCCGGCGACGGATACATTACTTATACCCTCGATGCCGGAACTGCTGTTACTGTCTATAATACCATTCCTTTCACTTTGAATGGTCTTGCAGTTGGTCCTCATCAATTAATCGTTAATCTGGTCGATAATACTGGCGCAGCCTTGAATCCTGCTGTTGCTGATACAGTCGATTTCACCGTAGCCCTGAATCCGGAAGCTAATATTGTTTCTTTCATGATTCCTGGTCAAATTGGAAACTCAATCATTAATAATTCAACTTATTCTGTACTCGTTTTCATGCCTGCCGGAACTGTTTTGAATGGTCTTATTCCTGATATTACCGTTTCTACTGATGCTATCATTGATCCGTTGAGCGGTGTTGCTCAGGATTTTACTAGTCCGGTAACTTATACTGTAACTGCTCAAAGTGGCGCAACCCAAGCATGGGTGGTAACTGTAAGTTTTGAAGCAGAAAGCGATTTATTCTTCTCGGAGTATCTGGAAGGTTCAAGTAATAATAAAGGTCTTGAGATTTATAATCCGACAGCTGCATCTGTATCGCTGGATGGATATCGCATTGCTCAATCAACCAATGGTAGTGGCTGGCAATATTATCATACTTTCCCAGCTGGTGCCAGCATCGCTCCTGGTGATGTTTGGGTAATTATAACAAATGAGTTTGACGGCGCTTTGTTCGCTGCTTCCGGTGCTGATGAAGTATTAGCTTATCCATCTGTAACTCACCACAATGGAGATGATGCTCGTGCTATCATTAAAATAATGGGTACCGATACTTTATTTGTCGATATTATCGGTGTTCCAACTGTTGACCCGGGAACAGGATGGGATGTAGCTGGTGTTGCAGCTGCAACCGCTAACCATACTTTAATTAGAAAGCCTGGAATTATTCATGGTAATACAGATTGGGTGTTAAGCGCCGGAACTAGTTTAACAGATTCAGAATGGGATGTTCAGGCTATTGATTATGTTAATCTGGGTACTCACTTCATGGGTGGTAATTTACCTCCGGTTGTTTCTGCAGTTACTTTGTTACCTGCTGCTGTAACAGCCACTGATACCGTTATTATCGCCGCTCAGGTGGATGATACCGATGGTACCGTTGTATCTGTAACTTTCGATTGGGGTCTTGATGGTATTAACTTCCCTAATGTGATGACTTTGACTCAGTTGTTCAATATTTATTCAATTTATCCGGATGCTATTCCGGCTCACGCACAAGGAACAACCGTTTATTTCCGTTTCATCGCTACCGATGATTTGGGTGCAATTACAACCTATAATGGTTCTTACACCGTTGCTGTTGACCCAACTGTTCTGACTATTTATGAAATTCAAGGTCAGGCTGCTGCATCTCCTTATGCGAATGTAATTGTTACCACTTCTGGTATTGTTACTTCTTTATTACCAGGTACTTCACAAGGATATTTCATCCAGGATGGAGATGGTGCATGGAATGGTGTATTTGTTTATGACAATGTGAATCTTCCTGCTATTGGTGATGAAATTCAAATCACTGCAACCGTTTCTGAATATTATGAATTGACTGAAATTAAAACAGTTACTGCTTATGCTGTTTTATCAAGCGGAAATGCTCTTCCTGCTCCGGCTATCGTATCTACACTCGCTGTTAATGACGAGCAATACGAAGGAGTTCTTGTAAAAGTTGTTGATGCTGAGTGTGTTAATGAGGATTATGGCTATGGTATGTGGCAAGTGAATGATGGTACCGGTGCTTCCTTGATTCATAATAACGCAAACTTTACATTCACTCCAAATCTGGGTACTCGTTATGATGTAACCGGTGTTCTGAATTATACGTTCAGCGAATGGAAAATTGAACTTCGTATGGCTTCCGATGTTTCCGTCCACGTTTCTGTAGATGAAAATAATATGGCAATCAGCCGCGTATATCCTAACCCGGTAAATGCTACGCTGAATATTAGCTTGAATCAGGCTGCTTCATCCATCGAGGTATATAATCTCCTCGGAGAAAAAGTGTTTGGAATGAGTGCTTTACAAGCTGATACTTATTCAATTGATATGTCTTCATTGGATGCCGGAGTTTACATGGTTGCTATCCAGCTTCCTTCCGGAACCCGAGAGACTGCTCGAATTGTGAAACAATAAAAGAAAGAGGCTGCTTCGGCAGCCTTTTTTTTTGCTCTTACGCTTCTTCCACCTTCCTCTTTCCTCTATTTTTACTACTCAATACTCACACTCAATACTGTTTTCCTTCCTCCTTCCTCTATTTTCGATACTCAATACTCACACTCAATACTGTTTTCCTTCCTCCTTCCTCTATTTTCGATACTCAATACTCACACTCAATACTGTTTTTTGGGCGCCCCCCTTCGGGTCGGGCTTTCCGTTTCAAGTCCTCGCAGCCGCCCCTTAGTCTCCCTTTTCTATCCTTCTTCTTTTACACTCAATACACACACGCTAGACTGATTCCTGGGGCGTCTCGCTGCGGGCTTTCCACTTCAATCCCTGGCGCACACACATCCACGTAATCCGTTCAAATCCGTGTAATCCGGTCATATAAATTTAATCCTTTCAAATCTGTATAATCCTCCTTCCTCCCGGAGCTTCGCCCCGGACCCCAGTAACTTTTTTGCTTGATCAAAAAAGTCACCAAAAAAATCAAGGCTACGTTTGCTTCGCACGAAAAACTACGCGACCAAAGCGGGAATCGCCCAAACTCGCGGACACTTTACCTTGTATTGGTATGCTGCTGCAATGCTCAAACAAGGGCGATTCTAATCCGCTTTCTTGCTTGTTTTTCGGCTCACCAACCGATGCCATTCCACCTTCCACCTTCCACCTTCCACCTTCCACCTTCCACTTTCCTCGTTCCCCCTTCCCCCTTCCCCCTTCCCCCTTCCTCTTTCCTCCTTCCTTGTTCCTCTTTCCTCCTTCAATGAATTGTTGATTTGTTGATTCGTTTATTTGTTTATTCGTCCCGAATCGCTCAGCTCTCGGGATTTCGCTCCGCTCAATTGATTTGTTTCACCGCAGTCGTATTTCCTCCTTCCTCTTTCCTCTTTCCACCTTCCACC